>NZ_JBVVQQ010000178.1:0-225 GCF_055811135.1 Mesorhizobium sp. WSM4817 | reverse complement strand
CTTTTTTTGGCTGTTCTGATCCTAAAGACGGAGCAATAAGCTTTGTAGCGTACCAGAACCGCGCCTGTTGCGATCAAAGGCAACCCCTGCCCAGTTCGACAACGATGTTCCTTGAGGAATGTCACTCCGAACACCGCCACCAGCACGAGCACTCGGGAAGCAGTGCCGCTTGCCGGCGATCCTCGCCCTCGACAAACCGCTTTAGCCCGACTCACCTCGCTGATC
>NZ_JBVVQQ010000177.1:0-226 GCF_055811135.1 Mesorhizobium sp. WSM4817 | reverse complement strand
CCAGCGCTGATGGTACTTCGTCTCAAGACGCGGGAGAGTAGGTCGCTGCCAGGTCTGCAAAACGCACGTTGCAAAAAATCCAGTCTTCTCCTTACAAAACAGGCCCGCCAATCGGGAACTCGGGCCGCGCCGGCCGGCATTCGCCGTCTAGTTGACGCGGGGTGGAGCAGCCCGGTAGCTCGTCAGGCTCATAACCTGAAGGTCACAGGTTCAAATCCTGTCCCCG
>NZ_JBVVQQ010000176.1:0-229 GCF_055811135.1 Mesorhizobium sp. WSM4817 | reverse complement strand
CAATAAGGAGACGAACTGATGCCTGTTCCAGCGAGCCCCGCTGTCCCATTCGGAACAAATCCAAACATGGATTACATCTCAAAGGAAAAGCAAGATGCTTTGATCGCCGAAAGTATGTGGTTGATACAGTACATAGCATTCCGAAAAGCCAAGATCACATGGATTCGGACGGGAAGGGGTGGAAGCACAGTTCAGGTACCATCCGAGTTGTGCGATAAGGCATTAGATG
>NZ_JBVVQQ010000175.1:0-231 GCF_055811135.1 Mesorhizobium sp. WSM4817 | reverse complement strand
AGGATACGGGCGCGCCCCACCACCAACCCCCACCCACAAAAAAAAAAATTTTCGGCGGAGAAAAAAACCAACAAAAAAAAAAACAAAAAAAAAAAAAAAACCCCAAAAAAAAAAACCCCCCCCCCCCCCCACCCACCCAAAACACCACGCCGCCCAGCACAACCAACAGAGAGGTCGGCGGGGGCGCGCCGGCCGCACCCAACGCACCCCCCCACCCCACCCACGACACAA
>NZ_JBVVQQ010000174.1:0-234 GCF_055811135.1 Mesorhizobium sp. WSM4817 | reverse complement strand
CCTGGGGGGCCCGGCGCGGCGCGCAAAAAAAAACCCCCCCCCCCCCCCCCAAATATTAGAGCAAAAAAAAAAAAAAAAAAAACAACCCACCAAACACCCCCAAAAAAAAAAAAAAAAAAACCACCCCCAACACCAAAAACCCCCCCCCCCGGGGGGTGAGACAAGGCCCCCCCCCCCCCCGCGGGGAGGGGGACACGAAAAAAAAAAAAACCACACATAGCACCCCCGGGGCGG
>NZ_JBVVQQ010000173.1:0-236 GCF_055811135.1 Mesorhizobium sp. WSM4817 | reverse complement strand
ACTCAGGAAAAGGATGCGCTGCCCAGGCCGCAATTTTTCACGCGCTATCTTCGCCGCCTTCAGGATCGACACCGTGGTCTTGCCCGAGCCGGGACCGCCGACGACGAGCTGGGGCCCGTCCGCGGCCAGAACTTCCTTTTGTGACGGCGTCAGGTCGACCATGGCACCCTCTAAGCAGCGGGTCCGAGGCCGGTCTGCCCGCCATTCCCGGCCAGCGGCACGGGCGGAGCCGGTGG
>NZ_JBVVQQ010000172.1:0-238 GCF_055811135.1 Mesorhizobium sp. WSM4817 | reverse complement strand
TTGTTTTTTCTGTTTTTTTTGTTCGTGTTTGTTTGTGTGTTGGTTGTGTGGCTCTGTCCCTTTGTTCTTATTGTGGTGGGTGCGCGGCCCTCCCAAAAAAAAAAAAAAAAAACCCCCCGGGGGGGGCCCCCCCCCCCCAACCCCCCCCCCGGGGCTATCCCTGCCCCACCCAGCGCGGGCACGGGCACCCCCACCCCCCCTCACCGGCGGCGCTTTTCCCGGCCCCCCCGCTTCAGGT
>NZ_JBVVQQ010000171.1:0-240 GCF_055811135.1 Mesorhizobium sp. WSM4817 | reverse complement strand
CCGGTGATGCGCTGCTCGATGGTTTGGTCTGTCGATTCGTAGACCTTCACCCAGGCACTCATGACTGCTCCCAAGCCCACGCGGGGCCGTTGATCGTGAAGATGTTCCCCTGCGCATCACGGAGACGCGGCCCCATTGGGGCGGTGAAGTCAGGCGACGCGACGACGGTTCCGCCGATGCCGTTGCGGACTTCCACCGAATAGAGGTCGCCTGCGAATAGGCCATACGTGCCGTTGATAC
>NZ_JBVVQQ010000170.1:0-240 GCF_055811135.1 Mesorhizobium sp. WSM4817 | reverse complement strand
CTGCACCGCCAGGAGCGAGTGGCCGCCGAGTTCGAAGAAGTTGTCGTGGCGCCCGATGCGCTCGATCCCGAGCAGCTGCACCCAGATCTCTGCCAGCGCCGTCTCGATCGCGCCCCGCGGCGCCTCATAGGTGGCGTGCGCATATGCGTCGTCGTCGGGGGCAGGCAGTGCCTTGCGGTCCAGCTTGCCGTTCGGCGTAAGCGGCAAGGCCTCGAGCCGCACGAAGGCGGATGGCACCAT
>NZ_JBVVQQ010000169.1:0-243 GCF_055811135.1 Mesorhizobium sp. WSM4817 | reverse complement strand
ATTGAGCTCGACCCCGATCGCGCGGAAGCGGGCCTTGGCCTCCTCATCCAGCGCCACGCCTTACAGGCGGAAATCGCGGCGGGTCAGCGCGACGCTACGCGCCTCGGCTTCGCTCAAGGGCGCCAGATCGACGCCGTTGAAGGCGGCGAACATGCGCGGATCCTGTCCGGCCTCCATGCCATATTCGGCGAGCATCGCCTGCGCCTGGGCATAGGCGGCGCGGAGTTCGGGGGTGTCGGCGAC
>NZ_JBVVQQ010000168.1:0-244 GCF_055811135.1 Mesorhizobium sp. WSM4817 | reverse complement strand
CAGCAGCCCAACGCGGTACTGGTTCTCCATCAGCTCGCCAACCGAGCGCACGCGGCGGTTGCCGAGATTGTCGATATCGTCGATTTCGCCCTTGCCGTCGCGCAGTTCGACCAGGGTCTTGACGACGGCCAGGATGTCGTCCTTGCGCAGCACGCGCACGGTATCCTCGGCTTTCAGCTCCAGGCGCATATTCATCTTGACGCGGCCGACTGCCGACAGATCATAGCGCTCGCTGTCGAAAAAC
>NZ_JBVVQQ010000167.1:0-249 GCF_055811135.1 Mesorhizobium sp. WSM4817 | reverse complement strand
ATTCGAGCCGCGTCGACGTGTTCGGCCCATTGATGGCGGAACCGCTCGGCGCGCGCATCGGCTCGGACATTTCCCGCTGGCAGGCGGGCAATTCGGGCTGCGGCGCTGCTGCCTAGCCCAATGGGTCGGTTGCTGCAGATCACTGGTCTGGTCGTCGGCCTGGCCGGGCTGGTCCTGCAGCTCTGCATCACGGTCCCGGCATCAATCGAACCGCGGTTTGTCGGCTCGCTGGTCTTCTATTTCAGCTTC
>NZ_JBVVQQ010000166.1:0-254 GCF_055811135.1 Mesorhizobium sp. WSM4817 | reverse complement strand
ATGGTGGTGGCGTGCCAGCCTAGTCGCCAACGATGCGATCCTTGTAGATGCGTGGGTTGTGCGAAGACTGGCTGAAACTTTCTCCTGCGTCCCGGCAAGAGCGAATGAACGCGAGGTAAGGCGTGGTTTGGTCCCCGCCTTTTCCTATTCTGCGCAGATCATGCCGATAGCAGCTGCGCGCTCCAGAACGACCCTCGAGAGATAAAGTCAAGCTGCGACCTTCTTGCCGGTCCGCTTCGCCGGCGCCGGCGTTT
>NZ_JBVVQQ010000165.1:0-256 GCF_055811135.1 Mesorhizobium sp. WSM4817 | reverse complement strand
GATTTGCGCGGTCGCGATCGACTTCATGGCGCGGAAATCTGAGCATCACCGGCATATCTGCCGCGAGTGCGCCGAGATTTGCCGGGCGTGCGCGTCGAGCTGCGAAGGGCTGGACGGCATGGAGGATTGCGTCGCCGCGTGTCGCAAGTGCGCCGAGGCTTGCGACAAGATGGCCGCGTAAATGGCCCGAGGGCGGCGCTTTCCCCGCCGCCCTCCCGTTACATTGCGAGCCAAGGCGCGTGAGACGGTGCGATGC
>NZ_JBVVQQ010000164.1:0-257 GCF_055811135.1 Mesorhizobium sp. WSM4817 | reverse complement strand
CCCCCCCCCCCCCCCCCCCCCGTCCCCCCCCCCCCCCCCCCCCCGCCCCGCGCCCCCCCCCCCCCCCGGCGCCCGGCCCCCCGACCCCCCCCCCCCCCCCCCCCCCCCCCCCGCCGCCCCCCCCCACCACCCCCCCCCCCCCCCCCGCCCCCCCCCCCCGGGGGGGCCCCCCCCCCCCCCCCCCCCCCCCCCGGGGGGGGGGGGGGGGGGGGGGGGCCCCCCACCGACAACCCTGCGCCATCTGAGCGTGCGTACCG
>NZ_JBVVQQ010000163.1:0-260 GCF_055811135.1 Mesorhizobium sp. WSM4817 | reverse complement strand
ACTTGAGGGTCGGGCCGGCGACGATGACCGAACGACCCGAGTAGTCGACGCGCTTGCCCAACAGGTTCTGACGGAACCGACCCTGCTTGCCCTTGAGCATGTCACTGAGCGACTTCAGCGGACGGTTACCCGGACCGGTGACCGGGCGTCCGCGGCGACCGTTGTCGAACAGTGCGTCGACGGCCTCCTGCAGCATGCGCTTCTCGTTGTTGACGATGATCTCCGGCGCACCCAGGTTGAGCAGCCGCTCCAACCGGTTG
>NZ_JBVVQQ010000162.1:0-260 GCF_055811135.1 Mesorhizobium sp. WSM4817 | reverse complement strand
AGCCGGATCGATCGCCATGCATCGTAAAAAGGGGACCCGTGCCTCGGTCGAAGATGTTCTGTCCCGCTTCGACCAGCTCGCGCGCCTGATCGAATGGCATCAGGCCAATCCGCGGCGCCCGGCCCATACCTTTGACGTGATCGTGCCGATGGTGTTGCCCGATGGCACCGCCCCCGGCGGGCGCCGCACATCGGCGGCCTTCGCGGATGCGATCATTCGGGAGATCGCGCGCGTGAAGCCGCTGCGCGAACATATGCGGC
>NZ_JBVVQQ010000161.1:0-268 GCF_055811135.1 Mesorhizobium sp. WSM4817 | reverse complement strand
ATGTCGATGCGGCCGACCGGCTGGCCTGCATCGGCAACCATCGCCCGCAGCAATGCCAAAAGATAGCCGCGCTGCCGCTCGATCGTCGCTTCGTCGAACAGCGCCGTGGCATAGCCAAATGTTCCGGCGATCTCCTCGCCATGCTCGCCAAGGTCGAGCTCCAGATCGAACTTGACCTGATCATACCCCTCCCCGGCAGCCTCCACACTCAGCCCCGGCAGGTCCAATGACCCGACGGTGTTGTTCTTCCAGGCCAGCATCACCTGGA
>NZ_JBVVQQ010000160.1:0-272 GCF_055811135.1 Mesorhizobium sp. WSM4817 | reverse complement strand
GGTCAAGGCCAAGAAGATCAGCGACATCCTGCTCGCCGAATATGGCGTGTACGTGCAGCCGATCAATTACCCGACCGTCCCGCGCGGCACCGAGCGGCTGCGCTTCACGCCGGGTCCGGCGCATGACGAGGCGATGATGGCGGAACTGGTCGCGGCATTGGTCGAGATCTGGGAGCGGCTGGACCTGAAGATGGCGGCGTAAGGCCTGGCCACACTTCCCTTCCACCCGGCCAGGGCCGGGGCCCAGTTTCGCTGAATTATCGTCTTCGGCC
>NZ_JBVVQQ010000159.1:0-277 GCF_055811135.1 Mesorhizobium sp. WSM4817 | reverse complement strand
CCCCGACTGACTTTGGCATCTTTGCCCTTGTCATGTTCTTTGTGGCGTTATCACAAATTCTTGTCGATCGGGGGTTTTCGACGGTAATCGTCCAGCGTTCGGTTGAATCAGCTGAAGAGAAAACGGCGATATTCTGGTACACGATTATCGTGTCGCTTTTTATCGCGGCCATAATGTTTTTGATTGCGCCATGGTTCGCACGTTTTTTCGATCACCCCGTACTGAAGCCGCTCCTCTATCTGTCGGCTGCTGTCGTGCCGCTCAATGCTCTTGCCTC
>NZ_JBVVQQ010000158.1:0-297 GCF_055811135.1 Mesorhizobium sp. WSM4817 | reverse complement strand
CATGACCGCAGGCGCGGTGAAGTAGGCCCTCGCCACTCCTTCGAGCGTTGCAACTGTGGATGCTTTTGAACGCCGGCGGGACAGCGCCCCCTCTGTCCTGCCGGACATCTCCCCCACTTGGGGGGAGATCGGCCGTCACGCCGGTTTTCGCTAATCTCCAACGCCGCAGGAATGAGCGGGGCGCTGAAACAGCGAATCTCCCCCCTTGTGGGGGAGATGTCCGGCAGGACAGAGGGGGGCGCGAAGGATCGCTACGGTTTTCATCCTGCATCCTGCAACGCTCGAAATGGCGCATCC
>NZ_JBVVQQ010000157.1:0-298 GCF_055811135.1 Mesorhizobium sp. WSM4817 | reverse complement strand
TGTGGGAAGGCGAACCGGGCGTATCTACTTGACCAGTGGCCGAATGCGCCATGGTGCAAAACCCTTGAGATGCCGGCGGGACAGCGCCCCCCTCTGTCCTGCCGGACATCTCCCCCACAAGGGGGGAGATTGGCTGTCATCGCCGCTTTCGCCAATCGCCGACGCTGGACGGATCAAGCTGCGGGTGAAGCAGCCAATCTCCCCCCAAGTGGGGGAGATGTCCGGCAGGACAGAGGGGGGCGCCAAGGATCGCTGCAGTCTTCATTCTGCGCCGCTGCATCGCCCGACTGAGCTTGGC
>NZ_JBVVQQ010000156.1:0-306 GCF_055811135.1 Mesorhizobium sp. WSM4817 | reverse complement strand
CGAGGGCGACGACCAGAAGCTGGTCGAGACGGTGGTGAACGACATCGTCGGCGTCATGGCCGAGATCAAGACCGCTGCCTAGACGTGCGGCGCTTGATGCGCCGATGGTCCTGCTCGATCCGATTGTTGAGGTACTTGCTATTGCGGATGCGGATCGGCTTCAGCGCTGGTCGTTGGATTGATCTTTCCAGCCATCGAAGGCATCGAATACCTCCAGGTAGCTGGCTAGCTGCCCACCTTTTTTTGGCTGTTCTGATCCTAAAGACGGAGCAATAAGCTTTGTAGCGTACCAGAACCGCGCCTGTT
>NZ_JBVVQQ010000155.1:0-322 GCF_055811135.1 Mesorhizobium sp. WSM4817 | reverse complement strand
TTTCGCGCCTGTCGGGGCAGGACGACGTCGTGATCGGCGTTCCGAGCGCCAATCGCGGCCGGCGCGAGATCGAAGAGCTGATCGGCTTCTTCGTCAACACCCTGGCGCTTAGGCTCGACCTGTCCGGCGAGCCGAGCGTGTCGCAGCTTCTGGAGCGGACGCGGCGCACGGCGCTGGCTGCCCAGGAGCATCAGGACCTGCCGTTCGAGCAGGTGGTCGAGATCGTCAAGCCGCCGCGGGCCCTCGATCACACGCCGTTGTTCCAGGTGATGCTGGCCTGGAAGAACAACACCGTCGGGTCATTGGACCTGCCGGGGCTGAG
>NZ_JBVVQQ010000154.1:0-324 GCF_055811135.1 Mesorhizobium sp. WSM4817 | reverse complement strand
TTGCCAAAACTGCATGTCTGCCGGGATCAAGGCCTCGCCCCCGACCATGAGCGCTCTGGTCGGGGCTGGTCCCTTGTCGGCTTCAAGCCGCTTGTTCAGCAGGCTTAAATGCGAAGGCGTCAGCTTGATTAGATCATAGGTCTGACCATCCTCTAAACCAGCCAGCGCATGTATTTGGGCAATGGGGTTGACAAGACGAAGCTTGGCGCCCGCCAACAAAGGCCCGAACAAGGTCGTAACGCCAGCATCAAAGCTAAACGACAGCAGCATCAGCGAGCCGTTCCCGGCTCCTTGGTAATGGCTGCGATCCGACCAGTGCAGATA
>NZ_JBVVQQ010000153.1:0-348 GCF_055811135.1 Mesorhizobium sp. WSM4817 | reverse complement strand
TGGAGTACCGAACTGCCATGAAAGTCGGAACGAAACCGGCAATCCAGGAAGAAGTGCCATGGTCCGACAGCCTGACCTCGTACGATAAGCAGCACCACACGCTGTACCTGAGGGTCCTGGATGCGGCCGCTGATGATGAGGAGATGGCGCAGGAGATCCTCGGCATCGATCCGGTACCGGAGCGCGCCCGCAAAGCCGCGCGAAGCCATCTTGATCGGGCGAACTGGATGGTGACGACAGGGTACAAGGAATTGTTCGCGGGATAACGGAGAATGGGCGGCAGCCCCCGCGCTCCTCAGCAGCAGAGTGGTCCAGGCGTCCACTAGCAAGGCGATCCGTTGCTTCCGC
>NZ_JBVVQQ010000152.1:0-350 GCF_055811135.1 Mesorhizobium sp. WSM4817 | reverse complement strand
CGGCTTGTCGGTGACGGTCCTGACCTTCTCGATCACCTTGCCGGCCAGTCGGGGCGTGGCCTGAGCGTCGATCACCAACACCGATTCGTCGCCGATGATGACACCAGTGTTCGGGTCGCCCTCGGCGGTGAAGGCCCACAAGTCGCGGCCGATCTCGGTGAAGGAGATCTTTTTCTCCGCCATATCGCCGACAGATGCGAATTGCTTGGCCATGATCTCAGACTTCCTTCTTGTGTTGCGTCACCGTCTGCTCAATCGCGCCGAAGATCGAGCGGCCGGCCTTGTCTCTCATCTCGATGCGGACCGTGTCGCCGAAACGCATGAAAGGTGTCTTTGCCGCACCCTGCTCG
>NZ_JBVVQQ010000151.1:0-351 GCF_055811135.1 Mesorhizobium sp. WSM4817 | reverse complement strand
CTTCTTGTGCTCGCGCAGATGATCCATGTTGAGGTAGCGGGTCGCCTCGAGCCAGTTCTCGTGGATCTCCACCGCCAATGCCCGAACCAGCCGCAAACAGCTCTGCGGGTTGGGGAAGATGCGAACGACCAGGGTGCGCCGCTTGATCTCCTGGTTCAGCCGCTCCAGCATGTTCGTCGACTTCATGTGCTTGTGATGCGGCAGCGGCAGCCGATAGAAGCTCAGCGTCTCCTCGATGTTGTTCTCCACCCAATCCACCAGCTTCGGGTATTTTGCCTGCCATTTGGCGATCCACTGCGCCAGGTCGCGCTTGACCTCGGCCAGGTCGCGCCGGTCATAGAACCATCTGAG
>NZ_JBVVQQ010000150.1:0-351 GCF_055811135.1 Mesorhizobium sp. WSM4817 | reverse complement strand
CGGCTTGTCGGTGACGGTCCTGACCTTCTCGATCACCTTGCCGGCCAGTCGGGGCGTGGCCTGAGCGTCGATCACCATCACCGATTCGTCCCCGATGATGACGCCAGTGTTCGGGTCGCCCTCGGCGGTGAAGGCCCACAAGTCGCGGCCGATCTCGGTGAAGGAGATCCTTTTCTCTGCCATATCGCCGACAGATGCGAATTGCTTGGCCATGGTCTCAGGCTTCCTTCTTGTGTTGCGTCACCGTCTGCTCAATCGCGCCGAAGATCCGAGTGGCCGGCCTTGTCTCTCATCTCGATGCGGACCGTGTCGCCGAAACGCATGAAAGGTGTCTTTGCCGCACCCTGCTCG
>NZ_JBVVQQ010000149.1:0-359 GCF_055811135.1 Mesorhizobium sp. WSM4817 | reverse complement strand
ACCTTGCCGGAATTGCCGCTCTTCATCGCCTCGAAGCCGGAAATATAGTCGTCCACGCCGATGCGGTGGGTGATCAAACCACTGACGTCGAGCGGACCCTGCACCAGGGCGATCATCTTGTACCAGGTCTCGAACATCTCGCGGCCATAGATGCCCTTGAGATGCAGCATCTTGAAGATGACCTTGTTCCAGTCGATCTCGAAGCCGGTCGGCGCGATGCCCAGAATGGCGATCTTGCCGCCATTGTTCATGGTGTCGATCATGTCGCGGAAGGCGGGTGCCGCACCCGACATTTCGAGGCCGACGTCAAAACCTTCGGTCATGCCGAGCGCCGGCATGATATCGCGCAGCTTTTCCTT
>NZ_JBVVQQ010000148.1:0-363 GCF_055811135.1 Mesorhizobium sp. WSM4817 | reverse complement strand
TGGAGTACCGAACTGCCATGAAAGTCGGAACGAAACCGGCAATCCAGGAAGAAGTGCCATGGTCCGACAGCCTGACCACGTACGATAAGCAGCACCACACGCTGTACCTGAGGTTCCTGGATGCGGCCGCCGATGATGCCAGCTATGAGGAGATGGCGCAGGAGATCCTCGGCATCGATCCGCTACAGGAACCGGAGCGCGCCCGCAAAGCCGCGCGAAGCCATCTTGATCGGGCGAACTGGATGGTGACGACAGGGTACAAAGAATTGTTCGCGGGATAACGGAAAATGGGCGGCAGCCCCCGCGCTCCTCAGCAGCAGAGTGGTCCAGGCGTCCACTAGCAAGGCGATCCGTTGCTTCCGC
>NZ_JBVVQQ010000147.1:0-372 GCF_055811135.1 Mesorhizobium sp. WSM4817 | reverse complement strand
CTCATGCTAGCGCGCCTTCTCCACTAGACCGCCCGCCCGGGCAATCAGCTCGCGCGATTCCGCAAAGGTGATGCGACTGAGCGCTTCCTCTAGCCCGAACCAGCCAAAGTGGCGCCCTTCGCGGTCTTCCCCATCCCCGGTCGCCAACATCAGGAAGAAGGCAATGCGCTGGGGCTGGCCGTAAACGACCAGCTCGATATCGCCCAGCGGCCGTACGACGCGCGTGCGCACGCCGGCCTCTTCCTCGACCTCGCGCACCGCCGCCTGATCGGGCTGCTCGCCCTCCTCGATGTGACCCTTAGGCAGCACCCATTCGCCCGGCTGACGGCGCGCAGTGACCAGCAGGAACTCGACCGCGCCGTCGCGGGAGCG
>NZ_JBVVQQ010000146.1:0-372 GCF_055811135.1 Mesorhizobium sp. WSM4817 | reverse complement strand
CTCATGCTAGCGCGCCTTCTCCACTAGACCGCCCGCCCGGGCAATCAGCTCGCGCGATTCCGCAAAGGTGATGCGACCGAGCGCTTCCTCTAGCCCGAACCAGCCAAAGTGGCGCCCTTCGCGGTCTTCTCCATCCCCGGTCGCCAACATCAGGAAGAAGGCGATGCGCTGGGGCTGGCCGGAAACGATCAGCTCGATATCGCCAAGCGGCCGTACGACGCGCGTGCGGACGCCGGCCTCTTCCTCGACCTCGCGCACCGCCGCCTGATCGGGCTGCTCGCCCTCCTCGATGTGGCCCTTAGGCAGCACCCATTCGCCCGGCTGACGGCGCGCAGTGACCAGCAGGAACTCGACCGCGCCGTCGCGGGAGCG
>NZ_JBVVQQ010000145.1:0-381 GCF_055811135.1 Mesorhizobium sp. WSM4817 | reverse complement strand
CTGGGCTAGTATACCCGTTGGTTTAGGCCACAGGGTAGCGTGGTTGGGGGGGGTCCGGCTATCTCATCTGTGGCCCCCCCCAAAATTGACGCGCGCGGCCGTTTGGCCGCGCGCATTGTCATTCCGCCGTCGGGAAAAGCCTCCTTTGGCCGTCGACTGAAGCTGAACGGCCGGAATGTCCGCAAGCACGATTTCCAGGATAGTCTCCGGCAACGTCTGCTATTGGGCAACAGTAGAGATCACCTCAACGGCCGACATGAGGCGCATTGCGGACCGACTGCCGAGAGCAGACCGGCAGCTTTGGGGCCGGCTCCGAAATGAAATCGATCGCACATCTCACGCGTGAACGAAGGAAAATGGGTGCGTCGATGAACGCGTTCG
>NZ_JBVVQQ010000144.1:0-383 GCF_055811135.1 Mesorhizobium sp. WSM4817 | reverse complement strand
GCGAAGACCTTCTGATCATGAAGGAATCCGACATCATGGGCATCATCGGCTGAATATCGGCCTCACCATCACTTAAACCCCGGGCTCAATTCAAGCCCCTGCGAGGAGCTAAAAATGGCTGCCAAAGACGTAAAATTTTCCCGCGATGCCCGTGAGCGCATGCTGCGCGGCGTCAACATCCTCGCCGACGCTGTGAAGGTCACGCTCGGCCCCAAGGGCCGCAACGTCGTCCTCGACAAGTCGTTCGGCGCACCGCGCATTACCAAGGACGGCGTCACCGTCGCCAAGGAAATCGAACTTTCCGATAAGTTCGAGAACATGGGCGCGCAGATGGTCCGCGAAGTTGCTTCGAAGACCAACGACATCGCCGGCGACGGCACCAC
>NZ_JBVVQQ010000143.1:0-388 GCF_055811135.1 Mesorhizobium sp. WSM4817 | reverse complement strand
CATGTGGATGGCGCAGTGTTCTGCAGTCGCTGGATGTTTATTTGTGAGCGCAGGTCTGCACCTGCATCCTTTGGCGCATTTATACGTTTGCCCCGCAAAGAAGATGCTCCGGACCGGCAGCCATGTCGAAGAAAACAACCGACGACGCTTACGAAAACCAAGTGCAACTTGAGCGGCGGGCCGAGCGGGAGGGCCGCGGACGCAATGCCGAATGGCCCTCAGAGATTCCCAGCCGCGGCTGGAAGGACGTGCTGTGGCGGCTCTTTGCTGAGGTAACCGAGGACCGTGTTATGCTGATCGCGGCCGGGGCCCATTCTATCTGCTCCTTGCCCTCTTTCCCGCGCTTGCCGCGTTCGTGTCCATCTACGGTTTTGTCGCCGATCCTCAG
>NZ_JBVVQQ010000142.1:0-396 GCF_055811135.1 Mesorhizobium sp. WSM4817 | reverse complement strand
ACCGAAGGTTCTGGCACCCAGACGAGGTTCAGTCTCGGATCGCGACAATCCCCAAATGTCGGAGAGTTCTGGCTCGGTGATCCAAAAGATGGGAAGCATATGTGATCTGCCGCCGCTGCTGATCGACGACCGAGTCGGGCAATTTCAAGGCCAGCTGCATTGGCTGAGCTTCTCATCCGAAAAGCTCAAAGGGACCAGATAGAATGGAGACTATCACCATTGATCAACAGAACATCCTCGTCGGCATCCGTCCAATAGAACCGGGCGACGAATCCACCTTGTACGCTTCCGAAGTTACCTCGTTGGGACGCGCTGTTGCCAAAGTTCGCCGCCAAAGCGGTGCTGCAAGAGTAGTCGCCAGAACACTCCTTGGGCAACTGGGATTCCCACAACTGC
>NZ_JBVVQQ010000141.1:0-401 GCF_055811135.1 Mesorhizobium sp. WSM4817 | reverse complement strand
CGAGTTCGGAATGGGATCGGGTGCAGCCGCTCCGCCATAACCACCAGGTCGGCAAAGCGCACGTTGCTCGAGAAGCTTTTTGAGCGAATAGCGATGAGAGAGTAGCGAATAGGGGTCCTATTTTCTGCTCTCTCTGATCTGTTCGCTGGTCTTATGTGTGCCTTTACCGTTCTTTTGGTCTTGGCGCCTTTCGAAGCGAAGCTTCGCAAGGTCGACCGACCGTCGGCGCCGATGCGCCGCACCCACGTAGCGCCGCCCGCAGGGCGGAACAAGCGTGAGCGAGAACAGACCATCTCGGCGCAATCCGAAGGATTGTCGCCCAAAATGGGCATAGGGAATGAGAACGATCAAGCCGATCGAACTATTAGTACCGGTAAGCTTCAAGCGTTGCCGCTCTTCCA
>NZ_JBVVQQ010000140.1:0-406 GCF_055811135.1 Mesorhizobium sp. WSM4817 | reverse complement strand
GCCCCTCCCCGGATCCCGTCCGTTCCGAAATATCGTCTCGTCATCTTACTCGACGTGCCCATATATGATTCACCCAAGTGTCGCCTCGTGGACATTCCCACAGGCAGCCAGCGTCCGAGTGACTGGCCGCTTGCCACTCCGCATCTTCTTTGCAGAATACCATGATTGTCAGGACGAAAGCTGTCCTTAGCTCACAATCTGGGGTGAGGACAAGAGCTGTACAAAATCTTGCGCTAAGCCCGAACGGATCGTGAAACTCATGCGGCTCGCCGGGTTGGGGGTCGGTAGCCTAAGGGTTCGAAAGCCTTCGGGCATCTGATGCCTCGGTCTCCCAGGTGTAGATGCCTGTCAGGTTGATATGTTCCCAACTCAGCGGCGAGATATGCTTCAACAGCGTATCTGGAAT
>NZ_JBVVQQ010000139.1:0-429 GCF_055811135.1 Mesorhizobium sp. WSM4817 | reverse complement strand
GTTCGCCTCAAAGTCATGGTTGCTGGACCTCTGCTACTCGCCGACACTCAACCTGACCACATCTGCTGACACTCGAGCCACCGTGACCACCGCCGTCACAGTTAGGGATTTCTCATATTCAAGCTCTTGACCCGAACCAGTCAATGCCGCTGCAGGCGACATCGTCGCCAGAGGGTGGTGAGCGGTCGCCCGTTCTGACCAGCACGAACGAGCATCTTGCGCCAATTCCAGTCATTCGTAGCCCTCCTCCAAACCTGACGTTCGCGCTACGGCTGCCGGCGATCCTGAGCCGACTGTCGGACGGTATGGCCGCCCGGATCCGCCTGGTCAGAGCATATGCATGAGGTAGGGTTGTCGTGCATGCGCCTTTCCGGGAGTTGACACTCTCGACACTGCGCGAGAAAGGGGCGCATCTTCGAGGCGCCCGCG
>NZ_JBVVQQ010000138.1:0-435 GCF_055811135.1 Mesorhizobium sp. WSM4817 | reverse complement strand
TAGATGCCTGTCAGGTTGATATGTTCCCAACTCAGCGGCGAGATATGCTTCAACAGCGTATCTGGAATGTTTCGCCCTGGCCTGCCGGCCATCTCCCCCGCAAGGAGGGAGATTGGCAGCTTCGCCGCTGCGCCCAGCTCTGCAATATATGCCGGTGCTGCCGAGCAGGCTGATGGAATCGACCTCAGCCGCGATCAGCCGGCTGACCAGTTTCCGTAGCGCGTCAACGTCGACTCGGCCGGAACGATCGGCGGGGGTGATCGGAAAAGCAGACAGGCCGTTCGCCAAAAATCATGGTTCAATTCCTCGATCGGTGGGGACGAAACCCGGCCAGTAGTGGCCGTCAGGCGTCGGCCGCTTGCCGAAGATGGCCTGACCGACGCGCACGACAGTGGCGCCTTCCTCGATGGCTTCCTCGAAGTCTCCGGTCATACC
>NZ_JBVVQQ010000137.1:0-460 GCF_055811135.1 Mesorhizobium sp. WSM4817 | reverse complement strand
CGGGGACAGGATTTGAACCTGTGACCTTCAGGTTATGAGCCTGACGAGCTACCGGGCTGCTCCACCCCGCGTCAACTTTTCAAGCAAGTCGGCGCTTCACTTAGGTACAAGCTTGCGCCAACTGAAAGGGCCGCTTGCGCGGCCCGGGTTCCCGATTGGCGGGCCTGATTTGTAAGGAGAAGACTGGATTTTTGCAACGTGCGTTTTGCAGACCTGGCAGCGACCTACTCTCCCGCGTCTTGAGACGAAGTACCATCAGCGCTGGAGCGTTTCACGGCCGAGTTCGGAATGGGATCGGGTGCAGCCGCTCCGCCATAACCACCAGGTCGGCAAAGCGCACGTTGCTCGAGAAGCTGTTTTCTGTGCCAACCATCGTTTTCACGATGGGCATAGGGAATGAGAACGATCAAGCCGATCGAACTATTAGTACCGGTAAGCTTCAAGCGTTGCCGCTCTTCCA
>NZ_JBVVQQ010000136.1:0-472 GCF_055811135.1 Mesorhizobium sp. WSM4817 | reverse complement strand
TGCTATCGCTGCGTCCGAAAGGTCTCCGCCAAGGCGGACGCCTCTGATTTCAGCTCCAACACGGCTGGTCAGCGGTACAACGTCGGAGTCAGGAATGGTCTGGTTGACAAGGACTGGATTGCTCATGGGGATCTCCTGATTGATCTTGGAGGGAGACAGCAAGTCACATCCGGCCAGCGGATGTCGCGCGGCGTTGAAAGTCTCATCGCGAGTCAACAGAGCTATTGAACAAGATAATCGACTTAAACATAGAAATAATGTTCCAAATTAAACTGGCTCGACGAAAGAGCCGTCTCCGTTGCTCCGGTCTCGGTGTTGAGTTCTCTCTGGGCAGGGAAACGGCGCGAGATGGGGTTTGATGGTGCAAGATCCAGCGCCGGATCAGGAAGGCCATCGCGGAAGCAACGGATCGCCTTGCTAGTGGACGCCTGGACCACTCTGCTGCTGAGGAGCGCGGGGGCTGCCGCCCATT
>NZ_JBVVQQ010000135.1:0-476 GCF_055811135.1 Mesorhizobium sp. WSM4817 | reverse complement strand
AGCTCGCCCACCGCCCCGAACGGCACCGGCTGACCATGAGCGTCCAGAAGATACACCCGCGTGTTCGCAATCGGACGGCCGATCGGGACAACTGACCCATCAAAGTCATCGGGACAACTCCAAAGCGTCGCGCAGACTGTTGCTTCGGTCGGGCCATAGGCGTTGACGATAGATGCCGATGCCAGACTTCGGACGAGTTCAGCCTTCGGCAGTTCGCCTGCAAGAACGAGAACTTGCGATGCCAAACATCCCGGATCCCTGCTTGCCTGAAGCAAGGCTGGAGGCAATGTCGCATGGGTTATGGCTTCGCTTCGCAGGTAATCCGATAGCTTGTTACTCGCCTGGCGGAGCTCGTCCGCAGGCAAGTGCAATGCGGCGCCTGAGCCAAACGCCATGACAAGCTCCCAAGCACTTGCATCAAAGCCGAAGGAGGCGAACTGCACCACTCGACTGTTTGAACCAACGCCAAACAGCCC
>NZ_JBVVQQ010000134.1:0-488 GCF_055811135.1 Mesorhizobium sp. WSM4817 | reverse complement strand
GCTATAAACAGAACCGATCCGAGGAGATATTTATCCCATTCCGATGGCCGGTCGCTCAAGATGAAAGTCTCTCGATGGACAGTTTGTGCATTACCAACGTGCCGACGTAGCGAAAGCGCCAGCTCTCGGCAATGGCGGCAGTTTCCAGCTTCAATAATTGCATGGGGCACCCGGCCGATCCCACCGAAAACTCATGACCGAGCGCCTTACGATTGTATGTACCCTCCGGAATATTGAACCGCGCTATTTCGCCAGCAGGCCCCACGCACCTGATCGACCAGAACAACTCCTTTGGAAGCTTCAGGTTTCTTGCGGACGCAGCCATAGAAACCTTGTAGGAGCCCGGAGACAGTTGGATATACTGCTGAAGGGCTGCGTTCTTGAGCGGCGTATTCAGGAAGCGGACCGTCGCCCCCCTCACCTTCAACCGCATTTTGAGCCGTTGCAAGCGTAACTTCGAGACCCGACTGATCGCCGACCTGCCAATC
>NZ_JBVVQQ010000133.1:0-491 GCF_055811135.1 Mesorhizobium sp. WSM4817 | reverse complement strand
AGAAGTCGCCGGGAATAGACCGGACCCGTTGGGCCAACGTCACTGACGAACGACGAATGCCAGGTTCCACTCACCTGACCGTATTTTCTTGTAGCGCGGAATTTCGTCACGTTGTTTTCGGAATTAGAAAAGCTCAGACGGCATGGCTGCATATCGGTTCCGGCGCCTGGCAGCCGAAACGATTTCCGGGGCGAACGCCTATTAGCAAGGGCTTATGGCGATACTTATGCTGCTGAGACATTTATTGCCTTCAGCCACCACCATCACTATGTAGCAAGACTTCGCCTGCTGTCTTCAAGCCACCCGGAGAATTTCATGACAGAAGAAGCCGACCACAGCCTCGACGCCCTCATCGAGCTTACCGCCGATGTCGTCTCAGCCTATGTCTCGAACAATCCGGTCCCGGTGGGCGAGCTCCCCGCCCTGATCGGCCAAGTACATGCAGCACTGAAAGGAACGGCCGGCAGCGTTTCCGCAGAACAGCCGCAGGC
>NZ_JBVVQQ010000132.1:0-492 GCF_055811135.1 Mesorhizobium sp. WSM4817 | reverse complement strand
TGCTGGTGCCTGGCCGCCGACCGAAAGCGAGGCCCGTTCAGAAACTTATGGAGACCGACATTCCCCGGATGAACCCGGTTTCTGGCGACACAGTAGCCGTCATGGCCGCCCCAGGCAATGTTGAGCGCGGTGCGGGAGGGTAAGGCCGCCATTGCACAGCTGCCCTGCGACATGCGAGTTTGTCAACCAAATGGCTCATCATGGGAGTCTCGTCATGTCCATTCGCCGGATTGCGTTGACCTCGGCAGCGGTCATGCTTGCCTTCACCAACCTCGCCCAGGCCAGGCCGGACACCCGCGCCATGACCTGCCAACAGACGCAGGCGCTAATCCAGAGCCTTGGCTCGGCGGTGCTGACCACCGGCCCGAACACCTATGCCCTCTACGTCCGCCGATACAGCAATGCGTGCGACTGGTCGGAAATCCCAGCGGTAGGGTTTGTGCCGACGCGCGATGGCCAGTGCTTGGTTCATCGATGCAGAGAGCCGCTCTA
>NZ_JBVVQQ010000131.1:0-494 GCF_055811135.1 Mesorhizobium sp. WSM4817 | reverse complement strand
AAACGCTGTCCGCGAATTACTGAAATCACTGTCCGGGATTTAGCGAAAAGGGTGTCCGGGAATTAACGAAACACGCAATTTGCCTTCGACACGTGTCCTAACCGCGCAGGGATATCAATTTCCACGTCCTGGAATTCAATGAACTGATTGTGCAGTGGAAAATACGCTTTATATACCGCCTCCTTCAAAACGAAGAGGTCCCGCCGCTTGAGCAGATGTACATCGTACATGCGTTGCTCGTTAGGGGTGGCAATCAATTCGATCAGGTTCTCCGGCAGAGGTTCATTAGGCTCAATGTCGATGCCGAGAGCCGCAATCCTTTTCGTCCCTGCAATGGCGGCGGCTGCTATTGTATCGTGGTGCGCCAAAGATCCGACGACGCCGGGTGGCCAGATCGGAACACCAGAGCGCGTCTTTAGGATCGGCAGTTGTGGGAATCCCAGTTGCCCAAGGAGTGTTCTGGCGACTACTCTTGCAGCACCGCTTTGGCGGCG
>NZ_JBVVQQ010000130.1:0-497 GCF_055811135.1 Mesorhizobium sp. WSM4817 | reverse complement strand
AACGCGCGCCAGCTCGAATGGCTTTCACGGTTGGCCAGCTCGACACCGAGCACCTGGCGCCGGCCCTCCCAGTCGACGCCGATCGCCACCAAGACCGCCTGGCTGGCGATCACGCCGGCCTCGCGCGCCCGCTCATAGCGCGCGTCCAGGATGAGGTACGGGTAAGGTTCGGCAAGCCGCCGCTCAAAGAACGCCTTCAGCGCCTCATCCAGCCGCGCCGTCGCCTCGCTCACCGTCGAGGCCGAGAAGGCGTGGCCGCACAGTTCCTCGGTGATCGCCTTCACCTTCCGGGTCGACACGCCTTGCACGTACATCTCGACCAGCGCCGATACCAGTGCCTTCTCCGAGCGCTGATAACGCTCGAACAATTCCGTCGAGAACCGGCCGGTCCGATCCTGCGGTACGCGAAGTTCCAGCACCCCAACCCGCGTCACAAGCTTGCGCTCATAATAGCCGGACCGGTAGCCAACCCGCTCCGCCCTCCGCTCGCCTTTCTC
>NZ_JBVVQQ010000129.1:0-525 GCF_055811135.1 Mesorhizobium sp. WSM4817 | reverse complement strand
GCTATATCGTGCAAGAGATTGCCAGTCTTGCGGACGCTATCGATTTTCTCAATGAGTGGCCCGAGGATCGCAGAGACCTGACCTACGAGACCGCCCTGAGGGCATGTTGTGATGCATATGCTGGGCACATACCGGTAGACGCTGCCAGCAATGCCTTTGTCGGCTTTGCAAAAAGAGTTGCGATATTGGAAGACCCAACCTCCGCCATGCAGTGGATCGCTGCGTGCAAGACGGGCAGCGGAAAGGTGCAGGCGTAGGCTTCCACAAACTTTGCGACACTGGCGCAAGGCGACATTGTCGAGATCGAGCTAGCCAAATCCCGCGCCACCCAACATGAACCAGACAGCGCTCATGACGATGGCTTGGGACGCCAGCGACCAAGTTTAGCTGCGAGGGTGCAGCCGAATCTTTCGGCTAAGGAAATAAATGCGAGCTGTCGCCGCTGGGCGTAGAGGGGGAGTGATGACCGGCTCGAGCAGATTTGAAAGGCCAGTCGTTGTTCAAGTTAGCCGTCACAGTTCGGAG
>NZ_JBVVQQ010000128.1:0-536 GCF_055811135.1 Mesorhizobium sp. WSM4817 | reverse complement strand
AGCATCGCGGAGTGGTCAATCTTACAGCATGGCATGTGCAAACGTTTTGTCCGCAACCAGAAACCTGCTGCACACTCACGGCTGCAGTGGCTTTCGACGCCAGCACCTGGGAGCTATGGTCCGCATTATGCAATCGTAGCACATTGCTGCTCCCGCCCAGGGCGGCAGCAGGAGATTCCTCGCGTCTGTTGCAATGGTGGCGTGATCAACCACTGGACGCCGCCTTTCTAGCCACACCGCTGGCTACAACCGCATTGCAAGACGAGCTGGTAAATCCAAAATTGGGACATTTGCTGATCGGCGGTGATCGTCTCCAGCGTGTTCCTTCCCGGATACCATCTCCTCTCAAGTTGATAAACAACTATGGCCCTACGGAAGTCACCGTTGTGGCAACGTCGGGACGACTTCTCAGTGACAACGCCGTGCCGCATATCGGGCGTCCGATTGCGAACACGCGGGTCTACCTTCTGGACGCTCATGGTCAGCCGGTGCCGTTCGGGGCGGTGGGCGAGCTTTACATCGGCGGGGCGGGGGTT
>NZ_JBVVQQ010000127.1:0-544 GCF_055811135.1 Mesorhizobium sp. WSM4817 | reverse complement strand
GGCCGCCTGAGACGCGGCCCGCCATGTCCGCCGCTCCGCTAAACACGGGGGCCGCGCGGCGGACACGCCAACGTCACGCTGAATGCCACGCCATTTTTTGCAGAACTTGACGCACACAACTAAATCCTGGTGGCGTTCCGGCAGGAGACGCTGTTGCCGCTAGATGACGTACTCGGCTGCCCGGGAGACACCATCCAACCTCAGCGTAGCGCCTGCATCACTGACTGCAGCGCCATGGCAATCGCCGACCTGCCCCAAAACCGCGATGGTCCCAGGCGACGCTTCCTTTGGCCGCATATCTTCGACCGCATCTGCATCGCCAATGGCATCGAGCACTGGGCCGATCAACCCGAACCAGCTTGTTCGGGCCCACACACAGCAGGTCACTCGGATTGTTGAGATCAAGCTCCTCCGGTGCGTGTCACCCCGTGACAGTGGAAGACCTCGCGTGCCGACGCTAAAGGCACTGCGTGTTTCGTTAATTCCCGGACACCCTTTTCGCTAAATCCCGGACAGTGATTTCAGTAATTCGCGGACAGCGTTT
>NZ_JBVVQQ010000126.1:0-599 GCF_055811135.1 Mesorhizobium sp. WSM4817 | reverse complement strand
GTAGAGGGGGAGTGATGACCGGCTCGAGCAGATTTGAAAGGCCAGTCGTTGTTCAAGTTAGCCGTCACAGTTCGGAGCGTGTCGTGTTCGATGTCAATGACGCGTCCAACATCCTGCTGTGGCATCTCCATCGTCAGACCGCGAAGCGCAAGGCAGCAATGGACGCCTGTCTGCAGGTGTTGCGAGGTGAGGCTCATCCACCAGTCGCTCGGCGTGCTTTTGTGGCAGCCGCGCTCGAAGCAAAGATTCTGCGCAGCGATTGAGAGCTTGGACGCGCGCTCATGAATTTCGTTCATCTCGGCATCGCTGCAAGTTTGCCGCGCCTCGCGTGCACGCCGTCCACACGGAGGGAACTCGAGGATCTGCCGCCGTTGAGCCTGGGCTGGGCGGCAGAATATTGAAGCTGTCCCGAAGCACGGCCGCGGCGGGACATTTGCGGAGAGATCAGGGATTGTCATTTAGGACTATGATTGCTGTCTGCTTTGGCTAACCTGTCCAAGGAATATCCCACTGAAATAATGATGGAGTACCGAACTGCCATGAAAGTCGGAACGAAACCGGCAATCCAGGAAGAAGTGCCATGGTCCGACAGCCTGACC
>NZ_JBVVQQ010000125.1:0-602 GCF_055811135.1 Mesorhizobium sp. WSM4817 | reverse complement strand
GACATGACCTCGTTCGGCAAGATCCGTGTCGAGGGCCGCGATGCCTGCGCCTTCCTGCAGAGGCTTTGCGCCAACGATATGGACGTGGCGCCGGGCAAGATCGTCTACACCCAGATGCTCAACCAGCGCGGTGGCATCGAGAGCGATCTCACCGTCTCGCGGCTGTCTGAAACCACCTTTTTCCTCGTCGTACCGGGCGCCACGCTGCAGCGTGATCTCGCCTGGCTGAAAAAGCATCTCGCCGATGAATTCGTCGTCATCACCGATGTCACCGCGGCCGAAGCCGTGCTCTGCCTGATGGGCCCGGATTCGAGGCAGCTCATTCAAAAGCTGAGCCCGAACGATTTCTCCAACGAAACCAATCCGTTCGGAACGTTTCAGGAGATTGAAATCGGCATGGGGCTGGCCCGCGCCCATCGCGTCACCTATGTCGGCGAGCTCGGCTGGGAGCTTTATGTCTCGACCGATCAGGCCGCACACGTGTTCGAGGCGATCGCTGAGGCCGGCGCCGATGTCGGCCTAAAACTTTGCGGCCTGCACACGCTGGATTCCTGCCGCATCGAAAAGGCCTTCCGGCATTTCGGCCACGACATCACCGACGA
>NZ_JBVVQQ010000124.1:0-607 GCF_055811135.1 Mesorhizobium sp. WSM4817 | reverse complement strand
ATAGAGCTGATGCCCGCGCTGGTTATATTCGAAAGTGAAGCCGCGACCGTCTGCCCACCATTGGAGAGCGGAAAGTTTGAAGGGGTTGGAGAACAGGGCGTTGTCGATCACGATCTGGCGCTGGCTGGCAATCTCGAACAGGACCGGCTGGGGCAGCGGAAGGACATCGCCCGGCTTGGGATAGACCATTGCCGAATATTCGCGCTGCAACCGGTCCGTCGACGAATTGAGGTAGGGGACCACCCGCTTGTAGCCGGGGCGAACGCGGTAGGCCGCGAGATGGCGCGAGTCCGGCGACCAGCTCAGTGTCGAAAAGACGTAGTAATTGCCCTCTGATCCATCCCGGCTCACCGCAACATCCTGCAATCCGTCATTGCTGCGCAGGAAAACATTGTGGTTCCTTATATAGACGATCCATTTGCCGTCGGGCGAGTCGCTCCTCTGGTCGGGGTTATTCTTAGCCGGGGGGGTGTAGTCGTGGCGGAGCTGAAAGTCCGGCGCGTCCACATCCAAGTTTGTGCTGGTGCAAACATAGCTTGCAACGTCGCAGCTCCACCGGACCTGCTCAATCAGGAAGTCGAGCCTGCGACCATCCTCGGTCAGTTCG
>NZ_JBVVQQ010000123.1:0-610 GCF_055811135.1 Mesorhizobium sp. WSM4817 | reverse complement strand
CATATGTCCGACTTGCTATTGAAGCAACTCGCCTCGATCGGGTGTCGCGGACCTGTGATCACGCCCGGCAGCGCGGATTATGATCGAGCCCGGCAGGTATGGAACGGTGTCTCCGATCGCAGGCCGGCCGCGGTATTGCGTGCGGCGGATGTCGATGACGTGCGGAAGGCGATCGACGTAGCGGCCAATTGCAATGGGGTCCTGGCGATCCGAGGCGGCGGACACAGCCTGCCCGGCCTTTCGACGTGTGACGGCGGACTTTTGCTCGATCTCTCAATTCAGCCCGGCTGGACATCTCCGCCGGAACCGTGGAAGCCGGCGGCGGCGCGCTTCTTCGCGATCTGGATGCAGCGACGGTTCCAAGCGGGTTCGTGGTTCCGGCGGGCGTCGTTTCTCACACGGGCGTTGCCGGTCTCACCCTCGGCGGTGGCATGGGCCGCGTCAGCCGCGCCTACGGGCTGACGATCGACAGCTTAATCGGGGTCGAGATCATGATGGCCGACGGAAGCGTGAACTGGATCGATGCAGCAATCGATCCGGAGCTTTTTTGGGGCATTCGCGGTGGCGGTGGGAATTTCGGTGTCATAACCCGCTTCAGGTTCCGGCTGCA
>NZ_JBVVQQ010000122.1:0-612 GCF_055811135.1 Mesorhizobium sp. WSM4817 | reverse complement strand
CGCCTGCGATCCCGAGCCGCGCGCGCTGGGCCTCACATCCCGCCATCTCGCCTATGTCATCTACACCTCGGGCTCCACCGGAACTCCAAAGGGCGTCATGATCGAGCATGCCAGCACCGTCAATCTGCTGCATTGGAGCAGCGGCGTGTTTGCGGACTCCGAGATCAGTCGCACGCTGTTTTCTACCTCGATCAGTTTTGATCTGTCCGTCTATGAGTGCTTCGTTCCGCTGTCGCAAGGAAGCGCGCTGTATCTTGTCGAGGATGCGCTGGCACTGGCGCAGACGCCTTTGGATGTCTCGCTGATCAATACAGTCCCCTCTGCGATCGCCGCTCTGCTCGACAAGCAAGCCGTACCGGGTTCGACAAGCGTCATCAATTTGGCGGGCGAACCGCTGAACGCAGGTCTGATCGAGAGAATCTTCGAGCACAGCCACGTCGAGAAGATCTGCAATCTGTACGCCCCTTCCGAGACAACGACCTACTCGACCTGGATTTGTATGCCCAGGGGAGAGGCTGTCGTTGAAACGATTGGCCGTCCGATTGCGAACACGCGGATCTACCTTCTGGACGCTCATGGTCAGCCGGTGCCGTTCGGGGCGGTGGGCGAGCT
>NZ_JBVVQQ010000121.1:0-616 GCF_055811135.1 Mesorhizobium sp. WSM4817 | reverse complement strand
GTGCCCGAGCGCATCAGCTCCAGAAACTCCTCGCGGTAGCGGTCGACGCAGAACGAATCCGACAATGTCATCGACACTTCGCGCCCGGCTGCGTGAGCGAGCTTCGCCGTCTGCCGGAACGCTTCCTTGGCGCGCGGCGGGTCCCACAGATAGCCCTCGAAATAGGTAACGGCGGCGCCCGACGCCTTGTCCGCCTCGACATCCTCCGGACCGAGCTCGACGCAAGCGCCGAGATAGGTGTTCATCGAGCGCTCGCCGTCCGGCGTGACGAAGATCATCGAGCGCGCCGTCGGCGGTTCGCCATTGAGCGGCCTGGTGTCGAAGGCCACGCCCTGGGCGTGCATGTCATGGGCGTAGATTTCGCCGAGCGTGTCATTCGAGACCTTGCCGAAGAACGCGGCGCGGCCGCCGAAGCTGGCGACGCCCGCCGCCGTGTTGCCGGCGCTGCCGCCGGAGGCTTCGATAGCCGGGCCCATGCGGCTGTAGAGCAGCTCGGCGCGCCTCGTGTCGATCAGGTTCATCGCGCCCTTGATGATGCCGTTCGTCTCAAGGAATGCCTCGTCGCACTGGGCGATGATGTCGACAATGGCATTACCGATACAAAGCACGTCATAGT
>NZ_JBVVQQ010000120.1:0-623 GCF_055811135.1 Mesorhizobium sp. WSM4817 | reverse complement strand
GCTGCGAACCTGCCCCATTCGATGCAACGCTCGTCGTCTGCCGGATCGTCCCATACGGGCTCCGCAATCCAGTAATAGCCGGCCTGCCTTCCGGAATAGGCGGTGTCTTCGTCCCGCACGTCGGCAACAGCGCCTCCAAGCTGCGTTATGTAGAACTCGCAATCCTTGGTTGGTGCCGAGGCAATCTGCTGCAGCATAGCATCCACTACGTCACCGGTGATATCCGACCAGAAACCACCTTTCGCGTAATACCGGCGTGACCAGGCGAAATGAGCGTCGTTGCGACTTTGCAGGTGAAGAAACGGCATGGCGCCCATCTCTCCTTCACCCACACCTGCAAGCTCGCCGAAGGGCGAAAGCATCTGATCCGCCCGCCTGCTGTCGCCCACCCACACCGCAGTCACGCTCAAGCCTCCTCGCGCGAGAGTAAAAGCGACGGAGAACTCTCGCGGGCGTTGTCGAGCCAAATCGCCGAGGCCTGTGATTGCGCGTTGCGCGTCGGCCATCGGGTACGTCCAATGGCCGACAGCCACCGGGCCAAGCTGATGCAGCCGGAACCTGAAGCGGGTTATGACACCGAAATTCCCACCGCCACCGCGAATGCCCCAAAAAAGCTCCGGATC
>NZ_JBVVQQ010000119.1:0-628 GCF_055811135.1 Mesorhizobium sp. WSM4817 | reverse complement strand
AGCTCGCCCACCGCCCCGAACGGCACCGGCTGACCATGAGCGTCCAGAAGGTAGATCCGCGTGTTCGCAATCGGACGCCCGATCGGGACGTTTGTCGAGGTGGCGAGCCCGGTCGGAATGTCATAGAAGACGCAGCCGACGACGGCTTCGGTCGGGCCGTATTCATTCACCATCCTGGCCGTGGGCTGCACCCTGCGCCACAGCTCGATTGTCGAATGCGTCAGCGCTTCACCGCCGATGATAAAGCTGTCGACCTTGCTCGACACCTTCTGCGCCAGCATCTGTTGCCCAAGCGCATCCAGATGGCTCGGCGTGATATTGACCAGCCCACATGCCGAGCCAATCCTTGTCTTGAGTCCTTCGACCTCATCTCCCTTTTTTAAAAGGGAAGCATGGCCACCACGAAGCAAAGGTGTAAACAGGCTGTTAATCGTTGAATCGAAGGCGAGTGATGAGGACACCATGGAAGAAGACCTGGGATCATAAACTTCGCAGGCCCAGGACAGATAGTTCACCAGACTTCCATGCTCGACCATGACGCCCTTGGGCGCTCCGCTGGAGCCCGAGGTGTAGATGACATAGGCGAGATGGCGGGATGTGAGGCCCAGCGCGCGCGGCTCGGGATCGC
>NZ_JBVVQQ010000118.1:0-629 GCF_055811135.1 Mesorhizobium sp. WSM4817 | reverse complement strand
TTCAGGTAGCCACGCGCAACCCCCGCCCCGCCGATGTAAAGCTCGCCCACCGCCCCGAACGGCACCGGCTGACCATGGCCGTCCAGAAGATAGACCACCGAATTGCGAATTGGTCGTCCCAGCGGCACCCGTTGCCGGCCATCGAACTCAGCAGGCACCGGATAACAAAGACTAAAGGTGGTGTTCTCTGTCGGGCCGTAGCCATTGGAGATCCGCAGCGTCGGATGTCGCTTCTGGCATGCCCTGATGGAAGCGATGGAGACCTCCTCGCCCCCGACCAGCAGTTGCTGTAGCCGATCAGTACTCCGCTCCTCCCCCACATAGACGTCGAACAACCGGGCAGTCATCCAGGCGATGGTGACGCCTTGGTCTTGGATGATCTGGGCCAGCGTTGCGGTCGAGAGGTGGCGTTCAGGATAGAGCACAATGCTGGCGCCGTTCGCCAAGGCTCCCCAGACCTCGAACGTGGTCGCGTCGAATGTGGGCGAGGATGCGTTGAGAAAGACGTCCCGCGGGGAGATCTCTACGAAATCGTTCCCCGCCACAAGACGCACCACTCCGCGATGCTCGACCATGACGCCCTTGGGTGTCCCGGTGGAGCCGGAGGTGTAGATGACATAGGCGAGATG
>NZ_JBVVQQ010000117.1:0-630 GCF_055811135.1 Mesorhizobium sp. WSM4817 | reverse complement strand
CGCTCTCCTGCACATAGCTGGCGCCGTAGTTGATGAGGATGATCGTCGCGAAGGCGCCCGTCGCCCAGATCATCACCGATCGGTCGAGCCTGCCCGCCGCCATGCCGTGGTCGATGGCGTAGCGGATGACCAGCGGGATCGCCAGCTGCGTCAGCGTGAACACCAGGACCGCGGCGACCGAGATCAAAATCCGGCCCCGATACGGTTTCACGAAGCTCCAAGTGCGCTGCAGGATGCGCGGATCATAGGCCTTGCCGAAGACTTCTTCCTCGTCGCGGTGCGAGCCGACGACCGCCTTTGTCGGCCGCCCGCTGGTGTCTTCCTTCTCGTCGCCGCTATGTGTCGACATCACGCGGCTCCCGTTACGACGGGTCGGTCATCGTCCGGCCGCAGCTGCAGGTCGTAAAGGGCGCGGTAGCGTCCGCCGAGCGCCAGCAGTTCCTCATGCGTGCCGCGCTCGACGATCCGGCCGCCCTCCACGAACAGAATCTGGTCGGCATGCATCAGTGAACTCAGCCGGTGCGAGATGATGAGCGTCACGCGGTCCTTGGCAAAGCGTTTCATCGCTGCCCGGATACGCTGCTCGGTGCCGGCGTCGATGGCAGCAGTGGAATCGTCGAAGACCAGCAC
>NZ_JBVVQQ010000116.1:0-654 GCF_055811135.1 Mesorhizobium sp. WSM4817 | reverse complement strand
GCCGATGTAAAGCTCGCCCACCGCCCCGAACGGCACCGGCTGACCATGAGCGTCCAGAAGGTAGATCCGCGTGTTCGTGATCGGACGGCCGATGGGAGGCAATTGCGGCCAGCATGATGGATCAGCCACGAGGCGGTGCTCCGAGACTACGTGGGTTTCTGTAGGCCCATACTGATTTATCAACCTCGCCCTCGGGTGAGTCTCGAAGAACGACCTGAGCTCGGGGGTGGCTCGCAATTGCTCACCCGCTGTATAAATTTCTTTCAAAGAGGGCAGCAGCGCTCCCCGAGCGCACCAGGCTTCCGCAAAATGTTTCAAGGCTACGAATGGGAGGAAAAGCCTCTCGATCCCTTCTCTGCACACAAAGTCCAGCAACTCGGAAAAGTCGGCACGGGTCTCTTCCCGCACGAGCACCAGTAGCCCGCCGTCCCTCCAGCAACTGAACAATTCCTGGAACGAGACGTCGAAGTTCAAAGTCGTGAACTGAAGTGTACATCGTTTTGGCGCACCAAACTCCGGCGAGGACCAAAGCAAATTCATAAGCGAGCCGTGGGGCATTTCGATGCCCTTTGGGGTTCCGGTGGAGCCGGAGGTGTAGATGACATAGGCGAGATGGCGGGATGTGAGGCCCAGCGCGCGCGGCTCGGGATCGCA
>NZ_JBVVQQ010000115.1:0-669 GCF_055811135.1 Mesorhizobium sp. WSM4817 | reverse complement strand
GATGCTGGCCGTGGCTTCGTCGAGCACAAGGATCTTGGCGTCGGCCACCAGCGCCCGCGCGAAACTGATCAGCTGGCGCTGGCCGAGCGAGAGATTGCCGCCACGCTGCTCGAGTTCGGTGTCGTAGCCATCGGGCAAGTTCTCGATGAAGTCGTGCGCGCCGACGGCCAGTGCGGCGCGGACCACCTCCTCGCGGCTGGCGCCGGCCTTATGATAGCGGATGTTCTCCAGCACCGTTCCTGAGAACAGGAACGGCTCCTGCAGCACCATTGCCACCTGCTCTCCGAGCGAATCCTGTGTCAGGTCGCGCACATCGTGCCCGCCGACCAGGACCTGACCCGACCAGACATCGTAGAAACGGTGCACCAGCGCCATCGAACTGGACTTGCCCGATCCGGTCGGGCCGACAAGTGCTACGGTCTCGCCCGGATTGACGCGGAAGGAAACGTTCTTCAGCACCGGCAAGTTCTGCCGGTAGCCGAAGGTGACGTTCCTGAACTCGACCGAGCCGTCCATGTCGCGCGACAGCTTAACAGCATTGTCCTTGTCGCTGACGTCCACCGGCACGTCGAGCACTTCGGAGATGCGCTGGCCCGAAGCCATGGCGCGCTGCATCACGCTGTACTGCATGGTGAGCGAGCGGATCGGGTCGAAGAAGCGCTGGATGTA
>NZ_JBVVQQ010000114.1:0-682 GCF_055811135.1 Mesorhizobium sp. WSM4817 | reverse complement strand
GCGTCGTCGGCAAGGTGGCCGAAAACGTGCTCTCCGACCTGCGCCGCGCCATGTTCAGCCACCTGCAGCGGGTCTCGTTGAGCTTCATGGACAAGACCGAGGTCGGCCGGCTGATGTCGCGCCTGCAGGGCGATGTGAATTCGATGCAGGAATTCCTTGAAACGTCGGTGATGTCGGTGGGCGACATCGTGCTGTTGTTCGGCATCGTCAGCGTCCTGCTCTGGCTCGATTTCCGGCTCGGACTGCTGACGCTGTCGACCATGCCGGTGCTGTTCATCGTGCGCCTGTTCTGGCTGCCGCGCGCCAAGGTCGCCTTCATGGCGGCGCATGAAACCAACTCGATCGCCAACGGTGCGCTGGCCGAAGGCATCCATGGCGTGCGCACGGTACAGAGCCTGGAACGCCAGCATGTCGATTTCGATCTTTATGACGAGAAGGTGCTGGCCAATCTCAATGCCCATCTGAGATCGGCCAGGTATGCGCAGGTGATGGTGCCGATCGTCGACACGCTGACCGGGTTCGCCATGGCGACAGTCATCGTCGTGGGCGGCTCGATGGTGCTGTCGCACAGTCTCGACGTCGGCGTCATGGTGGCGTTCCTGTTCTACATCCAGCGCTTCTTCGACCCGATCCGCTCGCTCACCATGCAGTACAGCGTGATGCAGCGCGCCATGGCTTCGGG
>NZ_JBVVQQ010000113.1:0-741 GCF_055811135.1 Mesorhizobium sp. WSM4817 | reverse complement strand
GATCACAATGGGCACGAACAATCCGCCGCTTTCGCCCGAGGACGTCGAACGCTTCGGGCCTGATCCCCTTACCAGCTTCCGCACCAATCTGGCGTCGGTTGAAGAGCGCATCACGCTTGCTTGCGCACGGGCCGGGCGCGACCGTGCCTCCGTGCGGTTGCTGCCGATCACCAAGACGGTGCCGGCCCATATCCTGCGATATGCGTTCGACGTCGGCATCAGCACCTTCGGCGAGAACAAGATCCAGGAGGCAATGACAAAGAGCGAGGCGCTTCACGATCTCGCCATCGACTGGAGCATCGTCGGACATCTGCAGACCAACAAGGCCAAATATCTGACCCGCTTCGCGCGTGAGTTTCATGCGCTCGACAGCCTGCGGCTCGCCGACCTACTGAACACGAGGCTGGACCGCGAAGATCGCTTCCTCGACGTCTATGTGCAGGTCAACACGTCTGGCGAGGACAGCAAGTTCGGCCTCCATCCGAACGCACTGCTGCCCTTCGTGGAGACCCTCGATCAGCTTCCCCGTCTCCGGCCATGCGGGTTGATGACACTTGCGCTGTTTTCCTCCGACATGGCCAAGGTGCGGCCTTGCTTCATTCTGCTGCGCCGGCTGCGGGACAAAGCCGTGAAGCACAACGCCGCGCTGACCGGGCTCTCCATGGGTATGACCGGAGACTTCGAGGAAGCCATCGAGGAAGGCGCCACTGTCGTGCGCGTCGGTCAGGCCATCTTCGGCAA
>NZ_JBVVQQ010000112.1:0-821 GCF_055811135.1 Mesorhizobium sp. WSM4817 | reverse complement strand
ACTTGAGGATCGGCGGGAAATCCTGGCCGGCCTCATAGGGTCTGACAGCCGCATCCAGTTCAGTGAGACCATGCCGGGCGAGGCTAATGCGATCTGTCATCTGATCGGCGCGGCTGGCCTGGAAGGGATGGTATCGAAGCGTCGGGACAGCAAATATCGCAGCGGCCCGACCACCAATTGGCTGAAGACAAAATCCTTCACAGAAAGCGAGTTTTAACTACTCGGCGTCGAACGCGAGAGGGGCAAGCCCGCGTTTGCTCTGATGGCTGACCCAGCCACCCGCAAATATGTCGGCAGCGCGTTCGTGAGCGTCAATCGCGAGATGCGGGAACGACTTTGGAAAAGGGTCCAGGAACATGCCGGGCCACCGCCCAAGGAGATGCCAAAGCGGCCGGCAACGCAGTGGGTCAAGGCGGGAATTAAAGCCCGCGTGAAGCACCTCAGGGGCGAGGACGACCTTCGCCACGCTTCGCTTCAGGACTTCTGGGATGAAAGCCAGCTTTCCGCGTTCTATGCGCTGCCGCTTGTCTCGCTTTCCTCGTCAAGTGCTGAGGCACCGGCAAATAGGCGTTGGCAATCAGCCAAATTAAGCGGACTAATGGTTTCCAGCAAAGGACGCGCGGCGTGGTATACCATCACTATCCGGGGAAACATTGGATACGCAGCCGCTCAGCGCCATCAAAATCAACACCAGAAATAGTCGCATCTTTCCCTTCGAATTGGGGGCACTTAGCACGGATGTCATGCTGGTGCCTGGCCGCCGACCGAAAGCGAGGCCCGTTCAGAAACTTATGGAGACCGACATTCCCCGGATGAACCCG
>NZ_JBVVQQ010000111.1:0-827 GCF_055811135.1 Mesorhizobium sp. WSM4817 | reverse complement strand
AGGTTCGAATCCTGTCGGGTGCAGCATTGCCGCAGTTCGCTTGCCGACAACTATTCCTGCTGGAATTGACAGGGCCAATCTTCAGGCCTCGTCAAGCCAGAAGGCAACTCGGTCCGGGCGTCTCCGCAAGCCATGTTGAGCTGCCACTGGGACAGACCCGCCGAATTGGAAAGGTCGACGCCCTCGATACGGGTCAGAAAGAAAAAGGCGCGGTCAAAGTCTATCGACGCGGTGAACGTCGCTCCTCGGAAGTCCGCCCGTGCGAGATTGGCAAACGAGAAGCGGCTGCCGCTGATATCGGCGTCATGGAACCGCGCACGCCCCAATTCTGCCTTTGTGAAATCAACGTTGGTCAGATTGGCGTTCTGGAAATTCGAGCGCTGCAATTCCGCGCTCGCGAACACAGCGCCCTGCGCGTCCATACGGCTGAAGTCGGTCCTGTAGGCCTCGATTCTGTCGAACCGGGCGCCTTTGGCGGTCGAGTCGGCCAGGGAAGCACGCACAAGCGTTGCCTTCTCAAGATTTGCCGCAAGGAGATTGCTGTTCCTGAGGTCGGTCGAAGTGAAATCAACACCGAACAGGTTCGCCCCGCTCAGGTCCTGTCCTTCTAGGATGAGAAGCTTCTTGTCACACTCGTGCCAATTGACGCCAGGCGTCGCGGCTGCGTGGCAATTGTGAGCAGCAGTGGCGTTCTGCCAAGCAAACACAGTGCAAATCGCTAGAACCAAGCCGGATGCAGCGTAAGCTCTGGTTCGCCTCAAAGTCATGGTTGCTGGACCTCTGCTACTCGCCGACACTCAACCTGACCACATCTGCTGACACTCGAG
>NZ_JBVVQQ010000110.1:0-876 GCF_055811135.1 Mesorhizobium sp. WSM4817 | reverse complement strand
ATGTGCACATGGGGAATGCGCACGACGAACGTTCACCGATCGACTGCCGACGGTAGCTGATCCATACGCGCGTCGGACGAGAAGGGTCCTTGAGATTGTCGGCCTGCTTGGCCACAGCGCTGGCGGTCGTCCTGGCGAGCGCTTGATGCAACGGCTCGGCATGCCGGTCAGCGACGACACTATCCTGCGGCAGTTGAAGCGGGATGCCGCGAGTGCTCAACGCAATTCCGACATACGAGTGGTCGGTATCGATGACTGGAGTTGGCGGCGGGCGACGAGCTACGGAACCATCATGGTCGACCTCGAACGCCGCTCGGTCGTCGACATACTGGACGACCGCAGCGTCGAGAGTGCCGCCAAGTGGCTTCGGAGTCATCCTTCGTTCGAGATCGTCAGCCGGGACCGCTGTGGCCTGTATGCGCAGGCCACCCGTGAAGGCTCACCGAAGGCCCGGCAGGTCGCCGATCGGTTTCACCTGGTCCAGAACCTTCGCTCGGCCATCGAAGAACAGATGAGCCTTTCCGGGCGCGCCACCAGCAGAGCCCTTCTTTCGGAGGATGCAATTGTTGACGCCGCGACACATCGCCGGCGCGCCCGTTTCGCGCATAGGCAATCTCGCCAGGAGATATTCGACATGCTCCATGCCTTGCGCCAGGAAGGGCTGTCCTACAGCGAGATCGCCCGACGGACCGGCTATGAGCGTCGCAGCGTAACGAAGTGGCTCAAGTTCGAGGCTCCGCCAGACAGGCGACGAGCGGCACTGAACTCCACATCGCCTTGGTATTTCGAAGCCTTCCTCACCCAATGCTGGAAGGATGGGAACCGCTGCGGCCGACACCTGTTTCATGACGTCAAGCAGCGCGGCTACACCGGCAG
>NZ_JBVVQQ010000109.1:0-880 GCF_055811135.1 Mesorhizobium sp. WSM4817 | reverse complement strand
AGTTTAATCATCTTTCCCCTGTTCAGACGGTCAGGCTGCCTTCGCCGCCGGCTTGGCTGCCTTGACATGGGTTATACTGCGGCGACCGTCGACGCCGACCGGAACGTCACCGTCAACCGTAGCGCGACGCACAACCCGGTGCTGGTCGCCATAGTCGTTGACCGCATAATGCTGGGTAGCACGGTTGTCCCAGATAGCGACGTCGCCTACTTGCCAGCGCCACCGCACGGTATTTTCCGGGGCAGTGATGTAGGACTGGAACACCTCGTAGAGTTTGGCGGAATCGCTCTTGGAAAGGCCGACGAGGCGCTGCACGAAATTGCCGAGCAGCAGCGACTTCTCCCCGGTTTCCGGATGGACGCGCACGACCGGATGCTCGGTCTCGTAGATCGTCGATGTGAAGATTTCCTCGAAGTGCTTCTTCTCTTCGGCTGTGGCGCGCGGGCGCACGGCTGCGTAGTCGTAGGCATTGCTATGAATAGCCCACAGATTGTCCGCCAATATTTTGAGCGGCGCCGGCAGATTCTCGTACGCGGCGTGCGTGTTGGACCAGATCGTGTCGCCCCGTCGCCGGAATGACGACGCCACGTAGGACCGAGAATTTCGGATAGGCATCGACGAAAGTCACGTCGGTATGCCACTGGTCTGCCCTGCCACCGCCACGGCCGGAATCGAGATTGAGGATTGAGGCCGTGCCGGCTGCCGGCCCCTGCGTGGGATGAGGTACAAGGTCACCCAGACGCCGCGCGAACAATTCCTGCTCCGCATCGTCGAGATGCTCCTGGCCGCGGAAGAAGATAACCTTGTGTTTTAGAAGAAGCTGGTTGATGGCTGCTATCGCTGCGTCCGAAAGGTCTCCGCCAAGGCGGACGCCTCTGAT
>NZ_JBVVQQ010000108.1:0-899 GCF_055811135.1 Mesorhizobium sp. WSM4817 | reverse complement strand
TCCCGGCGTCAGGCCGACGCGGTATTCGTGGTTCTTGATTTCCCGGGGGCAGCCGACGCGCATCTTCTTCTCCTCCTGATCCAGCCTTTTGGGGCATGTTCGCTGTTGAGAGACAGTCAACCACGAATCGTTGCGCAAGTGTTTGCGAACTGGCTTGCACGAAAGAGCAAGTTTCAACAATTTTTGCGCGAGATATCGAAATTCTCGCAGGATACACGAACAATGCCGCTCGACAGGATCTATATCGCCATTCTCGAGGCATTGCAGAAGGATGGGCGGATATTCTAACGATGCGCGCACCCGGATGCAGTCTGGCTTGAATCGCCATTGCTATGAAAGACGGCTTGGCTAAATATTCCTGCTCGGCGTCGCCGCTCATGCTGGCGAAGTGCAGGCCGTCGATTTACGGCTTCGGCGGCGGTGGGGTTTCTATCACCAATACGTCGCCTCCCAAAGCCAACGCCAGACAGTCAGAATCTCTGTGCACGGTCGTTACTTCCACTTAGCAGAAGGCGGCAGGGGCTATCTGTCCGGCTCCGCGAGTCCTGCTCACGTCGCTTTGCCGACGGCTGCGTCCATTCCCATCTCTTCCTCGGAAATGTCGTCGAACGAAGCGTAATTCATGTTGTAGAGACGGGCGTAGAGGCCTTTTTTTGCCATCAGCTGTTCGTGGTTGCCGCTTTCGACGATCTCGCCGTTCTGCAGCACGATGATTCGGTCGGCGCCGCGGATGGTGGCCAGGCGATGGGCAATAACCAGCCCTGTCCGGCCTTCCAGCAGTTTTATCAGCGCCTTCTGGATCAGCATCTCCGTATAGGAATCGATGCTGGCCGTGGCTTCGTCGAGCACAAGGATCTTGGCGTCGGCCACCAGCGCCCGCGCGAAACTGATCAGCTGGC
>NZ_JBVVQQ010000107.1:0-899 GCF_055811135.1 Mesorhizobium sp. WSM4817 | reverse complement strand
CATTCTATCTGCTCCTTGCCCTCTTTCCCGCGCTTGCCGCGTTCGTGTCCATCTACGGTTTTGTCGCCGATCCTCAGACCATCGCTGAGCACATTGCGTTCCTTGGCGGCGTACTGCCTTCGAGCGGTCTGGATATTATCAGATCTCAGCTTGCGTCCTTGGCCGCTCAGAAGACTGGCGCGCTCAGCTTCGGCTTCATGTTCGGCCTTGCCGTCGCACTGTGGAGCGCCAGTAACGGCATCAAGACGCTATTCGAAGCCATGAACATCGCCTACGAGGAGAGTGAAAAGCGCGGCTTTATCCATCTGAATCTTCTGGCCTTGGGCTTCACACTTGGCGCCATCCTCATCGGTATCGGCCTTATCGTCTCGGTGGGGATCGTGCCGGCCATGCTTGCGCTGCTGAACCTCGGCGGTTGGACCGAAGCCCTTGTGCGGATCCTTCGGTGGCCGATGATGCTGATCCTGGTCGGCCTCGGGATCACGCTGATCTACCGCTACGGCCCCAGCCGCGAAAGGGCAAAGTGGCAATGGGCGACATGGGGCGCCTTCCTCGCGGCTGTGGTCTGGATCGCGGTCTCGATAGGGTTTTCCTATTATCTTGAGAACTTCGCCGACTATAACGCGACGTATGGAGCCTTGGGGGCAGTCATCGGTTTGATGATGTGGACCTGGATCTCCGTGATTGTCCTGATTGTGGGGGCGGAGCTCAATGCCGAGATGGAGCACCAGACAGCCAAGGACACCACCACAGGTGCGCAGCAGCCGATGGGTGCGCGAGGTGCCACGGTCGCCGACACGCTGGGCGGATCGGCCGATGCTGCCAACCAGCAGTCGCGTTCGGGCGAGCGCAAACTGTAGCGACTTACTTTGCGTCTCCCCGCAACTTCGCTTGGCGCA
>NZ_JBVVQQ010000106.1:0-917 GCF_055811135.1 Mesorhizobium sp. WSM4817 | reverse complement strand
CCCCCCTCACCTTCAACCGCATTTTGAGCCGTTGCAAGCGTAACTTCGAGACCCGACTGATCGCCGACCTGCCAATCGAAAGGCTTGCCGCCGGACACAGGCTCAAATGTGCTGTTGAAAATGTATCCGCCCAATTTCCGTTCTTGATCGGACAGACTGAAAAGAAACAACCGATACGCTTGTTCATATTTTTTCTGACCAAAATAGCTGTGGATCAGATAGGACACCTCGCTCGAGTTTGGTGGCGCACTTGACCCAGTCAAATCGAGCAGCAACCGATTTGCGAAATCGAGCCCGTCGGGGGTTTTCCCCAGCGTGACCAACAGATTGGACCTCCAGGGCGCCGCGGCCCTGATGGCTGCCAGCACAGCCTGATATCCATCGGGATTCGAGAGGATTGTCGGCAGCCCCTCGGCGATATCAGGAAATTGATCTGGCCATCGCCGCAGCAAAATATCGATCTCGCGGACGGCCCCGGACAGATCGCCTATTTCGATGGAGCGGCCTATTGACCTCTGGAGCGCGAGGATTTCGGTCTTGGATAAATTTCGAGCTTGATCGAAAAACTCATAGGCCTGATCTTTTTCACCCTTCCGGTACTTGATCTCGCCGATCAGGCTGTAGAGACGTGCGTCCGCAAGGTCAAAGCGAAGCGCGCTTTCGAGCTTGGCAAGCATGGCGTCGAGATCGGAAGCATTGCTTGTATCGTTCAGGTCGTGAGTAATCTCGCCTATCAAGGCATTGACGTTCAACGGATCCAGCGCGAGGGAAACGGTTGGCGTTTCGGTTTCAAGAAACCGACTTAGCCCGATCGACGAAGCCGCCAACACTAGAACGGATGCGGCGAACCAAACGCCTGAACGCCGGAGATTTTGCATAAGCGGGCTGGTCTGCTCCATCATCGACTTTGCCCTCAA
>NZ_JBVVQQ010000105.1:0-929 GCF_055811135.1 Mesorhizobium sp. WSM4817 | reverse complement strand
GTGCTGGTCTTCGACGATTCCACTGCTGCCATCGACGCCGGCACCGAGCAGCGTATCCGGGCAGCGATGAAACGCTTCGCCAAGGACCGCGTGACGCTCATCATCTCGCACCGGCTGAGTTCACTGATGCATGCCGACCAGATCCCGTTCGTGGAGGGCGGCCGGATCGTCGAGCGCGGCACGCATGAGGAACTGCTGGCGCTCGGCGGACGTTACCGCGCCCTTTACGACCTGCAGCTGCGGCCGGACGATGACCGACCCGTTGTAACGGGAGCCGCGTGATGTCGACACATAGCGGCGACGAGAAGGAAGACACCAACGGGCGGCCGACAAAGGCGGTCGTCGGCTCGCACCGCGACGAGGAAGAAGTCTTCGGCAAGGTCTATGATCGCGCATCCTGCGGCGCATCTGGAGCTTCGTGAAACCGTATCGAGGCCGGATTTTCATCTCGGTCGCCGCGGTCCTGGTGTTCACGCTGACGCAGCTGGCGATCCCGCTGGTCATCCACTACGCCATCGACCACGGCATGTCGGCGGGCAGGCTGGACCGGTGGGTGATGATCTGGGCGACGGGCGCCTTCGCGACGATCATCCTCATCAACTACGGCGCCAGCTATGTGCAGGAGAGCGTCGTCGGCAAGGTGGCCGAAAACGTGCTCTCCGACCTGCGCCGCGCCATGTTCAGCCACCTGCAGCGGGTCTCGCTGAGCTTCATGGACAAGACCGAGGCCGGCCGGCTGATGTCGCGCCTGCACACGCTGACCGGGTTCGCCATGGCGACAGTCATCGTCGTGGGCGGCTCGATGGTGCTGTCGCACAGCCTCGACGTCGGCGTCATGGTGGCGTTCCTGTTTACATCCAGCGCTTCTTCGACCCGATCCGCTCGCTCACCATGCAGTACAGCGTGATGCAGCGCGCCATGGCTTCGGG
>NZ_JBVVQQ010000104.1:0-984 GCF_055811135.1 Mesorhizobium sp. WSM4817 | reverse complement strand
TTCTGCATTCGGTTGACGTGACAGTGCCGAGGATTTGGCCGATGGCGTCACAGACGGTCTCGACCGTTCGCCTGGCAGCCTTGCGCAGCCAATGCTTGAGCTTGGCGAAGAATTTCTCAATAGGGTTGAGGTCGGGGGAGTATTTGGGCAGCAAGAACAGCCTGGCGCCGACCGAGCGGATGGCACGGCGCACGGCCTTGCCCTTGTGCGAACCGAGATTGTCCATGATGACGATGTCACCGGGCTTGAGGGTTGGAACGAGAACCTTGTCGACATAGAACTGGAAACGCTCGCTGTTGATCGGTCCGTCAATCAGCCATGGTGCATCGACACGGTCGTGGCGCAGTGCCGCCAAGAAGGTCATGGTCTTCCAATGACCGTGCGGCACCTTGGCCTTGATCCTCTCGCCGCGCGGCGCCCATCCTCTGAGCGGCGCCATATTGGTCTTGGTCCAGGTCTCGTCGATGAACACCAGGCGGGAAGGATCGATGCGGTCCTGGTACTTTGCCCACTGGACCCGCCGGCGCGCCACATCGGGGCGATCCTGCTCACTGGCGATCAGCGTCTTTTTTTGTGACTGAGCTTCTCGGCGTGAACGAACTCCCATACCGAGCGGTAATCGACCTTCAGGCCGTGATCGCCAAGCTCGGCCACAAGACCGCGCAGTGTGAACTCCGCCGCCCGGCAGCGCACCAACAGCCACTCCCGATGCTCTCCGGCAATCTTCTTCGGTCTGTGCCCACCCATCTTGCCGGGTGTCAGCTTGTTCGTCTCGCGCAAGCGGCGCACCCATCGGATGACCGTGCTGATTCCAACCCCGTAGCGCTCTGCCGCCTGACGTCGCGACAGGCCCTCCTGCTCAACCGACGCTACCACCCGCGTGCGAAGATCCATCGAGTAAGGCTTGCCCATCCATGCCGGCCTCCTGACCCAGCCAGCAGGTTGAATCAGATTTGCTCGCCTTCGGGAATCCCCTTCGATTCA
>NZ_JBVVQQ010000103.1:0-1005 GCF_055811135.1 Mesorhizobium sp. WSM4817 | reverse complement strand
TGCCCTTCACCGCCCCAACACCGGGGTCCCTTTTGCGCGAAAATGCGGGGTCCCGATTCCACGGTCATTGACAGACTGATCAAACGCTATGAGAAACTGGAGCGAGCTCCATAGCCGGCTGTGCGGTCACGGGCGCAATCAGGTCCGGCGCGTTGACCCTCGTCGCATCGAGGCATGCGACGACTGTAGACTTCTGATGTTTGCGGGCTGCCTCCTGGAGGAGTACCGCAAATTGCGGTAGGGAAATCCGATCCGCCCGCAAAACCTGCCTGATGAGGGGATCGCGCAATATATTGGTCAAAGTCAGCTCGGAGTGATCCATGACTTTCTTCCTTCAGACAGAAGGTACACGGCCTGTATGATGAGCGTATGTCAAAAAACGCGGGGCCAGCGGCTCGCAGCACCGGGTACGCCACTCCACATCGTAGGCTTTGGGTTGAAGCGCTCCGGAGCTGGGCCGCGGACCCTCAGTCGGTCAATTGAACAACCCAAGCATCGCGGTCACACGCTGGATTGTGAAATTCGAGTGACTGCGCAGCTTGGCCCGCGCGGGCCGCGGACGAAAATCCTCCCATAGTCGTCGTGGTAAAACTCGACAGCTCGACCCTGCCCCCGTTTTGAAGCTTGTATATCTGCGTTGTTATACCCACCGCGAACGATGCCATTGGTGCCCCATCAGTTAAATGCGTTCCACGTAGGGGCGCGGATTAGTCAGTTTCATGACTCAAATGCTGCTCTGAAACTCACCGCTTCAAGGTCTTAGTCTTGCACATTTCGTTATCGGAACCAGCTCTCCTCAATCCGCGATTGCAGCAGGCCGTTCGCCGGAGCATACCGGCCCCTCTATGCGAACAGCAGCCGATCTTTGATCTTCCGCGTGACCTCATAGTCTTCCGCCCACCATGGCTTCTCGCCCTTGGTCCGCGGCGGCTTGGCAAGTTGAAGTTTGGTCTTGGCCGTCGCCGCCTTCTTTTGCGCGATTCTGAAATGATAGTGATCGAAGAT
>NZ_JBVVQQ010000102.1:0-1017 GCF_055811135.1 Mesorhizobium sp. WSM4817 | reverse complement strand
GCGAAAGCACCGCCGCCCAGGCCGCCAGCACCGTCATGAACAACGTCGTGCCATGCTGCCGGCTCAGCCGCTTCAGACCCCGCGTCAGATCCGCATCGATGACGATCGGCACACAGGCCCCGGCGAACGACTGCTGGGCCGGCCGCGGCCGGTCCGTCGGCAGCGCAAGCCGGGCCGGGGCGCCTGACAGGGCGTTGCGCCAATACTGCGCCTGGGTCTGCAGCCGTTCCCCCGACAGCCACTGCCGTTGCCAGGCGGCATAATCCGGATACTGGATTGCAAGCGGCGGCAAAGGATCGTCCTGTCCAGCCTCGAACGCCCGGTAAAGCTGACTGAGTTCACGCACCAGCACGCCCAGCGACCAGCCGTCGGAGACGATGTGATGCTGGGTCAGCAGGAAGACGTGCTCCTCATCCGCCAGCCGGATCAGACGTCCGCGGATCAGCGGGCCACCCGCAAGATCGAATGGCGTGAGGGCCTCTTCACGGCACAGATCCAGAAGCGCGGCTTGCGCATCCGGCCTGTCCCGCAGATCGTGCTCCACCACCGGCACCCCCGCACTCGGCGGCAGGACCTCAACCCGGGGCTTGCCCTCCGGCGCGACAAAGACACTGCGCAGCGCCTCGTGACGGGCAAACAGACGGTCAAGGCTGCGCTGCCAGGCGCTGCGGTCGAGCACGCCACGCAGCCGCAAGGCCAACGGAATGTGATAGTTCGTGCTGCCCTCGTCGAGCTGCGCCAAGAACCATAGCCGCTGCTGCGCAAACGACAGCACAAGCGGCTCATGACGCGACACCGTCGCAATCGCCGGCAGGTCTTGCGGACCGGCGCGGCTCAACAGCTCGACGATGCTTGCGGCCAGATCGGCAAGCACCGGCCTGGCGAACAGCGTGGCCAGCGGCAGCTCGACACCGACGGCCTGCGGCAACCGGCTCAAAAGCTGCACCGCCAACAGCGAGTGGCCGCCGAGCTCGAAGAAGTGGTCGTGGCGCCCGACCCGCTCGACACCGAGCAGCT
>NZ_JBVVQQ010000101.1:0-1040 GCF_055811135.1 Mesorhizobium sp. WSM4817 | reverse complement strand
CAAAAGGTTTCGCTGGCCTTAAACCCAGTTTATGTCCAGGTCGCTCGCGCAAGCTGGTGAGGCGTCAAGCCAGGGTAACGGGCAATTCTGGTTACTGGCGGAGTTCTTCAGACTGGGCGAGAAACCAGTCAACCAGAACCTTGCACCTCTTGTTCTTGCTGGCATCCTCGCTCGCCAACAGAAAGAAGGCCCTGTCGGTCTGGATTTGGGCTGGAAACGGCCTGACCAGAACGCGGTTGTTGAGCAACTGCTGGGCGGTGAGGGACCATCCCAGTGCTATTCCCTCACCAGCCAGAGCCGCTTGAAGCGTTAGCTGGTAGTCATTGAACACGATATTGGGTTTGATGTCGCCGGCATCGCCGCCTGCCAGCTCGACCCACTCGGGCCAGTCCAGTCGCTTGCGAAAAGCATCGGACGAATGAATCAACTGATGATGGATCAGATCTTCGACGGCTTGTGGAGCGGGGTGCGACAGAAGATATGCGGGTGAGCAGACGGGGAAGATGATCTCGTCGCAGACGAACCAGCTGTTGACCCTTTCAAAATCCCGGGGCCGCACCCACACCGTGACGTCGATCTCATGATCTGGCTCGACATCCCGATCGGTGGCGACCACCTTGATCCTGACGTCCGGATGCTCTTCCTGGAAATGATAGAGTTGGGGCGCGAGCCAATGTGCCGCTAGAGATGTCGAAGCTGCGAAAGTGATGTACTTCGTTCCACGATTGGAGATCCTCTCAAGCCGCTGTTCCAGACGGCGGAAGCTGGTGCGCACCTCATCGTAGAGCTGCCTGCCGGGCTCAGTCAACTGCACTCCCCGATTGTCTCGGACAAAGAGTGCGGTCCCGCAATGCTTTTCGAACATTTTGATCGAATGCGAGACGCTCGGTTGCGTCACGTTGAGTTCGCTGGCCGCGTTCTTGAAGCTCAGCGTACGGGCCGCCGCTTCGAAGACGAAAAGCGAATGCGTCGAGGGGACGAGATTGCGAAGCTTGGACATGAAGCAGGTCTATATCAGAAGGTATATTTTCCGTCTACGA
>NZ_JBVVQQ010000100.1:0-1045 GCF_055811135.1 Mesorhizobium sp. WSM4817 | reverse complement strand
TAGAGCGCTTCGCCTTTTGACCGAATCTGGATTCCCAAGTTGGAGCAAATCAGATTCGATGTCCTGACCGTGTGGAGGTCGGGAGATGACGAAACCTTATTCCATGGATCTGCGAGAGCGGGCGATGGCCCGGCTTGAGGCGGGCGAGACGAGCTACCAGGTGGCTGCGGCGCTCAAGGTGGCGGTTTCGAGTGTGATCAAGTGGGCGGCGCGCAAGCGCCGCCTGGGCAGCGCGGCGCCCGGCAAGATGGGCGGCCACAGGCCGTATCTGATCGGCGGCGCGCATCGGCTGTTCGTGCTGGGCGAAGTCGAGCGCGATCCGAACGTGACGCTTCATCAACTGACGGCAGCACTGGCCGAGCGCGGCCTCAATGTCCATCCTGCGAGCGTCGGCCGCTTCCTGCATCGCGAGGGCAGGAGCTTCAAAAAAAACCGTTCTGCCGGCCGAGCAGCTCAGGCCGAAGCTGGCGCGCCGGCGCGCGCAATGGACCCGCTATCAGACCCGCATTGATCCAACACGCCTGGTCTTCATCGACGAGACCTGGGTCAAGACCAACATGGCGCCGCTACGTGGCTGGGGCGCGCGCGGCAAGCGGCTTGTCGCCCACGCGCCATATGGCCATTGGAAGACGATGACCTTCATCGCCGCGCTGCGACATGATCGCGTTGATGCACCCTGGGTGCTCAATGGGCCCATCAACGGCGAGGCCTTCCGCCTCTATGTCGAAACCCAACTCATCAAAACCTTGAAGCCGGGCGACATCGTCGTGCTCGACAATCTCGGCTCCCACAAGAGCGCTGCCGTGCGCGGCATCGTCAGGGCCGCCGGCGCGCGGCTGTTCTTCCTGCCGCCCTACAGCCCCGATCTCAATCCGATCGAGCAGCTGTTCGCCAAGCTCAAGCACTTCATGCGTCGCGCCGCCAGGCGAAGCGTCGAGGCCGTTCACAACGCCATCGCCGCAACCCTGAATGCCGTCACCCCACTGGAATGCCGAAACTACATCGAAAACGCAGGCTACAAGTCAACCTAAATGCGAAAGGCTCT
>NZ_JBVVQQ010000099.1:0-1054 GCF_055811135.1 Mesorhizobium sp. WSM4817 | reverse complement strand
TGACCGAGCGCTGTCGCCTGCAAGGCTGCCGGGATCCGTGCCGCGGCGTCCGCGTATTCGGCGAGCGCTGCGGGTGACATGCCGAGCGCACGCTCGAAGGTACGATCCGCCGTGTTCAGCCGACGAAGGAGCGCCGCGGCGCGTGCGGCATGACGCATCGCCGCCGCCTGCTTGCCCTCGCGGATCTTCACGCCGGCCGCCGATAACAGGATCAATCCCTTGAAGAGCGTCCGAAGCGGAGCGCCTCGGGCTGCAACTTGCCACAGACCCTCCCACGCCTCATGGGCTTCCCAGTAATAACCATGGTTGAAGAGGTCGAGACCCCAAAGGAATATGTCTGCGTCCAGCGACGCCTCTGCCGCCAACGGCATGGCTTCGCTATTGTAGCTATGTCCCGCGGGGTCGCGCACGGGATGCGGTTGCCTGCCCGGCAGATACGCATAGGATGGAAAGCTCTTTTCCGGCAGCCAGCGCCGGCGCAACATCGAACCAATGGCCATCAAAGCCGTATAGCACACCGTGGCCCTGAACAGATGCGCAGTTCCGTACATAGCCGCCGCATCAGGAATATCTTGGCAAATAGTTGTCAGCCAGTCAGATCTCACGAAGCTGCGAGGTTGCGTCGGCGGTCATCGGGCAGTTCATGCGTCGCAGGCGGTCATATTGTCGGCAGTTAAACGGGGCCTTTCAATTTGTGTGGTTCATCCGCCGTTAGAGAATGACGGCACCCAGGGGATATGTTCTCAGATCAGGCCAGGAAGGAAGATAAATGCCTGAGCAGGCTTCGCCGGACTTCGCGGTGATGCGCAGCCGAACTGGTTACCGAGGATGCAGATCACGCATCTTCGTCCTCTTGAATCGTCATCGCCCTGATAGCACATTGCTGCAATGATCGGCGGGCATCGATGCGGCCCGGCGTCGCGCAAATTGGCTATGGAGCAGGTGGGAGGGAACGAATGAATGCTGAGGCTTTCAGCAGCCCCATTTTCGTGAAGCGAGCCAGCTATATCGTGCAAGAGATTGCCAGTCTTGCGGACGCTATCGATTTTCTCAA
>NZ_JBVVQQ010000098.1:0-1072 GCF_055811135.1 Mesorhizobium sp. WSM4817 | reverse complement strand
GCGCGGTTGGTGATCTTGCCCTTGTGGACATTGAGGCCGTTGCGCAAATGATGATCGTCGACCAGCGCCTTCAGGCCTTTGTCGGCAAGCTGCAGGCCGTAATGCAGCGTCGCGTTGTTCAACGCCTGGGCCGAGGTGACCGGCACCGCGCCCGGCATGTTGGCGACGCAATAGTGTACGACGCCGTCGACCTCATAGGTCGGGTCGGCATGAGTTGTGGCGTGCGAGGTCTCGAAGCAGCCGCCCTGGTCGATGGCAACATCGACCAGCACCGAGCCTTTCTTCATTCCCGACAGCATTTCGCGCGAAACGAGTTTTGGCGCGGCGGCACCCGGGATCAGCACGGCGCCGACGACGATGTCGGCCGAAAAACATTCCTCTTCCAGCGCCTCGACCGTCGAGTAGCGGGTGTGGACGCGGCCGCCGAAGATATCATCGAGCTGGCGCAGGCGCGGGATCGAGCGGTCGATGATGGTGACGTCGGCGCCAAGGCCGGCCGCCATCCGTGCGGCATGCAGGCCGACGACGCCGCCGCCGAGCACAGTGACCTTGCCAGGCAGCACGCCGGGCACGCCGCCGAGCAGAACGCCGCGGCCGCCATTGGCCTTCTGCAGCGCGGTGGCGCCCGCCTGGATCGACAGGCGGCCCGCGACTTCCGACATCGGCGCCAGCAGCGGCAGGCCGCCGCGGTCGTCGGTGACCGTCTCGTAGGCGATGGCCGTCACGCCCGAGGCCAGCAGGCCCTTGGTCTGCTCCGGATCCGGAGCGAGATGGAGATAGGTGTAGAGGATCTGGCCGTCACGGAGCTGGACCCATTCGTTGGGCTGCGGCTCCTTGACCTTGACGATCATGTCGGACTTGGCAAACACGTCGGCGGCCGTCTTGGCGATGGTGGCGCCGGCGGCGCGATAGGCGTTGTCGTCGGCGCCGATGCCGGCGCCGGCGCCGGTCTCGACCAGCACTTCGTGGCCATGCGCGACATATTCGCGGACCGATCCCGGCGTCAGGCCGACGCGGTATTCGTGGTTCTTGATTTCCCGGGGGCAGCCGACGCGCATCTTCTTCTCCTCCT
>NZ_JBVVQQ010000097.1:0-1151 GCF_055811135.1 Mesorhizobium sp. WSM4817 | reverse complement strand
CACCCCTTGTGTCTCTAGAATCATGCATGATCGGGCTGGCGGGTGACCCGGGTCATGACCGGATCACCCGCTGCGGCGGAAGCCCGTACACCCCTTGGTATGAGTCCGTGGTTGAGCAAGGAGCTCCGTCGCATCTTCCATAGCCCGAACGGTTGCCAGGGTTCGACCCCGCACCAGCAAGGAAGGGATCAGAGGATGACACAAATTGCGTTTCATGTCGGCATCGATGTGGCCAAGGATCGACTGGACGTGGCCATTCTGGAAACAGGGGAGTTGTTCACAGTCGACAACACCGAAGCCGGTTATGCGGCGTTGGTCGAGCGGCTGTCGGACAACGAGATCGGTGCCATCGGTGTTGAGGCGAGCGGCGGCTATGAACGCGCTGTACTCAAGGCGCTGTGGCAAGCAGGACTTCCGGTGCGTCGCATCAATCCGCACAGGCTGCGCCAGTTCGCGCGTGCAGCCGGCATCAACGCCAAGAACGATCGCATCGATGCCCGTTTGATCGCCCGCTTCCTGGCGACGCTACCGGTGCATCCGGTGGAGCTCGATCCAAGCCTGCAACTGGTGATCGAACTGGTCACGGCACGGCGCCAGCTCCAGGCCGAGCTCAGCCGCGTCAACAATCAGGCCGAGCACGTGCGCGATGCTGCTCTCAAGCGCCTGGCCAAGCGGCGTGCGACCCGGCTCAGTGCCGATATCCTGCTACTCGACAAACGCATTGCCCAAGCAATTGCGGCCGATCCCGCTCTGGCTCAGCGCGACCGCCTGCTGCGTTCCACTCCCAGCGTCGGTCCGGTCCTGAGTGCCACACTGATCGCGCTGCTACCCGAACTGGGTCGCCTGTCCAACCGGCAGATCACCGCCCTGGTCGGGCTCGCCCCCTATGACCATGACAGCGGCAAGCTCAAAGGCAAGCGATGCATTTGGGGTGGCCGCGAGCCTGTCCGCAACGTCCTCTACATGGCCGCGCTCAGTGCCGGAGTTCATAACCCCGTCTTCGCCGCTTTCCGCCAGCGGCTGCGCTCCAACGGCAAGGTAGCAAAGGTCGCCATCGTCGCCGTCATGCGCAAGCTCATCACAACCCTCAACGCTATGGTGCGCACCAACAAACCCTGGAATCCGGCTTCCGTTTGAAGCACGGTTGCTCA
>NZ_JBVVQQ010000096.1:0-1156 GCF_055811135.1 Mesorhizobium sp. WSM4817 | reverse complement strand
GCGGGACGATGTGAAAGGTTCGCGGCGAAGGTGATTTGTTCTCCACTTTGAAGGCGCTGCATCCCAATCTCCCCTGTCTGAGAAGGTGGATGGGCACGAAACGCCGAGCACCGTCCTGATGTTGCCGGGCCTCACTCGAGCATCACCCGAGCAGCATCACGATCAACGTCACCTGGCGTTCGACAGCTTTCTTGTCGCCTCTTCGCCTTTCCCCTCTTTGCCGAAATATCCCCAACAAACCGCTGCTCTATCGCCTGGGGATCTTCTGGTTCTCTGCCTTCACGCTCGTTGCCGCCGTCACCTACGCGCTCGAGTGTCGAACGCCTCACTCATCGACCAGCTATTTGTCGGTCGGGAGCGACCAGCAGCAACAATCGAGAGGATCATCTGACATGAAACAACTGCTTTACGCCGCAAGCGGGCTTGCCGCTGTAACCTTCTGCCGAGCACCGCAATGGCTCAGGATGCCTCTTGGGGGTGCCAAGTTCTGTTGTGCGCGGCTTCGTCCAATCCATCCTGGCACGGCGGTCCGTACCGCGTTCCGCCCATGAAGAAGCTGATCTCTGCCATGGCGAAGCCCGGTTTCTCTTGGCCCGGTATGCCACGAAGCGAACGCCGCAGAGCCGGGCCGCCAAGAGTACGCCGACCTGCCCGGAAGGCTCGGACGTTGGCTACAGCGAGCGTGGCCGGGGGGAAACCGCACGGAACCGAACAGATACACAAAGACGGCCAAACACTCAGCGGAGACGCATCCGAGACTGCCAATTCTGCCACCAAAATGGCGGTCTTTCTGTTTACCGATACGCATCTAAGTTCTCCGTTCTTCTCCATAACGATTATTACTGTGCCGGTTTACCGCTGTACCAAGAAGTACCCCCCCCGCGGAAAGCTGCATCATGGTCCATTTAGGCACGTTCGGCTTTGTCCGATAGCCGACAATGTCGGGTACGTAACGTAATAGAATCTGACCAATCACGTTTCTAAATGCTTTCTGCTTTGGCACGGTACATGCGAGGCTACCCGCAAAACGAGTGCGGACGAAGGAAAAGTCTCCCATGGTAACGAAAACCGCTGCGAAGGATCACAATGGGCACGAACAATCCGCCGCTTTCGCCCGAGGACGTCGAACGCTTCGGGCCTGATCCCCTTACCAGCT
>NZ_JBVVQQ010000095.1:0-1177 GCF_055811135.1 Mesorhizobium sp. WSM4817 | reverse complement strand
ATTACTCTTTGATGGTGACGACGATGCCGGCACCGACGGTGCGGCCGCCTTCACGGATGGCGAAGCGCAGCTTCTCTTCCATGGCGATCGGCACGATCAGCTCGACATCGACGGTGATGTTGTCGCCCGGCATCACCATCTCGGTGCCTTCCGGCAGCGACACGATGCCGGTCACGTCGGTCGTGCGGAAATAGAACTGCGGCCGGTAGTTGGTGAAGAACGGCGTGTGACGGCCGCCCTCATCCTTGGTCAGGATGTAGGCTTCGGCGACGAACTTCTTGTGCGGCTTGACCGTGCCCGGCTTGGCCAGAACCTGGCCGCGCTCGACACCTTCACGGTCGACACCGCGCAGCAGGGCGCCGATGTTGTCGCCGGCCTGGCCCTGGTCGAGCAGCTTGCGGAACATCTCGACGCCCGTGCAGGTCGTCTTGGTGGTCGGACGGATGCCGACGATCTCAAGTTCCTCGCCGACCTTGACCACGCCGCGCTCGACGCGGCCGGTCACCACCGTGCCGCGGCCAGAGATCGAGAACACGTCCTCGATCGGCATCAGGAACGGCTTGTCGAGCGGACGAACCGGCGTCGGGATGTAGTCGTCGACCGCAGCCATCAATTCGCGGATCGAATCCTCGCCGATCTTCTTGTCGGAATCTTCCAAAGCCGCAAGCGCCGAACCCTTGACGATCGGAATGTCGTCGCCGGGGAACTCGTTCTTGGTCAACAGCTCGCGCACCTCGAGCTCGACCAGCTCGAGCAGCTCGGCGTCGTCGACCTGGTCGACCTTGTTCAAGAACACCACGATCGACGGCACGCCGACCTGGCGGGCCAGCAGGATGTGCTCGCGGGTCTGCGGCATCGGGCCGTCGGCGGCCGACACGACCAGGATCGCGCCGTCCATCTGCGCAGCACCGGTGATCATGTTCTTGACGTAGTCGGCGTGGCCGGGGCAGTCGACATGGGCGTAGTGGCGGTTGGCCGTCTCGTATTCGACATGCGCCGTCGAGATGGTGATGCCGCGCGCCTTCTCCTCGGGCGCCGCATCGATCTGGTCGTAGCGCTTGTATTCGCCAAAATACTTGGTGATCGCCGCCGTCAGCGACGTCTTGCCATGATCGACATGGCCAATCGTGCCGATGTTCACATGAGGCTTTGTACGCTCGAATTTACCTTTTGCCAT
>NZ_JBVVQQ010000094.1:0-1196 GCF_055811135.1 Mesorhizobium sp. WSM4817 | reverse complement strand
TCGTTGGCGCAAAGCCTCTGCAGGAAGGCGCAGGCATCGCGGCCCTCGACACGGATCTTGCCGAACGAGGTCATGTCGAACAGGCCGACGCCGTTGCGGACCGCCAGATGTTCATCGCGCTGGTTGTCGAACCAGTTCTGCCGTTTCCAGGAATAGCGGTACTCGCGCTCCTGGCCCTCACGCGCGAACCAGTTGGCCCGCTCCCAGCCGGCAACCTCGCCGAACACCGCGCCGCGTGCCTTCAGATGTTCATGGAGCGGGGAGCGCCTCACGTTCCGAGAGGTCGCCATCTGCCGGTACGGAAAATGGTCGGCGTAGAGCAGGCCGAGCGTCTCGGAGACGCGCTCTCTGAGATAGCGGCGGTTCTTCTGGAACGGCTGGGCGCGGCGGATGTCGACCTCCCACAGATCGAAGGGTGCTTCGCCATCATTGATCCATTGCGCCAGCGCCATGCCGGCGCCGCCTGAGGAGACGATGCCGATGGAGTTGTAGCCGGTCGCCATCCAGTAGCCGGAAAGCTCCGGCGCCTCGCCGAGATAATAGCGATCATCAGGCGTAAAACTCTCAGGGCCGTTGAAGAAAGTGTGGATGCCGGCGCTGGCCAGCATCGGCATGCGGTTGACGCCCATTTCGAGGATCGGCTCGAAATGTTCGAAATCCTCGGGCAACTGGTCGAAGCAGAAATCTTCGCTTATGCCGTCCATGCCCCACGGCTTGGCCACCTGCTCGAAGGCGCCGAGCATCATCTTGCCGGCATCTTCCTTGTAGTAGGCGCACTCGTCCGGCACGCGCAGCACCGGCAGCCGGGTCAGGCCGGGGATCGGTTCGGTGACGAGATAAAAATGCTCGCAGGCATGCAGCGGGATGCTGACGCCGTTCTGGGCGCCAAGCTCGCGTGCCCACATGCCGGCGCAATTGACGACGATGTCGGCCTCGATCATGCCTTGCTCGTCGCCCCGCATCCAGGAAACGCCGGTGACGCAGCCATTCCCGGTGTGAACCTTGGTGACCTTCACATTCTCGACGATCGTCGCACCGCGCTGGCGCGCACCCTTGGCCAGCGCCATGGCGATATTGGCCGGGTCGCATTGGCCGTCGAGCGGCAGATGCACGGCGCCGACCACATCGGAAACATTAAGATGCGGGTACATCTGCTTGACTTCGTTTGGCGAAATCTCGCGCACGTCGATATCGAA
>NZ_JBVVQQ010000093.1:0-1313 GCF_055811135.1 Mesorhizobium sp. WSM4817 | reverse complement strand
AACTTTCCGCTCTCCAATGGTGGGCAGACGGTCGCGGCTTCACTTTCGAATATAACCAGCGCGGGCATCAGCTCTATCGGCTGGTCGAGGTAGACGCCGCCACGGGCCGCGCACGCTCGCTGATCGAAGAGACCAGCACGACCTTCGTTGATTACCGGCCGCTGGTGATGAACCAGTACCGTACCGGGAAAATCTTTCGTTACGATGTCGACGACGGGAAGGAGATCATCTGGGCGTCCGAGCGCGACGGGCACGAGCACCTGTACCTGTTCGACGGCCAGACGGGCGCGCTCAAGAACCAGATCACCAGCGGTGAGTGGGTGGTCCGCGCGGTCAACCATGTCGATCCGGTCAAGCGCCAGATCTGGTTCGAGGCGAGCGGGAGGAACCCGGGGGAGGACCCCTATTTCGTCCATGCGTACCGCATCGGCTTCGACGGTGAGGGGCTGACTGAGCTCACGCCCGAGCCGGCCAACCACCATGTCGAGTTCTCTCCCGACGGCCGCTACTATGTCGATCTCTGGTCACGCATCGATCTGCCGCCCCGCATGATGCTCTACCGCGCCAGCGACGATGTCAAACTCATGCAGGTGGAGACCGCCGACATGTCCGAGCTCGTCGCCGCCGGCTGGCAGCCGCCACTCAGCTTCCACGCCAAGGGGCGCGACGGCAAGACTGATATTTGGGGCGTGATCCACCTGCCCGCCAATTTCGATCCGAAGAAGAAGTACCCGGTGGTGGAGAAAATCTATGCCGGGCCCCAGGGCTCCGGCGTCCCGAAATCCTTCTCAACGCGGACAGAGCCGCTCACGCAGCTGGGCTTCGTCGTTGTGCAGATCGATGGCATGGGTACCAACAACCGCTCGCGCGCCTTTCATGACGTTGCCTGGAAAAATCTGAAGGACGCAGGCTTTCCCGATCGCATTCTATGGCACAAGGCGGCCGCCGCGAGGTATCCGTGGTACGATATCTCCAATGTCGGCATTTTCGGCGGGTCCGCAGGCGGCCAGAACGCGGTGGGCGCGCTGCTCTTCCATCCCGAATTCTATAAGGTCGCGGTCGCCAACAGCGGCTGCTACGACAACCGGATATACAGGATCAGGTGGAGCGAACAGTGGATGGGGTGGCCAGTCGGCATTGAATATTCCCAATCCTCCGCCATCGACAATGCTTACAGGCTGCGGGGCAAGCTGATGATCGTCGTGGGCGAAATGGACCGCAATGTCGACCCGTCCTCCTCGCTGCAGCTTGCCGACCGACTCATCAAGGCGGGAAAAGATTTCGACATGGTCTATGTGCCTGGTGCCGATCAC
>NZ_JBVVQQ010000092.1:0-1321 GCF_055811135.1 Mesorhizobium sp. WSM4817 | reverse complement strand
TTTGTTTATCGCGTCTCGCCTGTCTTTATGAACAAGCAGGATGAATTGAGCTATGGAGAGCAGCAACACGCGGCAATTGAGTTGCGACGAGAAACCTACCCAGGGCAGTTGAACATAAGCTACACGCGGGGCTTCGTGTCCTCCCAAGCGTTTGTCGATCGCAATGAATCTGCTGGAAAAATCTCCACTCTGCTTCCTAGATCAGCGGCGAAGGGGCTGAGTTTTGTTCCTACCCACCCGAAGGCGACCGCTGCCTTGGCATGGATGGGATTTGAGGCGCGTCACGCGATTCTCGAGGCGTTCGATCAGGCGATTGCCGCAGGAGCTGAGGTTAGGGTCGTGGCGTACGATCTGAGCGAGCCAGACGTGGTCTCGCGGCTTGAAAAGCTTGGCAGCAAACTCAAGATCATTATTGATGACAGCGCCGAACATAAAAAGTCCGGATCGGGCGAAAACCAAGCAGAAGAACGACTCGCGAAATCGGCTGGCGCCAAAAATGTCAAGCGGCAAGACATGGGCAGCCTGCAGCATAACAAGACGATCGTCATCAATGGCCCCAACCTTAAGAAGGTCGTCTGCGGCTCGACAAATTTCACGTGGCGTGGCTTCTTCGTCCAGTCGAATAACGCGCTGGTGGTCGATGGTGCCACGGCGGTCCAGTCCTATCTCCTTGCCTTCGACGGCTATTGGGCATCCGATGATCCCGAGGTTTCGGCGGTTTGGCATCCGCCGAATGGGCGGACCTAGGTTTGGCTGGGATTGATGCAAAGGTAGCATTCTCTCCGCACTCCAGTGACAATGCGCTACTCGACAAAGTCGCCGCCGACATAGGCGAGACTAAGTCATCTCTATTCTTCTCCCTTGCCTTCTTGCACCAGACGCCCGGGTCGGTAACCGAAGCGATCAAGAGAGTTGTCAAGGACAAGGAAATCTTCGTCTACGGCATTTCCGACAAGGAAGTTGGAGGCATCGACGTACAATTGCCCGACGGCAAGGTCGCGCCTGTTTTTCCGGCTGAACTGGCGGAGAATCTGCCGGAGCCCTTCAAGAAAGAGCCTACCGCCGGCAACGTGGGGAATCGGATGCATCATAAGTTCATCGTGATCGATTTCGACTAGCCCACTGCGCGTGTCTACACCGGCTCATACAACTTCTCTGTCCCCGCTGATCGCAAGAATGGAGAAAACCTGCTCCTCTTCAAAGACCGTCGTGCCGCTGTGTCCTACATGATAGAGGCGATCCGCATCTTCGATCACTATCATTTCAGAATCGCGCAAAAGAAGGCGGCGACGGCCAAGACCAAACTTCAACTTGCCAAGCC
>NZ_JBVVQQ010000091.1:0-1330 GCF_055811135.1 Mesorhizobium sp. WSM4817 | reverse complement strand
ACCCAATGCTGGAAGGATGGGAACCGCTGCGGCCGACACCTGTTTCATGACGTCAAGCAGCGCGGCTACACCGGCAGTTTCACCAATCTGGAGCGGCTTCTCGGTGCCTGGCGGCGGGCCGAAAGAGAGCAGGCTGTTGTTGATGTGCCGCCCGCCACGTTGAAGTCGGAGCCGGTTCGAGATCCGGACACCGGAAATGCAATCTCGCCAGTGGTTGCCGCAGCGCTGTGCATCAAGCCGCGAGGCCTGCTAACGGACCAGCAGGCAAGGAAGGTCGATGCCCTGAAGCAGGAATCTGAGGCTTTCGCCGAGATGCGGTATCTGGCGATGCGCTTCAACGGCATCCTTCGCAGCAAGAGATCGGCACCACTGGATGCATGGATCGACGATGCGCTCGACTCCGAACTCATTCCGATCATGCGGTTCGCCCGTGTCTTGCGCAGAGACATCGATGCCGTGAACAACGCCATCGAGCTGCCTTGGAGCAACGGACAGGCCGAAGGCCAGATCAATCGCCTCAAGACCCTCAAACGTGCAATGTACGGTCGGGCAGGTCCGGAATTGCTGAAGGCACGAATGCTGCCACGGCTTCACACAAAGTGAGAAAGAACCTCATTAACTGCAAAGCGACAGAAGGAAAGCCAACTCGCAAGGGCGCTGCGGAACTGGGCAGGATCGAGCGATCCATATTCATGATTGAATGGTACTCAAGCCCGGCACGCTGCCGAGCCGGCCTCAACAAGGGCGAAGCAGCACACAAGCTCAAGCGCGCCGTGTCCTTCCATGAGCGAGACGAAATTCGCGATCGTTCGTTCGAGAGCCAGGCCTTCCGCGCATCCGGGCTCAACCTCGTCGTCAGCGCGATCGTACACTGGAACACGGTCTATCTCGACCGCGCGGGCCACACAGTTGAAACGAGGGGGGCGAAACATTCCAGATACGCTGTTGAAGCATATCTCGCCGCTGAGTTGGGAACATATCAACCTGACAGGCATCTACACCTGGGACACCGAGCATCGGATGCCCGAAGGCTTTCGAACCCTTAGGGCTACCGACCCCGACCCGGCGAGCCGCATGAGTTTCACGATCCGTTCGGGCTTAGCGCAAGATTTTGTACAGCTCTTGTCTTCACCCCAGATTGTGAGCTAAGGACACCTTTCGTCCTGACAATCATAGTATCCTGCAAAGAAGATGCGGAGTGGCAAGCCGCCAGTCACTCGGACACTGGCTGGCTGTGGAAATGTCCACGAGGATTGGGTGAATCATATATGGGCACGTCGAGTAAGATGACGAGACGATATTTCGGAACGGACGGGATCCGGGGAGGGGC
>NZ_JBVVQQ010000090.1:0-1381 GCF_055811135.1 Mesorhizobium sp. WSM4817 | reverse complement strand
CAGCGGTCTTGATCTCGGCCATGACGCCGACGATGTCGTTCACCACCGTCTCGACCAGCTTCTGGTCGTCGCCCTCGGCCATAACCCGAATCAGGGGCTCGGTGCCGGAAGGCCGGATCACTAGGCGGCCGGACTTGCCGAGCCGGTTGCGGGCATCCTCGATCGCGGCCTTGACGGGTGCTGTCTCCAGGGGCTCGCCGCCGGAAAAGCGCACATTCGTCATGAGCTGCGGCACCGGCTCGAACTTTTTGCAGATCTCGCTGACCGGCTTGTTCTGGCGCTTGATGCAGGCCAGCACCTGCAGCGCCGAGACCAGCCCGTCGCCGGTGGTGGAGAAATCAGACAGCACGATATGGCCGGACTGCTCGCCGCCGACATTCAGCCCATGCGCGCGCATGTGCTCGACCACGTAACGGTCGCCCACCTGGGTTCGGTGAAGTTGCAGGCCGGCTTCACCGAGGAAGCGTTCGAGGCCAAGATTGGACATGACGGTGGCGACGACGCCGCCGCCTGCCAGGCGGCCGCTCTGATGCCAGGATTCGGCGATCAGCGCCATGATCTGGTCGCCGTCGACGACAGCGCCGTTCTCGTCGACGATGACCACGCGGTCGGCGTCGCCATCGAGCGCTATGCCGATGTCGGCGCGCACTTCATGAACCTTCTTGGAAAGGCCCACCGGGTGCGTCGAACCGCATTCCTCGTTGATGTTGAAGCCGTTCGGCTCGTTGTTGATGGTGATGACCTCGGCGCCGAGTTCCCAAAGCGCTGCCGGCGCCACCTTGTAGGCGGCGCCGTTGGCGCAATCGACCACGATGCGCAGGCCCGCCAGCGACATGGACCGCGGCAGAGTGCGCTTGGCGAATTCGATATAGCGGTCGTGCACGCCGTCCACGCGTTTGGCGCGCCCGAGCCCATCCGCGTCGGCCAGCGAAATGTCGACATCCTGGTCGAGCAGCGCCTCGATGCGCATCTCGATCTCGTCCGACAGCTTGTAGCCGTCGGGGCCGAACAGCTTGATGCCGTTATCGTAATAGGGGTTGTGCGAGGCCGAGATCATCACGCCGATATCGGCGCGCAGCGACCGCGCCAGCATGGCGACCGCCGGCGTCGGAATCGGCCCCAGCAGGAACACATCCATGCCGGCGGCACAGAAGCCCGCGACCAGCGCGTTCTCGATCATATAGCCCGACAGCCGCGTATCCTTGCCGAGCACGACGCGATGGCGATGGTGGCCGCGCTGGAACGACAGGCCGGCAGCCATGCCGACCTTCATCGCAACCTCGGCGGTCATCGGAAATTTGTTGGCCCCTCCCCGGATCCCGTCCGTTCCGAAATATCGTCTCGTCATCTTACTCGACGTGCCCATATATGATTCACCCAA
>NZ_JBVVQQ010000089.1:0-1440 GCF_055811135.1 Mesorhizobium sp. WSM4817 | reverse complement strand
CACAGATGCCCCCTGCCCGCCCGGCAATTGCGGCAATGGCCGCAGACGATGTGGCCTTCGCCCGAAACACGCTGGCCAATCTTGTATTCGGTGACCGCCGCGCCGAAGTCGGCGACTGTGCCGACGAATTCGTGGCCGGTCACCATCGGCACCGGCACGGTCTTCTGCGCCCACTGGTCCCAATTGTAGATGTGGACGTCGGTACCGCAGATCGCGGTCTTCTTGATCTTGATCAGAACGTCGTTCGGGCCGATTTCCGGCACCGGCACTTCTTCCATCCAGATGCCCGGCTCGGCCTTGGCCTTGACCAGCGCCTTCATCATGTTCGACATTCTTTTGTCCCTTGAAACTCTTGATCCGGAATCGCTTTTCGGTTCCGGTCGTTCAGGAAATCACACCAAGTTCGCGCCCGACTGCGCCGAACGCCTCGACCGCACGGTCGATGTCGGCGCTGGAATGGGCGGCCGACATCTGCGTGCGGATGCGCGCCTGGCCCTTCGGTACCACCGGAAACGAGAAGCCGATGACATAGATGCCGCGCTGCAGCATGCGCGCCGCCATCTCCTGCGCCAGCGTCGCATCGCCGAGCATGACCGGAACGATCGGATGATCGGCGCCGGCCAGCGTAAAGCCGAGCTTACCCATTTCAGACCGGAACCGCGCCGCATTGGCATAGAGGCGCTGGCGCAGCGCATCGCCATTTTGGATCAGTTCGAAAACCCGGATCGAGGCGCCGGCGATAGCAGGCATCAGCGTGTTGGAAAACAGATAAGGCCGCGAGCGCTGGCGCAGCCAGTCGACCACCGGCCTGCTCGCCGCTGTGTAGCCACCCGAGGCGCCGCCCAATGCCTTGCCGAGCGTGCCGGTGATGATATCCACCCTGCCCTCGACGCCGCAATGCTCGGCCGAGCCGCGCCCGTTCTTGCCGACGAAGCCGACGGCGTGGCTGTCGTCGACCATCACCATGGCATTGTACTTGTCGGCGAGATCGCAGACGCCCTTCAGATTGGCGATGATGCCGTCCATTGAAAATACACCATCGGTGGCGATCAGCTTGAAGCGGCTGCCTTCGGCCTTCTTCAATTCCTCCTCGAGCGCCGCCATGTCGTTGTTGGCATAGCGAAAGCGTTTTGCTTTGGAGAGCCTGACGCCGTCGATGATCGAGGCGTGGTTGAGCGCGTCGGAAATGACCGCGTCCTCCTCGGAAAGCAGGGTCTCGAACAGGCCGCCATTGGCGTCGAAGCAGGAACCGTAGAGGATTGTGTCCTCCATACCCAGGAATCTCGATATCTTTGCCTCGAGCTGCTTGTGCTCCTCCTGTGTGCCGCAGATGAAACGCACCGACGCCATGCCATAACCATAGCGGTCGAGTGCCTGCTTGGCCGCATCGCGCAAGTCGGCGCTATCTGCGAGGCCAAGATAATTGTTGGCGCAGAAATT
>NZ_JBVVQQ010000088.1:0-1469 GCF_055811135.1 Mesorhizobium sp. WSM4817 | reverse complement strand
AATGCGTCGAGGGGACGAGATTGCGAAGCTTGGACATGAAGCAGGTCTATATCAGAAGGTATATTTTCCGTCTACGACTCCCAATGAGCTATTTCGGCATCGACAAAACGCTCATACGGGCCATCGCTAGTTAAGCAATTTGCAAATGCGGAATAGGCAGTTCGGGACACGTTAAGAGGGAGGTCGTAATCTGTTGGGAGCCGGAAGAGGCCATCCGAGTGAGAACCCATTCGATTACGCCGGAACGTGATCTGGGAGTTTCTGCGCTGAAAGCGCATTCGGATGTGCGGGCTCGCCGGCGACGGCTTCGAAGAGGGGTCAGACAACTGGGCCACAGCCGCAAGCAAAACCGCAATTGGACGCCCGACCGAACCGGGCGCTCTTTAGATGGCCGCTCTATCGGGCCGCTCCCGTTCTCGAACTCTCGACGGCGCCAGGGCGGCTGAAAGTCTACAGCCTCCACGCGCACGAGGCGGAATGCATTGGAAAGGGCAAAACTCATGCACCTTACGAGTCCGGAGTGAAGGTGCCGGTGCCCACCACGCTGAAGCGCTCGAAGGGCGGCCGGTTCGCCCTGCATGCAAAAGCGCTGCCCGGCAATTCCTATGACTGCCACGCATGTCAAACGGCTTCCAAAACTGACCCCCGATCGGCGTCCTATTTTGCCTCCCTATGTAAATGCACGGCGGTCAGCGATCGCTCGGGCGGAGCTGGTCAGGGTTGTGCAGCCCGGGCGAGCGCGGATGACGCTTGGCAGCTTGATGGGGTGAACAGGCGCGGTTCTTGAAGATGCGCCGCCAGCCCGTGATCGGCCAGATCAAGGGCCGAGCACCGTGATGGGCGGCAAGTACCTCGGCGGCAAGTATCGCGGCGCTCCTGGCCGGCGCCGGCTACAACTTATCCCTCCTGCTCTATAGTGGCTGAAGGCTGCGGCTTCTCTTCGCTGCCCTTCAAGGTCAGTCGAAGCAACTCGACGCCCGATCCCTCCTTTAGCATGCCCGGACTACATGTGACGGGGGCCGGGGAGCCTATTGTGTGCCACGGATCTCGATGGCCATGGCGGCATCCCTCTTTATCCGCTACTCTTCTGGCATTGATCAGGAGTATTTGTCCCGATTCGAAGCCGTGAGGGACAGACTCCGTTAAGGAGCCTGGAACAGGTAATGACTGTTAAGGAAAGCGTCCCAGTTCGTGACTCTAAGGACCAGAAGCATGCGGCGCACGCGCTGAATTCGCCGTCGGGGCCTATGATCATCGCTCCTGCAGCGCGCGTCTGCCGGCGTGGCCGTTGGTAGGAATGAATTCGGTACGTGGGCGAGTCATTGGTGGCGCGCAGCCCGTTGTGTTCGCGCTATCCTCAATGCCATCAAGAGCGGAAATTCAGCGCTCTCGTCCTAGAGCGGGATGAATTGAGTGTGAATCGAAGGGGATTCCCGAAGGCGAGCAAATCTGATTCAACCTGCTGGCTG
>NZ_JBVVQQ010000087.1:0-1620 GCF_055811135.1 Mesorhizobium sp. WSM4817 | reverse complement strand
ACAGCGCTGTAGATGCTATGGGCGGCGGCGAGCGTGTGGCACCCTCGACGCTGTTGAGCAGCTACCTAAGGAGCGCCCCCATGTCACCATCCTTTGATGCAAGCAAATCCCTTACCGCCCTTGATCAGGACAGCACGTTGGTCGCAGTGATTGAGATGAGCCAGACAAAGTGGCTCATTGCTGCGACGGTCCCTGGCTTTGAACGTAACCCTCTCAAGAAGCTCGATGCCGACCCGGATTCGGTGTTCAGGCTGTTGCGCCGCTGGCGCAGCGAAGCCATTCAAGCCGGGCGTGAAGTCCGGCGCATCGTTGTCGCCTATGAGGCTGGACGCGACGGCTTTTGGTTGGCGCGCTGGCTCCAGGCGCGCGCTGTCGAAGCTTATGTCATATATCCATCGAGCGTCGCGGTTTCCCGTGAACATCGGCGTGCCAAGACCGATCGCCTCGATACCGAACTGCTGATGCGCGCCTTTCTTGGCTGGCTGCGGGGGGAGAAGCGCCACTGCAGCATGGCAGCCATCCCAACCATCAATGAGGAGGAGGCCCGCCGTCCGAACCGTGAACGAGACAATCTCGTCCGCGAACGTACACGGATCGTCAACCGCATCAAGGCAATCCTCGCTCGCTTCGGCATTCGCGCCTTCAAACCCAATCTGCGCAAGGCTGCCGAGAAACTGGAGGCTCTGCATACGGCGGAAGGTATGCCCCTACCGGAACGAAGCCGAGCCGAGTTGCGCCGTAATCTCGGACGGCTTCACCTGTTGCGTGAACAAATCCACGAGATCGAACAGGAGCGGTTGCGGCAGCTCTCGGTGGTTCCAGACACGGAGAAGGGTCCGCTCGCGATGGTTCGCCTTCTTGCGCGGATCATCGGTGTCGGTATCGAGACTGCGGACATGCTGGTGAATGAGATTCTCTCACGCGGCCTGCGTGATCGGAGAGCCGTCGCCCGCTATGCCGGACTTACCGGGGCGCCGGATGAGAGCGGCCAACGCAGGCGCGAGAAAGGTCTTGCGCGGGCCGGCAACGCTCGCGTCCGCTACGGCATGATCCTACTGGCTTAGCGGTTCCTCCAATTCCAAAAGGACAGCGCGCTGGCGCACTGGTTTTGCGCGAGAACGGCCGATGGCCGTGGCGGTACGCGCAAGACAATGATCGTGGCTTTGGCGCGCAAGCTACTGATTGCCTTCTGGCGACTTGTCACGACCGGCGAGATCCCGACGGGAGTAGCCCTGCGTCCGGTATAAAGCATGGAGGAGCGTTCGACAGGACGAGCATTGAAGTTTGGCAGCTGCAATAGCGTCTGCCGATAACGATCCGAGGTGGTGGGTGATCCCGGTCGCTCACATGGCTTACGACGCCGCGCTGTAGAATGGGCCCACCGCCCGGAGCTTCGCCGCCGATGCGTATGGCTGCATCATGGTTTTTGATCCGCGAGGATCAACCGCATACAAGCTTGCGGCGCGTTTACGGCGCCGGATGGCGAGCTCCCCTCGGTTTGCAAGTTATAGACCTCTACGAACAGGCACCTGCCGGCTCAATGTAACGCTGCCGCCGTGCTCGTGACCATCAAGGGCAAGTCGCTTCGCGATGGCCAAAGGCCCACCCTTGACCGTCACT
>NZ_JBVVQQ010000086.1:0-1676 GCF_055811135.1 Mesorhizobium sp. WSM4817 | reverse complement strand
GCCTTCTCAGGCCAATTGCCGGCGCCTATCATCAGCGCGACATTAAGCTGGGCTCGCCTTTTCAGACGGCGGAGCCACGGTTGTTTTTGAGGCGGGATGTTGATCACCGCTGTCGCGCGAGGCTAGGATGGACACTGACGTTCCCGCAATCCGGCGCCGCGGAGGCCGGTCTTCGGTAGTTGCAGCACGGGAGGCTGAAAGAAAGCCGCGCGTCTCAACCATCAAGTACGGCATCCGACCCGTGGAGGCCGTCACTGCCGAGCAGCTTGAGCGCATTCACCAGGCTTCGCTGGCGATCCTACGTGAAATCGGCATCGAATTCAGAGACGAGACAGCGATCAGGCAGTGGAAAGAAGCTGGTGCGGATGTCCGTGAGCACCGCGTTTGCCTCGAGGGCGACATGGTGATGGACCTCATCTCCAAAGCCCCTTCCCGTTTTGAAATGACGTCTCGCGATCCCTCGCAGCGTTTCGAGATCGCGCCAGACACAATGACCTTCAGCGCCATGCAAGGCGCGCCAAACATTCGCGATCTTCAGGGCGTGCGACGTGCATCCACGATCGAGGATCTTCGGAACATGAACCGGCTGACCCAGATGCTGCCCGGCTTCCATATCGCCGGCGGATTCACCTGCGAGCCGACCGACATCGCCGTTCCATGGCGCCACCTGCATATCAACCATTCGAGCCTGGTGGAAACGAACATGCCCTTCTTCGGTCTGACGACCGGGCAGCAGCGTGCAGAGGACTCGATCGCCATGGGGCAGATCGTCCACGGCAAGACATTCATGGATCAGAATGCGGTGATGCTCGGTCACGTGTCGGGAAACTCGCCGCTTGTCTGGGATTCGACCATGCTGGAAGGGCTTCGCGCCTTCGTCGAGGCGAACCAGGTCGTGCTGCTGTCTCCGTTCGTGCTCGGCGCCGCCAACACTCCCGCCGATATCCCCGCCACGATCGCCCAGTTGAATGCGGAGGCGCTCGCCGCTCTCGCCTACACTCAGCTTGTCACGCCAGGCGCCAAGATGATCTACGGTCAATATTCGGTCTCGGTGTCGATGCGCAGCGGCGCTCCAATGTCCGGCATGCCGGAAGTGACACTCATCAACGCGGTCATCGGCCAACTGGCGAGGCGCTATGGTGTGCCGTGGCGAACCACCGCGTCCCAATCCTCAGCCAAAACCTTCGATGCTCAGTCCGGCTATGAATCAGCCGTTGCCTACATGTCCGGCGCCAGCGCCTGCTCGAACCTTATGATGCATGCCGGCGGCTGGGATGAAGCCGGTCTCGTGTGCTGCATGGCGAAGTTCGTCGCCGATGCGGAACAGAACTTGCTGATCGAGAAATACGCGCGGGGGATTTCGTTCGAACATTTCGAGGACGCGCTCGAAGCCGTGCGCCGGATTGGCCCCGGCGGCCACTATCTCGGAGATTCCTTCACGCTAAAGCGCTTCAAGGATGCGTTCATCGCGCCGGAGATCCTCGATTACTTAAGCTACGAGCAGTGGAAGGTCAAAGGCTCCAAGGACATGGCGCAGCGCTGCAGAGAGAAGGCGAAAACAATCATCGCGAGCTGCGAGCAACCGCCGATGGACCCCGCCGTGCGGGAGGAACTCGATGCGTTTGTGGCGAAACGCCAGGAGGAGATTTCGCCAAGCCTTGCCTAACCGGCAGGCC
>NZ_JBVVQQ010000085.1:0-1699 GCF_055811135.1 Mesorhizobium sp. WSM4817 | reverse complement strand
TGGGTTCTTCCTCAATTTGTGTGGCGCGGTGGCAGCATACGTGCCCTCAGTAGTTCGGGACCTGCCCTGCCGTACATAGCCCGCTTGAGGGTCTTGAGGCGATTGATCTGGCCTTCGGCCTGTCCGTTGCTCCAAGGTAGCTCAATGGCGTTGTTGACGGCATCGATGTCTCTGCGCAAAACACGGGCGAACCGCATGATCGGAATGAGGTCGGAATCGATTGCATCGTCGATCCACGCGTCCAGTGTTTCCGACTTCTTGCTGCGAAGGATTCCGTTGAAGCGCATCGCCAGGCGTCGCATTTCAGCGAATGCGTCAGATCTCTGCTTCAGGGCATCGACCTTTCTTGCTTGCCGATCTGTCAGCAGGCCTCGTGGCTTGATGCAAAGCGCCGCAGCCACGACCGGCGAAATCGCATGTCCGGTATCCGGATCTCGAACGGGTTCCAAGCTGGGCGCCGTGGGAGGAATATCATCAACGCGTTCTCTTTCGGCACACCGCCAGGCTCCCAGCAGGCGCTCCAGATTGGAGAAGCTGCCGGTGTAGCCGCGCTGCTTGACGTCATGAAACAGATGCCGTCCGCAGCGGTTCCCTTCCTTCCAGCATTCGGCAAGGAACGTTTCAAAGTACCATGGTGACGTGGGGTTCAATGCTGCTCGCCGCCTATCTGGCAGAGCCTTGAATTTGAGCCACTTCGCCACGCTGCGACGTTCATAGCCGGTCCGTCGGGCGATCTCGCTGTAAGTCAGACCCTTCTGGCGCAAGGCGTGGAGCATTTCGAATATCTCCTGGCGAGATTGCCTATGCGCGAGACGAGCGCGCCGGCGATGTGTCGCAGCGTCGATGATGGCGTCCTCGGACAGGATGGGCTCTTCCTGAAGCACTGCCATGAAAGCTCATCTGTTCCTCGATTGCCGTACGAAGATTTTGGACCAGATGAAACCGATCGGCTACCTGCCGGGCCTGCGGTGCGCCTTCACGGACGGCCTGCGCATACAGGCCGCAGCGGTCTCGGCTGACGACTTCGACGGAGGGATGGTTCCGCAGCCACCTGGCTGCATTATCGACGCTGCGGTCGTCCAGAATGTCGACAACCGAGCGACGCTCGAGATCGACCATGATGGTCCCGTATCGTGTCGCGCGTCGCCAGCTCCAGTCATCGATGCCAACCACCCGGATCTCGGAGGCGCAGTGAGCAACCGCGGCATCACGCTTCAGTTGCCGCAGGATGGTGTCGTCGCTGACCGGCATGCCGAGCCGTTGCATGAGGCGCTCGCCAGGACGGCCGCCCGTGCTATGGCCGAGCAGGCCGACAATCTCCACGACCCTTGTCGTCCGGCGCGCATAAGGGGAAGCAACCGTCGGCAGTCGGTCGGTGAACGTTTGTCGTTCACATTTCTCATGTGCGCATCGCCAGCGGCTCAGCAGGAGCCTCACCGTCACAGCCTTACCCTGGACCGGAAGGTCCTGAAGGCTGCGGCTGGACCACCCATGCCGATTTCGGCTTCGCCGTCCGCAATCGGGGCAAATGCCGATCGCTGGTCCGGCAGCGGAAACAACCCAACTGTCATCATCAGTGAGCTCGACGCCCAGAACTTTGACCCCTGGGCCGGGCGACCATTTTGATTTCGTTCGCATGCCCGCCCATTAGCGATCTTGCCGCTAACAGCCGATGAACCACACAAAGTGAGGAAGAACC
>NZ_JBVVQQ010000084.1:0-1819 GCF_055811135.1 Mesorhizobium sp. WSM4817 | reverse complement strand
CTTTGGGCATGCTGCGAAGGAGATGAGAATGCCTGAAACGATGCTTGCCGCGCTTTCCAGCATCCGGACCGTTGAAGAGATGATCGTGGCTTCGGGGATGAGCAGCATTGCCGTCGGCTGCTGGAAAGCATGGTGTGACCGGATGACCGGATCTGCCCCGCCTGCGGATACAAACGCTCGATTGCGCTTGCCGGCCGCGATACCGGCAAGCGGCGCGCCCGACCGGGTCTTTGCCAATGTTCCAGCGGCGATTGCCGGTTCCAGTTCACGGTGACGACACACACGCCTCTACACTCCACGAAGCTTCCCTTGCGTTTATGGTTGAAGGCCATGTGGCTGCTGCTGCAATCGGATAAGGGCTTGTCCTCGGTACGGCTCGCCGAGATCATTGGAGTGAGCCAGCCGACGGCCTGGCGGATGGGTCACGCACTGCGGCTGATGGTGGCGCGGGAAAACATGCTCGACGGCACGGTTGAGATCGATCCATTTCCATCTCGGGGGAAGTAGTCCCCGAAAGCGGCCGGACGACCCACGTCCGGGACGGGGCCGGAAAGGTCAGGCGAATACGGAGAAGGCGCCGGTCATGGCCATGGTGCAGCGGCCGACCGACGTCACGCCCGGCGCTCCGGCCGGTGACGCGCGTGCCGCGGTCGTGACTGGTCTCTCAGCGCGAGCAAGCGAACGCGTCATTGAAGTGCAGATCGAATCGAGAGCTCATTTGATGAGCGACGAGTGGAAAGCATTCATGGCCATTGGTGAGAGCTTTGCCAAGCACGAGACCGTGAAATATTCCAGTGGTGAGTATGTTCGCGACGCCGTCCACCTCAATTCGGTGGGGGGCTTCAACTCCCGCGTCCGCCGTACCATCGCCGGCGTCTTTCATCATATCAGCCCGCAGCATGCCGACCTGTATTTCCACGAGATTGGCTTCCGATGGTCACAGCGCGTGGTGTCTGGGAGCGCCGTTCGGAAAAACCGGCATGGTCGAGAAGTCTTGAGAACCATCTGGTCGCGCGTGCCGCCGGCGCTGCAACTACCGAGCGTCTTTCGCGCCGCCACGGGGCGTCAGATGCGCCGAAGCCCGGGTGGCGGAATCATCATCAAATCAACCCGTAGCTGTCTTTGGTTGATAAAGGCCGCGTGTCGCTGGGAACAGTTCTTGTTCTGACCCCATATTCAATCGCAGCCATCCGCCGGATACAGCGTCAGCGTCCGCCACGATCTAGCGCTTCGCTTTTCCGCGGACGGTCCGGAGATGAGCTTTGGCGCTATTCTCCGGAGAGCCGCGCCCGACGCCGAGGCACGTCAGGCGGCGACATGGCCGTCGGTTCATCGCGGAGCTAAGCATTTCGAGGACCTCGTTCGGGACAGAACTCAGCTCGGACTCTGGGGAGTGCGATCTGGTCAGTTCGGTAAGAAGTTTGGTGTCGCTTGGCAGTTAATTGTGAGAATGCAGAGTCAATGATATCAGAGGCTTAGCTTTGCACGTAATTTGAGAATGAGCACTTAATTTGATAATCGTGCCGCGGCCGCTGCATTTAATGTGAGAATCGAGCACTCGAGATTCGGCGGAGCCGTATCTGCTGTGGCTCGACCAAAGTGCCGAACGAATGCCCAAGTCGCGCGGCCTGAGAGTTAATACCTTAGCAGTTGATTTGAGAATCTCAGCCCGATCATTCTCATAATTAACTGCCAAAAATGACCGAAACGATCGCATTCTTACAATTAACTGCCAAGCGACATCACCCGCAGCGCTCGCCGAATACGCGGACGCCGCGGCACGGATCCCGGCAGCCTTGCAGGCGACAGCGCTCGGTCA
>NZ_JBVVQQ010000083.1:0-1957 GCF_055811135.1 Mesorhizobium sp. WSM4817 | reverse complement strand
GCCAAACTGTCCCGACATTAGCGAAATCGCTGTCCGGGAATTAGCGGAACCCCTGTCCGGCTTTTGCGAAATGCGCAGGCAAATTGCACGTTTTCGCTCGAGTTACTTATTTCCAACAATGTAATCGGGTTGGCGTACATGGCCGACATGCGGTGACCTTGCCCCGCTGATCTAATCCAGAAGCCAACTGCCTGCGGGCAACGAGCGACTTGGCTCGCAGAGTCCTTTGGCAGCCCGCGAGTACAGGGAGCTGGTACACGAACTGATCCCGCAGACACGCGGCCTATATCAATCAAAGACAGCTACGGCCGATTTGATGGTGATGCCGTCATGGGGCTTCGGCGCATCTGAGGGGTCGGAACAAGAGCAGTGCGAAATCGTACGCTAAGGGCGAACGGATCATGAACTCTAGTGTAGTACTGCTGTGCAGCATCCGATCCCTGTGGATTGCCATCGCAGGGCACCAGTTTTGATTTCTTGCCCGACCGACTCGACGACGCTCCCGGCACATTAGTCGTGGATGGAGTTGGGCGATGGGTAAACGGAGGCTTCTCAAGGTTCAGGATCAACAGAGACTTTTCGATATACCAACCAATGATGACGGCCTCATCCGACACTATTCGTTGTCGCCGGCTGACAGGCTTGAGATTGGACTTCGCAGACGAGAACACAATCAGCTCGGATTTGCCGTTCAGCTCTGTCTGATGCGATATCCAGGCAGGGTGTTGGCGACCGACGAAACTCCGCCTCGCGCAATGCTAAAGTACGTTGCTGAGCAGATTGGCGCCGACGCTGGAAAGTTTGCGCTCTATCCACGCCGTGAAGAAACGCTTCGCGACCACACGGCGCGCTTGATGGTGTATCTGGGTACGAGAAGCGCGACAGAGCAAGACCGTCGAGCTGCTCTATTGGCTGCGCTCGGCACCCGAAGCGCCAGGTGCGTCAAACCTGGTCGGGCTGACCGAACGCATTGCCTTCCTGCGCAAGCTGGAAATCGATCCGACGTTGCAGGCGCGCATATCATCTGGACGGTGGGACCAGATGATCCGTGAGGGCAACGCCACGCCGGCATGGCTGGCCAACGACTTCAATGCCAGCCGTCGACACGCGCTGATCGTGGCGCAGATGATCAAGCTCGGCCAGAAGCTCACCGACGGCAGTGTCGATGTTCATCAAGCTGATAGGTCGGCTGGTCTCGCAAGCCAATAACCGCAAGAAGCAGCGACAGATGGATTGCAGGCCGGATACCGCCAAGGGACTACGCATGTTCCTGGACACGATCACAGCCCTGCAGTCCGCGAACGATTACGGTCGGAACGCGTTGGAGGTTATCGATCAGGAAGTTGGATGGCACCGGTTGCTTCGGATGAAGCCCGAGCTTGAGTCGATGGTCGAGAACAACGAGGGGTCGCCATTAACCTTAGCGGCCGAGCAATATGCGACCGTCAACAAGTATGCCGGCGCGTTCCTGCAGGCGTTCACGTTCCGCTCAGCGCGCCGCCACGATCCCCTTCTTGCGGCGATTTCGCTGCTGAAACGGCTCTATGCCGAGAAGCGGCGGACCCTTCCGGATCGCGTCCCGGTCACCCACCTCAGCCAAGCTGATCGACGGCTAATCCTCGAGCAGGAGAAGCCCGATCGCCGTTTCTATGAGATTGCAACGCTCGCGGTTTTGCGAGATCGGTTTAGATCTGCAGACATCTGGGTCGATGGCAGCCGATCTTTCCGACCGATCGACGAGCACCTGATGCCGCGGTCAACGTTCACTAGCCTGAAAGATGAAGGTCGCCTCGAACTTGGTGTCCAAGAGGACGGTGCGGCGTGGCTTGCCGAAGTGCGGCAGATGCTCGACTTCAACCTGAAGCGCCTGGCGCACAGGGGATGCTGGCCGTGGCTTCGTCGAGCACAAGGATCTTGGCGTCGGCCACCAGCGCCCGCGCGAAACTGATCAGCTGGC
>NZ_JBVVQQ010000082.1:0-2279 GCF_055811135.1 Mesorhizobium sp. WSM4817 | reverse complement strand
TCCGACGCGCGTATGGATCAGCTACCGTCGGCAGTCGATCGGTGAACGTTCGTCGTGCGCATTCCCCATGTGCACATCGCCAGCGGCTCAGCAGGAGTTCACTGTCACCCACTGCCCCTGGACCGGCAGATCCTGGAGGCTGCGGCGTGACCAGCCATGCCTACTTCGGCTTCGCCGTCCACAATCGGGGCAGATGCCGACCGCGGATCCAGCAGCGGAAACAGCCCAACCGTCATCACCGGCGAGCGCGATACCCAGTATCTTGACCCCTGGGCCGGGCGACCATTTCGATTTCGTTCGCATGTCCGCCCATAGCGACAACCTCGCTAACGACGGGTGAACCACACAAAGTGAGGAAGAACCGTTAAATATGAGACTCGCTCTTCAACGATTTCAGTAACTTAGCCGTTCACTTAATTCGAGAATGTGCAGTTAAATTGAGAATCAATATCACAGATCGGCACTTAATTTGATAATCGCGGCGAACAACGTGGTGCCGTCGCATTGCAGACAACGGTGCACGATATTCAATGAATCCAACATCTTAGAGACAATGTGGCTACAGTTAATTTGAGACTCCAAACTATTCCATTCTCGTATTTAAGTGCCCGCAATGACCAGAACGGTCGCATTCTTGTAATTAAAAGCCAAGCGACAACGGGGACTCCATCTGCAATACCATGCTGATCTCCAAAGCTATTGCCAAAGGTTGCGCGACTTCATGAGCGAGCTTGTTTTCCCGTTAGAGAGGGGCACACGGGTTCAACGGAAGAGGGCATCGCTCGTCTTGCGCGTCTGCGTGCAGTCACCCTCACTCAGTGTTGCCGCAGCTCAATCAGCAAAGGCCGTGCTGACCTGCCACTGAACTGTCATCCGGCGGCGATTAGAGCCTCAGCTGTTTCTGTTACGCCGTAGGGCGCGGGTTGAGCAACCGGCGGAGACGCGAAGCCCATATCGAGCGGAGCGGCATAGCCGGTTGCGGCGAGGGTTCCGGCGAGGGCCGCCGGGGTCTGGTAGGCGAGCGAGGAATGAGGCCTCGCCGTGTTAAAGTCCTGCCTCCATTCGGCGATGGCGATTCGGGCGTGATCGAGGCCGAAGAACAGGCTCTCGTTCAACAGCTCATCGCGCATCCGGCCGTTGAAGGATTCGACGTAGCCATTTTGCATCGGCTTGCCCGGCGCGATGTAGTGCCATTCGACGCGATGATCCTTCGACCAGGCGAGGATGGCGTTCGAGGTGAACTCCGTGCCGTGGTCGGAAACGATCATGTCCGGCTTGCCGCGTCGGGCGATCAGGTCAGTCAGTTCCCGAGCAACGCGCCGACCGGAGATCGACGTGTCCGGGATCGCGGCAAGGCATTCGCGCGTCACGTCGCCGACGATGTTCAGCACCCGGAACCGCCGCCCGCAGGCGAACTGGTCATGGACGAAGTCCAGCGACCAGCGCGCGTTCGGCTTCGCCTCGACCAGGATCGGCGCCCGCGTGCCGACCGCTCGTCGCCTTGCCCGACGCTTGCGCCACCGCCAGCCCTTCCTCGCGGTAGAGCCGATAGATGCGGTTGATCCCCGATGCCTCGCCCTCGCGCCTGAGCAGAATGAACAGGCGTCGATAGCCGAAGCGGCGGCGCTCATTGGCGAGGTCGCGCAGACGGCCGCGCAGTTCCTGCTCGGGCGGACGCCGGGACTGGTAGCGGATCATTTTGCGATCGGCGCCCACGAAGGAACAGGCCCGCCGCTCCGACAAGCCCATCGTGGCCTGCAGATGCGCGACGGCTTCGCGCTTGGCGACAGGCCCTACCATTTTTTGACAAAAGCTCGCGCAGCGCCGAGGCTTCCAGCATCTGGTCGGCGAGCAGCTTCTTCAGCTTCGCGTTCTCGTCTTCCAGGGCCTTCAGGCGCTTGGCGTCGGACACGTCCATCCCGCCATACTTCGCCTTCCAGTTATACAGCGTCGCCTCCGAGATCCCGTGCTTGCGGGCCAGATCGCCCGCCTTCGCCCCCGCCTCATGCTCGCGCAAAACCGCGATGATCTGCTCTTCCGTAAACCGCTTTCTCTTCATCAGTCCGTCCTTCAAACGAGGCCGGACTCTAATCCCAACCGGAGGAAATTACCCGCGGCAGGTCAATCCGCATCCGCAAGAGCAAGTACCTCAATAATCGGATCGAGCAGGACCATCGGCGCATCAAGCGCCGCACGTCTAGACAGCGGTCTTGATCTCGGCCATGACGCCGACGATGTCGTTCACCACCGTCTCGACCAGCTTCTGGTCGTCGCCCTCG
>NZ_JBVVQQ010000081.1:0-2377 GCF_055811135.1 Mesorhizobium sp. WSM4817 | reverse complement strand
CCCAAACCGGTCCTTGCTGGGCCGATTTGGCGGCTCGTAAGCGGACGTTGCCCGGAACCAGCGACTTTGCACCGTTCCTGCCGTTCCAATTGAAATCAGCTACGGCGCTAGGTGACCCGGCTCCAGTCATTCCCAAGGCCGTCGGCTTCTTCAAGCCGCCGATCAGCGGCATGGAAGTGGCATGTTACTCAGCCCGCTTGAGCGCGGTGAACGTCCATAGGGGGCGATGCTGACGTCGCGACTTTGCCAAGCTGGAAGACCTCCGTCGCCTCGCCGCGGCCGCGCAGCCGGTGCTTGCCCGCCGGGATCCTTTCGAACCTTTCGTCGAGCCGCGACGCGGTCTCGCCGGAAATGGCGATTGCGGCGGTGGCGCCCGGTTCGAGCTGCTTGCCGAGGTCCTGCAGCCGCTGGCTGACGTTCACGGTGTCGCCGACGATCGTATAGTTGACGCGGTCGGATGCCCCGATATTGCCGACGATGACGGAGCCCGTGTGGATGCCGATGCGGACATGAAGCGGAGGCCGGCCTTCGCCAGCCGCTTCCAGATTGTCCTTGTCCAGCTCCTCGCGGATGGCCGCGGCTGCGCGCACGGCCGCGGCGGCATGGCCCTTCAGACGATCCGGCGCGCCGAAGAACGCCAGCATGCCGTCGCCCAGGAACTTGTCGACAGTACCGCCATGTGCATCGACCGCGCCGCACAGGATCGCGAAGTGGTGGTTCAGCAGCCTGGCCGCGGCGGCGGCGTCCATCTGCTCCGACAGCGTGGTGAAGCCGGCGATGTCGGTGAACATGACGGTGACGACCGCTTCGCGCGGTTCGGCGATGCCGATCTCTCCGGTGCGCACCAGCTTGGCCACCAGCGAGCGCGGAATATAGGTCGAGAATGCACGCAGACCGATCAGCATGGCATTGAAGGCCGAAGCCTGGTTGTCCAACTCCAGCACCCTGCTGCGCGGCAGGGGGGTCACGCCGTCGAGATCGAAATCGGCGACGCGCGTGGCCTGGCCGGCAATCGCCTGGATCGGGCGCGACAGGCGCTTGCCGAGAAGAATCGCGACGATGACCGCCACCGCCATCGCGCCAAGTCCAAGTATGGCCGATCCCATGACGCGCTCGATTTCGTCACCGATCTGACTGGTCTTGAAATATGCGCCGAGCGTCCAGGGCCGGTCGCCATAGCCGGTGATCTCACGGGTAATAGCGACGTAAGTGTTCTCTCCGTCCCATGACGTCGAACCGTCCTTGTCGTCAACCTGGATTTCGGCAACCTCGATATCGCGGGTACGCTGCGTGCTGAACTCCGCTTCCGGTTTGCGCGCCTCATATCCGGCGAGAACCGGATCGCCGAAATTGGCGAGCGGCGTCAGCGGCAGGATGCCGTTCTTCAGCGCATCCGGGGAAGCCAGCCGCTGGTCCGCCAGGATGGATCCGTCGCCATCCAGAATGAAGGCATGCGTGCCGAAGCGCGACGACAGTTCCTGCGTGATTTTGGACAAGTTCTGCAGTTCCACCGCGGCGATCACCCAGGCCTTCGTGGCGCCATCGCGTGATAGCGGCGCCGAGACGTTGGCGAACAAGCCATATTCGTTGGCCACGAAGGCGCCCCACCGGCGTCCGTCGACCTGCTGGCGCTCTTCAAGAACGGCGCGCACTTGCGGCGATTTCTCGGTCTCGGCGGGGAGTTTCCGGATCGTTCCGGCAGGATATTTGGCGTCGTTGTCCCCGGTCACCGCCGCCCCCCTGCAAATCAGGTCGGGTGTGCAGATCAACATTGCGTTCACCCCCGGCGCTGCCGCCAGCGCACTGGCAAGTGCCGCCGACATCGCCTCGTCGTCGATCTGGAACTCGCCCTGCTTGTAGAGCTGCGCGACGCCGTCCACGGCGCTCTCGGCGCGCCCCATCTCGGCGCGCAGCAAATCCTCCATCGCATCGATCAGGAGCGTCGACTGGGCGCCGAGCAGGTCGAAAGTGTTGCGAAGGTTGGCGCCGACCGACAATGCGAGCACGCCGCCGACCGACAGGAACACGAGGCTGCCGAAACTCATCACCATGATGACTGCAATGGGGATGCGACGCCGCTTCTTTTCGGGGCGGACCAGACGCACTGGTTGTGCGGACGTGCTCATGCAGCCAACGTCATAATGCGCCACCGCATTGCAAGCCCGGCGACGGCTTTAAGGAGAGGACGCGCCGAAGCATTCGCACCAATGTGGCGCCGATGTTTCCAGCGCCGATGATTCTGATCCTCATAGGGGTGTTCCTTCGTAAAAATATGGAAGAGCGCCCGCCTCAGTCGCGGACGCGGGCGCCTCGAAGATGCGCCCCTTTCTCGCGCAGTGTCGAGAGTGTCAACTCCCGGAAAGGCGCATGCACGACA
>NZ_JBVVQQ010000080.1:0-2489 GCF_055811135.1 Mesorhizobium sp. WSM4817 | reverse complement strand
GCACTCGGGAAGCAGTGCCGCTTGCCGGCGATCCTCGCCCTCGACAAACCGCTTTAGCCCGACTCACCTCGCTGATCGGGAATCACGTTATCAAATCAACGTATTTCCACGACAGGCTGGACCCGTTCCGGCCATTGCCGTTGCCACCACGAAGGGTCTTGCAAGGGATTGTTAAGGTCCTCACACCTCTTGGCGATCACCGGAGCAGACCTGGCATTCCTAAGACGTTGTGGCACGGTGGCTTTGTTAGCGCACAGGTATGGTGGGTGTGGTCCTGGACGGAGGCGCGCGTCGCTTCGGGTTTGGCAGGCGATGCACACCGAACCGGCCGAGTGCCAGCGTGCCGTTGTCAAGAACACTTGGAATGCGGCGTGAAATATCGCGCCAGTGCGAGGCATATTGATAGACGGCTACGGTATCTTCGACCGCGTTGTGGTCCACGGCGCTTTCAGGTTGCACCTCCTCACCCTTCATCTGGACGATTTGCTTCTTGGGCTCAAGGATCGTCGTGCGGCCATGCAGGATCATGGCCACCTTCTGGTAGTTGGAGATGTAGACCGGCCGCTCCGGTTCGTCCGCTTCGATCAGGTCGTCGCCGAAAAAGCGGCTGCGATAGCTAGCCTGCAGCAGGGCAAGCAGCGACGGCGCAATATCCACCTGGCTCGCCAGCCGGTTGATCCGGCGGGGCTTGACAAAGCCCTGCGACCAGATGATGCACGGTATGTGGTATTTGTTCATGTCGAGCTCGACCTTGCCTGCGACGCTCGCCGTATGATCGGCGACAAAGACAAAAACGGTATCCCTGAACCACGGTTTCGCCGATGCCTTCTTGACCAGTTCCCCGATCGCGTAGTCGGAATATTTGACCGCCCCGTCGCGCCCGCCCGGCGATGGGATGTCTATGGCGCCAGCTGGATAGGTAAAGGGCCGGTGGTTTGACGTGTTCATGACGAAGCTGAAGAAGTTCTTGCCGGCTTTCGCCGAGGCGTCGGCTTGGCGGATCACCTCGTCATAGAGATCCTCATCGCTAACGCCCCACGCATTGGCGAAATGCACATCGCCTGCCGCCATCGTAGCGCGGTCGACGATACCGAAGCCGTTAGTGGAAAAGAACGCGTTCATGTTGTCGAAATAGCCGTAGCCGCCATAGAGGAAGCGCGTATCGTAGCCCGAATCCTGGAACACCGAGCCAATGGTGAAGAGATTGTCGTTGCCGGGGCGACGCAGGATCGATTGCCCCGGGGTCGGCGGGACTGAGAGCGCGATCGCTTCAAGCCCGCGCACGGTGCGCGTGCCGGTCGCCCGCATTTCCGTGAAAAGCAGGCCTTCAGACGCCAGCCGGTCAAGGTTCGGTGTCAGTCTTTTCGGATTACCGAATGTGCCCATGAACTCCGCACTCATGCTTTCCATGCCGACCAAGATGACGTTCTTGCGCAGCATCGGCCCCTCGGCTCGAATGTCACGCGTGATGTCGTTTAAATCGGTGCTTTCGAACGGCTCGTGATCTTCCGCTAAAAGGTCGCGTGTCCGTTCGGCCGCCTGTTTCTCGGGCATAGTCCGATAGAAATTCGCGAAATCGATCTCATTCGAGAAGAAGGCGCTAACCAAACCGTAGAGTCCGTTGCCCCCGAGTTCGCGGGCGATCGCGCTCGGCATCGGCCGTGTGATCGAATCGGGCGTCACCAACACGCCGGCGGCGGCCATTCCCGTTATCGTCGCAAAGACCGCCAGCCGCTTCATGAACGGCGGATGCGGCGCGAAGCCTGCCTTCACCTGGCGGCGGAGCAGATAGGCCCCGCCGACCGCCAAAAGGCCGATGCCGGCAAGCAGCGGCACCACCGGATAGCTCTCCATGATGTTCTGGATCACTTCCTGCGTGTACACGAGGTAGTCGACCGCGATGAAATTGAAGCGCGTCGTGAATTCGTCCCAGAAGAAATACTCGCTGACCCCCTGCACGACCATCATAAACAGGAAGATTGCGAAGCCCGAGAGCCCAACTGCGCGGTCAAACCGCTTTCCGGCCCACGAAACTGGCAGGAGCAGCGGGAAGAGGAGAAAGACCACGAGGATTGGAAGCAGCGTGACGATATCGAACCAGAAGCCAGTGAAGAAAGGAACCAGCCAGTCGGCCGGATGGAAAGACAGGTCTTTGGCCGAAACCAGCGACAGCGCCAGCCTGACGAGGAACTGAGTCAACAGGAAAAGCAGGATGAACGGCTTCAGCCGACGAAAGAACGCACCGACCGATTGAGCAAAAGTCATAGCAAGCCTCCGAAGCAGCTGGATGTCTGGGCAATTATGCCTTGTTTTCAACCTTGGCAACCGTCGGGACGAGATCGATCGCATGGCTGCGATGCCGATCCCCGATTTGGCCCGCGCGAGTCCGAAACTTCATCGACGGTGGTGGTAGCGGGACGATGTGAAAGGTTCGCGGCGAAGGTGATTTGTTCTCCACTTTGAAGGCGCTGCATCCCAATCTCCCCTGT
>NZ_JBVVQQ010000079.1:0-2534 GCF_055811135.1 Mesorhizobium sp. WSM4817 | reverse complement strand
TGACCCAAAGCTGTCATTTCGCCCGTACGTGTCGTAGCTTCTAATGGCTCTGCCGATGGGAGGGATCATATCCGAGCGCCCGATTGCCCTGACATAAGGCGCTGGTATTGTGTAGTTGACTGGGCTCCAAAGCGGAGCCGTCACACGTGGGAGGAGTCCGAGCGTGAAGCGCCGTTTGGCGGCCATACTCGCTGCCGATGTGGTCGGTTACAGCCGGCTCATGGGCCATGACGAGATGGGCACGCTGACTACGCTGAGGGCGCTGCGGGCCGAGCTGGTCGATCCAAAGATCGCCGAACACATGGGTAGGATTTTCAAGGCGACCGGCGATGGGGTCCTGGCTGAGTTCACCAGCGTTGTTAACGCCGTTGCCTGTGCGGTCGACATCCAGCGGCGGCTGGAGGCGCGCAACGCCGACATGCCGGAGGACCGCGCGATCCGACTGCGGATCGGGGTCAACCTGGGCGATGTCATCGTCGAAGGCGAGGACATCTTCGGAGACGGAGTGAATATTGCGGCTAGGCTTGAGAGCGTCGCCCCGGCCGGTGGCATAGCGGTCTCGGGCACAGTGCGTGACCACCTCGGCAACCGGCTCGATCTGCAGTTCGAGGATATGGGCGAGCAGGCGCTGAAGAACATCGAGCAGCTGGTGCGCGTTTGCCGAGTGCGCCTAGCCGATACCTCTGCCTTGGTGCGTCGCGCACTGTCGCTACCCGATAAGCCGTGGATCGCCGTCTTGCCGTTTGTCAATATGAGCGGCGATCCAGAGCAGGAGTACTTCTCCGACGGCATCACAGAGGACATCATTACCGAACTTTCGCGCTTTCGGTCGTTGTCCGTCATCACCCGGAATTCCTCTTTCACCTACAAGGCACGGACGATGAAGATCCCCGACGTGGCACGCGACTTGGGCGTGACCTATGTACTCGAGGGAAGCGTTCGTCGCGCCGGGAATCGTCTGCGCATCACCGCGCAGCTCATCGACGCTGAGACCGGCAGCCACATCTGGGCGGAGCGCTATGATCGAGAAATTGCCGACATGTTTGCGGTTCAGGACGAGATAACCCAGAGGATCGTGGGCATGCTGGCGGTGGGCCTCGAAGACGTTTCCTTGGAGCGGGCTAAGCGTAAGCAGCCTGAAAACCTCATCGCCTATGATCATTGGTTGCGCGGCAAACGTCTCTTGTGGACGGTGGGTCAGAACAATCTTGAAGCGCGCCAACACTTCGAAAAGGCTGCTGCCACAGACCCAAGCTTTTCGCGCGCCTATTCCGGTTTAGCGGTGACCTACCAGATGGAAGCGCTTGATTTGCTAATTGCGGCAGAAGGTAGAGGCGCTTATGACATGGCCTTTGATTGCGCCAAACGGGTCTCGCGCTCGATGAAGCCGATTATCAAGCCCACATCGCGCTGGCATGGCCTTGCCTCTATCGCGGCGACTATGAGCGCATGAAGAAACATGTGGATCGTGCCATCATGCTCAACCCTAACGACGCCGACAGCCTCGCCAATGCCAGCTACATGCTCGCAATGTATGGAGACGGGGAAAAGGCGGTTGCCTGCGGCGAAGCGGCAATGCGTCTCAATCCACGATACCCCGATTGGTATATCGCCTTTCAGGCGACTGCCCTATTTACCGCAAGGCGGTATCCCGAGGCCCTAGCCGCGCGGATCAGAGTCCCCGACTACTTTATCGATTCGACCTTTTTCGGCGCAGCTATACTTGCCAAGCTTGATAGGCTTGCCGAGGCAAAGCTATGGGCGGAAAAAGCAGTAGCGAGGCTGAAAGCAAGGCCGGGGGGCGTTGAGCAAGCAGCCAAAGGATGCATCCAGCTTCTGCTCGACAACAACCCATTCCGCCGTCAAGAAGATCGTGATCACTTCGCAGAGGCGATGCACATGGCTGGCGTGCCCGGATAGCCGCTTCGATCCATTCCGGCTGATGTACGTCGAACAGAGTGTTTGGGAGGTAATGGTGAAAGCGCTCACTTTACTGATGGTGAATGATTATCCCGACTATATCGACGCGGGGGAGTGGGCGCGATCTCTCAAGGCGCGCGTTTCTGGCCTCGACTTCCGATTATGGCCCCATCACGGCGATCCCGGCGACATTGACTTGGTGCTGATCGATAAGGGTACGCCGCGCGGGTTTTTTGAAGATATGACGCGATTGCGTGCAGTTGCCTATCTCGGCGCGGGCATAGACGGCTTGCAACTGGGTGAGCTGCCTGCGGGCGTTGGCGTCGTACGTTTGGCGACCCGCGAACTTGCCTCGGAGGTTGTGCAGTACATTGTTCTCAGAGTACTGTGCCAGCAACGCCATGTATTTGAATATGCTGTCCAACAGACCCAGAAGAGATGGCGCCCCATCGCGCCACGGAAGATCAGCGAGACCGGCATCGTTATCCTTGGGGCTGGGCGTATCGGTGGATGGGCCGCGCGACTCTTCGCCGAGCTGGGATATCGCTCGGCGGCGTGGTCCCGCAACCCTAAGCAAATCGCCGATGTGGCCTGTTACGCTGGTGCCCCAGCGC
>NZ_JBVVQQ010000078.1:0-2624 GCF_055811135.1 Mesorhizobium sp. WSM4817 | reverse complement strand
TGCGTGTTTCGTTAATTCCCGGACACCCTTTTCGCTAAATCCCGGACAGTGATTTCAGTAATTCGCGGACAGCGTTTCCGCTAAATCCCGGACAGTTTTCGGGAGCGGATTTAACGGTCGGTTCTCGGCTGCGCCGTTCTGGCAGTTTGGCCTCTCACGATGACGTTGAGAGGGGCCATGCCGAGACGGAAGCAAGCGAGACGAACGAGTGTGAGGGATATCCAAGCGATCTTGCGCCTGACCCATGAGCAGGGTCTTTCGGTGCGTGAGGTGTCGGAACGGCTCAAGATCAGTAAGACGACAGTATCGACCTATTTGCTGCGAGCGCGGGAGGCCGGGCTGTCATGCTGGCCGCTGCCGCCGGGCCACGACGACGCGACGCTTGAGCGGCTGCTGTTTGGCCGTGCCGGTCGTCCGCCACAAGACCTGAGCGAACCGGACTTTGCGCTGATTGCCCGGGAGTTGAAGCGCAAGGGGGTGACGCTGACGCTGTTGTGGCAGGAGTATCGTGCCGCCCATCCCGACGGCTACGGCTACACCTGGTTCTGCGAGCACTTCGCCGCTTTCGAGCGCCGGACGAGCGCGACATTCCGCAATCGGCATGCGGCGGGCGCGGTGATGCAGACGGACTATGCCGGGCAGACGGTGCCGGTGATCGATCCGGCGACCGGCGTCATTTACCCGGCGCAGATTTTTGTCGCGGTGCTGGGCGCCTCCAATCTGACCTTCGCCTTTGCCAGCTCCAGCCAGAAGCTGCCGGACTGGATCGAGGGCCAGGTACGGGCGCTCGCCTTCTTCGGCGGCGTCACCAGAGCGATCGTGTGCGACAACCTGAAGGCCGGTGTCGTCAAGGCGCTGTGGTTCGAGCCGACGCTGAACGCGACCTTTGCCGCCATGGCCGAGCATTACGATACCACCATCCTGCCGACCCGAAGCCGGAAGCCGCGCGACAAGGGCAAGGTCGAGGGCGCGGTGCTGATCGTCGAGCGCTGGATTCTGGCACGGCTCAGGAATAGATCCTTCTTCTCGATCGCCGAGCTCAACGCGGCGATCGCCGAACTGCTCGAGGATCTGAACAACCGGCCGATGCGCCATGTCGGCCAAAGCCGCCGCGAACTGTTCGAGGAGATCGAGCGGGCTGCCTTGAAGCCGCTGCCGGCAGCACCGTTCGAATACGCCGAGTGGAAGTCGGCGAAGGTGCATCCTGACTACCATGTCGAAGTCGACAAGACCTTCTACTCGGTGCCGCACCGGCTGATCGGGCGCACCGTCGAAGTGCGGCTCACGCATCGAGTGGTCGAGATCTTCCACGATCACCAGCGTGTCGCCAGCCATGTGCGTCGCTCACAGCGTTCCGGCCATGTCACCGTCAACGAACACATGCCCAAGGCGCACCAGCGCTACGCCAACACCACGCCGGCCAGCCTGATCAGCCGGGCGGCCGGGATCGGCCCCAACGCCGCCATTCTGGTCGAGCGCATGATGCGCGACCGGCCGCATCCGGAACAGGGATATCGCTCGGCCATGGGCATCCTGTCGCTGGCGCCGCGCTATGGGCCGGAGCGTCTCAATGCCGCCTGCGAGCGGGCGCTGCTGATCAACGCGATCGCCTACTCCTCCGTCACCGCCATCCTCAAAGCCGGCCTCGACCGAGCCAGTTCTGCAGAACCGGCAAAGCCGACACCCCAGCACGCCAACATCCGCGGCTCCACCTATTACCAGTGAAGGAAAGGAAGAAAGAATGCTGACGAACCCTACCCTCGACCAGATGCAGACCCTCGGTCTGGCCGGCATGGCTGCCGCCTGGCGCGAACTGGCCGAACGGAACAACGCCAACGAGCTCAGCCGTGACGAGTGGCTCGGCCTGATGCTCGACCGCGAGGTCGCCATACGGGCCGACAAGCGCGTCCGGAACCGGCTCGCCTCAGCCAGGCTGCGCTTTCCCGAAGCCTGCATCGAGGACATCGACTTTGCCGCGCCGCGCGGGCTCGACCGGCGCAGCACCATGGCGCTCGCCCAGGGCGAATGGCTGAAGGCGCATGAGAATCTAATCGTCACCGGCCAGACCGGAACCGGCAAGTCGTGGCTGGCCTGCGCCTTCGGCCGGCAAGCGGCACGACTCGATCATTCCGTGCTCTATGTGCGCGTGCCGCGCCTGTTCGAGGATTTGGCGCTCGCTCGTCTCGACGGCCGCTTCTCACGCCTCATTGACAAGCTCACCCGCGCGCAACTGCTCATCCTGGATGACTTCGGAACCCACTCCCTCACCGACCAACAGCGCTTCCATCTGTTCGAAATCGTCGAGGAACGCTATCGCCGCAAATCCACCCTGATCACTGCCCAGGTCCCGGTGGCCAGATGGCATGACCTGATCGCAGACCCCACCGTCGCCGACGCCATTCTCGATCGGATCGTGCACAACGCCCACCGCATCGTGCTCCAGGGCGACAGCATGCGAAAGCAAAAGGCAGCGCCCCTCTTGACCGGCACCGAAAACGGCGAAATCAATCATCCATGAACGCAACAAGGCACCCGAGGACCGTCGCCGCCAAACTGTCCCGACATTAGCGAAATCGCTGTCCGGGAATTAGCGGAACCCCTGTCCGGCTTTTGCGAAATGCGCA
>NZ_JBVVQQ010000077.1:0-2645 GCF_055811135.1 Mesorhizobium sp. WSM4817 | reverse complement strand
CAGGTACACCCGCGTGTTCGCAATCGGACGGCCGATCGGGACAACTGGCCCATCAAACTCAGCCGGGCAACTCCAGGTCGTTGCACAGACTGTCGTTTCCGTCGGTCCATAGGCATTGATAACAGATGCTGCAGGTAAACGTCGGATGAGTTCGGCCTTCGGCAGCTCTCCAGCTAGAATGAGAGCTTGCGACGCCAAATTTTCCGCACTCCTGCTTGCCTGCAGCAAGGCCGGAGGCAATGTCGCGTGGGTGATCGATTCGCTCCGCAGGTAATCCGAGAGTTCACCACTCGCCTGGCGGAGCTCATCCGCAGGCAAATGCAAGGCAGCGCCGGAGCCAAGCGCCATAATCATTTCCCAGGCACTCGCATCAAAGCCGAAGGAGGCGAACTGCACCACTCGACTGTTTGAACCGACGCCAAACAGTCCGATCTGAGCCAGCCCCAGATTGACCACTCCGCGATGCTCGACCATGACGCCCTTGGGCGTTCCTGTGGAGCCCGAGGTGTAGATGATGTAGGCGAGATGGCGCGCGGTGAGGCCAAGGGCGCGCGGCTCGGGATCCGCAGCAGACAGTTCGGCCCAGACCGGGGTGTCCTCCAGATCGACCACCATCACATCGACCAGCGCCTCAGGGCCGAGCGCGGCCCGGCCGGCCGCATCGGCCAGCAGCAGCTTGGGCGCGGCATCGGCGAGCACCTGGTTGAGCCGCGCGCAGGGATAGGCCGGGTCCAGCGGCACATAAGCGCCGCCCGCCTTCAGGATCGCCAGCAGCCCCACCACCATGGCCGGGCTGCGCTCGACGCAGATCGCCACCGGCTGATCCGGCTTGGCCCCGAGGGCGATCAGATGATGGGCTAGCCGGTTGGCCCGGGCGTTGAGCTCGCCATAGGAGAGCGCCTCGTCATGCACCAATGCCACCGCCTCGGGCGCCTGGCGCACCTGTTGCTCGAACAGCTCGTGAATGCAAAGACCCGACGGATAGTCCGCGTCCGTCCGGTTCAGCTCCGCCAAAAGATAGATCCGCTCCTCGGGCGGAAGAATGTCGAGCGCGCGCACCGGCCTGTCGGGAGCCTGCTCCAATGCCTCCGACAGCGCTTCAAGCGTCCGCTGCATGTAGCCGCAGATCCGATCCGCAGAGATCGGCTCCGCCACCTGTGCGGTGAGGCCGAGCGCCTCGCCAAAATCCTCCACAGACAGCGTTAGCGGATAGTTGGTGCGCTCCTCGCTGCCCAGCCATTCCATGCCGGACAGACCATCATCCGTCCTGGAGCCGGCCATGGCCGCCGGCGTGTGGCGGTAGTTCAGCAGCGCACCGAACAGCGGCGCCGGCGCCGCAACGCCGCTGCAGCGTTGCGCCAGCGCCAGCGAGGCATGCTCGTGTGAGAGCAGCTCTGCCAGACGGGCATGGGTGAGACGCAGACTTTCCTCAACTCCGGTGCCGTCGAGGTCGAGGCGCACAGGCAGGGTGTTGATGAACAGGCCCATTGCGCGGTCGGCCCCGAGACCGGCATGCATGCGGCCAAACAGCACCGTGCCGAACACCACCTGCTCTCGGCCGCTGCTCCGCGCCACCACCTGACCCCAGGCCAGATGGCAAAGGCTGGCCAGGCTCAGCCCCAGCCGCCGCGCCTGTTGCCGCAGCCGATCGTTGAGCGCCTGCGGCAACACCCGCCGCGCCTCGCCAACCCCGCTGCCGTCGCCATGCACTTGGCTTAGCCCGAACGGCAGCGTCGGCTCGTCTATGTCCGCCAACTGCTCTTGGAAGAACTCCTCATGCGTCTTAGCCTTGACACCCAGGCGCGCCAGCGCCACCAGATTGCGGAACGGCTGCGGTGCTGACAAGTCATGCCCGCGACCTTCCAGCACGGCCCGCACCTCGGCATGCATGATCTCCAGCGTCGTGTGATCGCCGATCAGATGATGCTGCAACTGCAACAGCAGCCAGCGCCCGCTGCCGGGCTCGCGCGCGATCACAAACCGCAACAACGGCGCCCGGCCAAGGTCGATGCGCTGCCGGCGCGGATCAAACCGGCGCTTCAGGTGCTCATGACTGGGGTCGCCGACCTCATCCAGCTCGACCTCGCTCACCTCCAGCGGCGCACGCCGCCACACCACCTGGGCCGGGCTCGACAGCCCCTCCCAGACAAAGGCCGTACGCAGAATGTCGTGCCGGTCCACCACCTGCTGAACCGCGCCAAGATAGCGCTCCAGCAGGCCGCGCTCGGCAAACGCCATCTGCGAGACCAGTAGGTAGGGATCGCCCTTCGTCGACAGCAGATGGTGGAACAGGATGCCGTCCTGCAGCGGCGACAGGCCATAAATGTCCTGGATGTTGCCGACGCCACCGGGCACCGTGGCGACGATCCGGTCGATCTCCTGTGGGGTAAGATCGATCAGCGGCAGCATCTGCGGCGTAATCGCCGCGCTCTGCTCGGTGATCGGGTTGCCAGGCACCCCCACCTCCTGATGGCTGCCAAGGCTTTCGGCCAGATCGCAAAGCACCGGCCTGGCGAACAGGGTGCGTACCTCCACCCCGAGCGACAGCCGCCGCAGCCGCTCCATCAGCTGCACCGCCAGGAGCGAGTGGCCGCCGAGTTCGAAGAAGTTGTCGTGGCGCCCGATGCGCTCGATCCCGAGCAGCT
>NZ_JBVVQQ010000076.1:0-2789 GCF_055811135.1 Mesorhizobium sp. WSM4817 | reverse complement strand
TCTCGCTTGGTCATGGCACTCCCCTTCCACGGGAATCGGTGGTCGTAACGTCACCAGCGTGCCATGGCCGCCCCTCGACTCAGAGCAAGGGCTGTTCTCTCTCCAAAGCTTTTTGCAGAACCTTCAGGACACTATCCAATCGAGGATTTCTTCCTCGGTCGACGTCAGGACCGGTGCTCTTCGGCGCCTCGGGTCCCATCGGAGCATCGGACGTCGTAGTCCGGTTACACTTAACCACTGTCTTCGCGTTTAAGCCGTAGCGGACGGCAAGGGACGGGTGCTTTCTTGCGACGCTTGGAACTCGAAGATAGGACGTGGCGCCGGCGCTGCCGTCCTCGTTGACGACTCAGCGCCTACACCTAAGTCTATCCAATCAGCGGAAACTTTGAGATTTCACCCGTATCGGACCGCTTGGAGATTGTTTTACGCGACGTCTGATGCGGCCGTTTTCCAGTATTGCTTTCATTTCCAACTCCGCCGGTGTCATGTTCCGAGCGCTGAGTGCGAAAGCCAGGCTGCCGAGGTGCTTGCCCAATTGGATGCCACGGGGATCTTGCGGGGCCTCATAGGGGGAGTCGTCGACGAGTATAGGTCAGCCCCGACAGGTACTGGGATTGGCGCCGAAGGCTTCGCGGAAGCACTTCGAGAAATGCGAGGCCGACACGAAACCGCAGGCGATCGCGATCTCAATAATCGGCAACTCTGTTTGTGCAATGAGACGCTTGGCGCGGCTAAGTCTCAAATGCAGGTAAAAGCGCATGGGAGATAACGAAACCGATCGCTGGAAAAGCCGTTCAATCTGACGCTGTGAGCGGCCGACACATTTTGCAATGTCGCGTAAGGGCAGCGGGTCCTCAATATGCTCCTCCATAATGCGAATCACTTCGGCCACCGGCTTGCAGATGCCGGCTTCACCGCCATTTATGGTCCATTGTCTATCAGAGGCAGGGCGCCAATGCCCGGCAGTCGTATGTCGGCAGACGGTCAACGCAGTGTCTCTGCCGAGGCGTTCGCTGATCAGCTCCATAACGAGGTCGAATGACGCAAATTCTCCTGCGCAAGTGAGGAGGCGAGTATCACGAACGAATAGTCGGTCAGTGACCTGAAGGCGGCCAAATTTTTCAGAGAGGGCGGCTCTCTTGTCCCAATGGATTGTGCATGCGGTGCCGTCCAGCAATCCGCTGTCCGCCAACAGCCATGTCGCCGTACCCAACGCTGCGATCGGAACACCGCGCCGCTTGCAAAGCCGTAGAATCTTGCTGAGCGCAGCAGACGTCTGCCTTTCGACCCGTTCGCCTGCACAGACAATGACCATGTTAGCCCCTTTGCCGGCCTGAACGCATTCTCCGGTGCTGGCAAAATCGCTGCCGACCGACAAGACGAATCCGCTGGCGCATTCAACAGGCTGGCCATCCAGGCTTGCAATCGTCCACTCGAAGAAGGATCGGCCGGACACAGAATTCGCGATGCGAAGGGGATCTACAAATGAAGAAAGGCTGAGTAGCGAAAATCCGGGAAGTGCCAGGATTACCAGTCGGTATACGTCCTGGGTGTCAATCACCTGCCGGCTGGGGCTCCATCCCACGATCCGCGAATGGTCACCCGTTGAAAATGGCGCATTCATAAGGTCATACATCCTGGTTGTTGGTGATCAACATCGAGCGGCCGTAAACGACGCCAGCGTCTTCACGCATCGGCACCGCAGCCATCAACTGCGGGTGTTATGCTTGCACTTCATGAAGTCCTTGGCGGTCTCGACAGCCACCGCCGCATCGCGGCAATAGGCATCGGCGCCGACGGCTTTGCCGAATTCCTCATTGAGCGGCGCGCCGCCGACCAGCACGACATAGTCGTCGCGGATGCCCTTTTCCTTCATCGTGTCGATGACCACCTTCATGTAGGGCATGGTGGTGGTAAGCAGCGCCGACATGCCGATAATGTCAGGCTTATGCTCTTCAATCGCCGCCATATACTTCTCGACCGCATTGTTGATGCCGAGATCGATGACGTCGAAGCCGGCGCCTTCCATCATCATGCCGACGAGGTTCTTGCCGATGTCGTGGATGTCGCCCTTGACCGTGCCGATCACCATTTTGCCCTGCTTTGGCGCGCCGGTGGCGATAAGCAGTGGTCGGAGTATGAACATGCCGGCCTTCATTGCATTGGCCGACAGCAGCACTTCCGGCACGAACAGGATGCCGTCTCGAAAATCCTCGCCGACGATGCGCATGCCTTCGACCAGCGCCTCGGTCAGCACCGTGTAGGGCTGCCACCCACGCTCCAGGAGAATGTTAGTGCCTGCCTCAATTTCTTCCTTCAGCCCGTCATAGAGGTCGTCATGCATCTGCTGCACGAGTTCCTCGTCGGACAGCTCGGAAAGGATGATCTCTTCGTCAGCCATGTTGGTTCACCTGGTGCTCAATTCAAAGGAGGCCGGTGCCCCATCTCGATGGGGCACCGACCAGGCTTCCGGTTCGAAGCCTTGGGAGTTGATTTCAGACTGCCAGCCAGAATTCCCGCAGATGAATTTGGAAACCGGAAGACCGGTCTCCGCGGCGCCGGATTGCCGGAGTCTCAGTGTCCATCATTGCGTCACCCTGCAGCGGAATGAGCATCCCGCGTTTAAAACACCCGTGGCTCCGCCGTCTGACAAGGCGAGCCTGACTTAACGTCGCGCTGATGATAGGCGCCGGCAATTGGCCTGAGAAGGCACAAAAGGTTTCGCTGGCCTTAAACCCAGTTTATGTCCAGGTCGCTCGCGCAAGCTGGTGAGGCGTCAAGCCAGGGTA
>NZ_JBVVQQ010000075.1:0-2894 GCF_055811135.1 Mesorhizobium sp. WSM4817 | reverse complement strand
TTTCAGCCAGTCTTCGCACAACCCACGCATCTACAAGGATCGCATCGTTGGCGACTAGGCTGGCACGCCACCACCATATCAGTGGCGGATCGACCGCAGCCCGGCATGAAGCTGCAAGCAAGGTTCCGTCACCGCGTACTCGAGCTGAACATCGACATCATGTGCGCCAACAGCCCGCAGGCCAAGGGCTGCCTCGAACGCGCCAACCTGACGCTGCCGTCTTGTGAAGAAGCTATGCCTGGCGACATCAGCACGATCGACGCGGCGAAACGCCTCCGGCCGAATTCGCTATTCCTTCGCCTCCCTCAATCCGCGCCATCGCGTCCGCCGCATCTCGACCGAAGCCGCAATCGTCAGCGGCCTCCCGCGCGAAAGGCCCGAGGATTGCATGTTGAAAGGCAGCGCATCGGCCTGGCACGCGCGCGCGCTCATGCTGCAGCCGGATCTGCTTGTCGCCGACGAGCGCCGGCGCTCGACGTTTCGATCCAGGCGCAGATCTGCCTCCTTGCGACAACGCAAAGGAGAGCAAAAATGACCAGCACCATCAATCTCTAGAGCCGCGAGCTACTGCAAGATTTGGTGGGTGGATCTTTCGAGACAATGTCGATGCTTACACGCAGGAACGCCTTCGCAAGTGCGATATGAAATTTGTGCATTGCAATATCTGCGGCGATCGATATGATCATGTTGTCGGCCATCTACTCCTCCCAGATGCGATGCCGGCGCTGAGTGCGGCGCACCTCCTCCCGCGCTGCATTTCAAATCGAGCCCACTGCCACCTCCTCCCGGCAGTGGGCTTTTTCTTTGTATGAGCGGCAATTTGGCCCTTGGCCAACATATTGGCTTTAGGCGAGGCGAATGCTCCGGACTTCCAGGCCTTTTTTGCCCTGCCCGCATTCGACAAACACGTTCTGTCCCTCCACCAGCACGCTGAGCCCTGAGCGGTTCAACGCGGTGGCATGAACGAAAACGTCTTTCTCACCGTTGTCGGGAGCAATGAAGCCTGGAATGCTTCACGGTCTCATGCTTGGCAAAACTCTCGCCTATGGCCATGAATGCCTTCGCCTCATCACTCATCAAATACGATCGCGACGACCAATGGCAGCACGCCTTTCAGGCACAGTGCGATGCCGCCATTGGCCCCTTGAACGGTCAAGTCGGACACGCGTAACATCGCCATCTGAATTGAGTCTGCTTCATTCGTCCGGGCTAATGTCCGGATTGGTCTGGGTATTTCCTTTGCGTACGGATGCAACCAGCGGCGCGGCGAAGCGCGGCAAATCGTTTGTCCATGTGGCGGAAGCCTCCTGGGGCAAAGGCCTCAGCACCCTGCTGCGTATCGTGCGAATGACGCTGCGCCATCCCTGGCAAGTCGCCATCACCATCGGTTCGACCTTCATTGCCGCGACGCTGCAGCTTTTCATTCCGAGCTTGCTGGGACGCGCCATCGATCAGGCGCAGGGCGTCTTGACTGCTGGTGCTGGTCCTGCGGCAGAGCGCGCGCTGTGGAACACGGCGCTCACGCTGCTCGTCGTCAGCATCCTGCGCGGCCTCTTCACCATGGCGCAGAACTACTATGGCGAGGCCGTCGGCCACCGGACCGGCTATGAACTGCGGCTGGCTTTCTATGAGAAGATCCAGCGCCTGAGCTTCTCCTTCCACGACCGGGTCCATACCGGCGATCTCATCACGCTCGGCCTGCTCGATCTCGACGGCGTGCGCATGTTCTTCTCCACCGGCATCCTGCGCGTCGTGCTGCTCGGGGTGCTGATCGGCGTCGGCGCTTATCTGCTGATCAGCACCGATCTCGTGCTCGGGCTGCTCAGCCTGAGCTTTGTGCCATTCGTCGCCTGGCGGTCCTCGGTCACGCAGCTGGCGCTGCGCAGCACCTGGCTGACGTTGCAAGAGCGGCTGTCGGTGCTGAGCCGGGTGATGGATGAGAACCTCGGTGGCATCCGTGTCGTGCGTGCTTTTGCGGCGCAGCGGCATGAGCTGGAAAAGTTCGACCGCGCCAAGCAGGATGCGCTGGACCTCGCCAACCAGCGCGTCGGCATCCGCGTCAGCAACACCAGCGCCATGAACTTCTCGTTCCTCGCCGCCATGGGCTTGGTGCTCTGGTTCGGCGGCCAGAAGGTGATCGCGGGCCAGATCAGCGTCGGCACGCTGGCCCAGTTCCTCACCTTCATGACCATATTGCAGATGCCAGTGCGCCAGCTCGGCCTGATGGTCAATTCATTCGCCCGCGCTTCGACCTGCGGCACGCGACTGTTCGAACTGCTGGACACCGAACTCGATATCGAGGACGCGCCCGACGCCAGGGACCTTGTCGTCACTGACGGTGTGCTGCGCTTCGACAACGTCGGCTTCCGCTACGCGGGCGCTGGCCGCCCGACGCTATCCGGGATCTCCTTCGAGGCAAGATCCGGCGAGACCATCAGCATTGTCGGTCCGCCCGGCAGCGGCAAGTCGACCATCGCGCACCTGATCCCGCGCTTCTACGATGTGACGTCAGGCGCCATCACCATCGATGGCCAGGACATCAGCAAGGTCACGCTGCAATCGCTGCGCAAGGCGGTCGGCGTGGTGCAGCAGGACGCATTCCTGTTCACCACCTCGATCGAGAACAACATCGCCTACGGCAATCCATGGGCGCGCGAGACCCGCATCGGGCAAGCCGCCGAGTATGCCCAATTGCACAACTACATCATCGGGCTCCCCGCCGGCTACACCACAGTCGTTGGCGAACGCGGCGCGTCGCTTTCCGGCGGCCAGCGCCAGCGCCTGACCATCGCCCGCAGCCTGATGCTGCGGCCATCGGTGCTGGTCTTCGACGATTCCACTGCTGCCATCGACGCCGGCACCGAGCAGCGTATCCGGGCAGCGATGAAACGCTT
>NZ_JBVVQQ010000074.1:0-2945 GCF_055811135.1 Mesorhizobium sp. WSM4817 | reverse complement strand
TTGGGTGGTTTTTTTTTTTTCTCTCTTTTGGGTTCTCTCTTGTTGGGATTATCTGCGCCTGCAACCAACCGGCGCGCGCCGGCGCGCGTCGGCGACAAGCAGATCCGGCTGCAGCATGAGCGCGCGCGCGTGCCAGGCCGATGCGCTGCCTTTGGCCTCCCGAAAAAGCGTGCGGGCATCGATCGGCCGCACTGCAGCTAAGCCCGACGCGAACAAGAAGCTCCTCGGGCCTTTCGCGCGAGAGGCCGCTGACGATTGCGGCTTCGGTCGAGATGCAGCGGACGCGATGGCGCGGATTGAGGGAGACGAAGGGATAGCGAACTCGGCCGCGTAGGCGCTCGCCGCGTCAATCGTGCTGATGTCGCCAGGCGTAGCTTCTTCACAAGACGGCGCACATGATGTCGATGTTCAGCTGGAGGACGCGGTGACGGAACCGATTAGCCTTGCTTGCCGGGCTGCGGCCGATCCGCCACTGATATGGTGGTGGCGTGCCATTGACTGCGTAGTCGCCAACGATGCGATCCTTGTAGATGCGTTGGGTTGTGCGAAGACTGGCTGAAATTTTCTCCGGCGTCCCGGCAAGAGCGAATGAGCGCGAGGTAAGGCGTGGTTTGGTCCCCCGTCTTTTCCTATGCTGCGCAGATCATGCCGATAGCAGCTGCGCGCTCCAGCGACCCTCGAGAGATAAAGTCAGGCTGCGACCTTCTTGCCGGTCCGCTTCGCCGGCGCCGGCGTTTCCGACTCTTTCGGTTTGCGGCCGAGACCTATGGTCTTGGCCAAGGCCGAGCGCGCAGCGGCGTAATTCGGCGCGACCATGGGATAGTCCGCCGGCAGGCCCCATTTGGCGCGATATTCGTCCGGCGTGAGGCCATAGTGGGTCGACAGATGGCGCTTTAGCGATTTGAACTTCTTTCCATCGTCAAGGCAGATGATGTAGTCCGCCATCACCGACTTCTTGATCGGAACAGCAGGCTTGAGAGCCTGCGGCTGTTCTGCGGAAACGCTGCCGGCCGTTCCTTTCAGTGCTGCATGTACTTGGCCGATCAGGGCGGGGAGATCGCCCACCGGGACCGGATTGTTCGAGACATAGGCTGAGACGACATCGGCGGTAAGCGCGATGAGGGCGTCGAGGTTGTGGTCGGCTTCTTCCGTCATTAAATTCTCCGGGTGGCTTGAAGACAGCAGGCGAAGTCTTGCTACATAGTGATGGTTGTGGCTGAAGGCAATAAATGTCTCGGCAGCATAAGTATCGCCATAAGCCTTTGCTAATAGGCGTTCCCCCCGGCAATCGTTTCGGCTGCCAGGCGCCGGAACCGATATGCAGCCATGCCATCTTGAGCTTTTGTAATTCGGAAAACAACGTGACGAAATTCCGCGCTACACGAAAATACGGCCAGGTGAGTGGAACCTGGCATTCGTCGTTCGTCAGTGACGTTGGCCCAACGGGTCCGGTCTATTCCCGGCGACTTCTACGGATGACTGTTTGTTTTTTGCCAGCTGATCGGCCCTTCGCCGGAGCTTGGTCCGAGAATGAAGTCAAACACGGGTTGGGGCTGACCGGGCGCTGTCGCCTGCAAGGCTGCCGGGATCCGTGCAGCGGCTTCTGCGTATTCGGCGAGCGCTGCGGGTGACATGCCGAGCGCACGCTCGAAGGTATGATCCGCCGTGTTCAGCCGACGAAGGAGCGCCGCGGCGCGTCCGGCATGACGTATCGCCGGCGCCTGCTTGCCCTCGCGGATCTTCACGCCGGCCGCTGATAACAGGATCAATCCCTTGAAGAGCGTCCGAAGCGGAGCGCCTCGGTCTGCAACTTGCCACAGCGCTTCCCACGCCTCATGGGCTTCCCAGTAATAGCCGTGGTTGAAGAGGTCGAGACCCCAGAGGAATATGTCTGAATCCAGCGACGCCTCTGCTGCCAACGGCAGGGCTTCGCTATTGTAGCTATGTCCCGCGGGATCGCGCACGGGATGCGGTTGCCTGCCCGGCAGATAAGCATAGGATGGAAGCTCTTTTCCGGCAGCCAGCGCCGGCGCAACGTCGAACCAATAGCCATCAAAGCCGTATAGCACACCCGTGGCCCTGAACAGATGCTCAGTTCCGTGCATAGCCACCGCATCAGGATGTCTTGGCAAATAGTGTCAGCCAGCCAGATCTCACGAAGCCGCGAGGTTGCGCCGGCGGTCATCGGGCAGTTCATGCGTCGCAGGCGGTTATATTGTGGCTCGGCAGTTAAACGGGGCCTTTCAATTTTGTCTGGTTCATCCCCCGTTAGAGATGACGGCACCCGGGGTATGTTCTCCTCAGATCAGGCCAGGAAGGAAGATAGATGCCTGAGCAGGCTTCGCCGGACTTCGCGGTGATGCGCAGCCGAACTGCTCACCGAGGATGCAGAGCCCCATTTTCGTGAAGCGAGCCAGCTATATCGTGCAAGAGATTGCCAGTCTTGCGGACGCTATCGATTTTCTCAATGAGTGGCCCGAGGATCGCAGAGACTTGGCCTACGAGACCGCCCTGAGGGCATGTTGTGATGCATATGCTGGGCACATACCGCTAGACGCTGCCAGCAATGCCTTTGTCGGCTTTGCAAAGCGAGTTGCGATATTGGAGGACCCAACCTCCGCCATGCAGTGGATCGCTGCATGCAAGGCGGGCAGCGGAAAGGTGCAGGCGTAGGCTTCCACAAACTGTGCGACACTGGCGCAAGGCGACATTGTCGAGATTGAGCTAGCCAAATCCCGCGCCACCCGACATGAACCAGACAGCGTCATGACGATCTCTTGGACGCCAGCGAACCAAGTTTAGCTGCGAGGGTGCAGCCGAATCTTTCGGCTAAGGAAATAAATGCGAGCGAGGCTGTCGCCGCTGGGTGTAGAGGGGGAGTGATGACCGGCTCGAGCAGATTTGAAAGGCCAGTCGTTGTTCAAGTTAGCCGTCACAGTTCGGAG
>NZ_JBVVQQ010000073.1:0-3127 GCF_055811135.1 Mesorhizobium sp. WSM4817 | reverse complement strand
ATCCAGCGAGTTGACAGTGAATTCCATCAAGCAATCCGACCCCGATAGCCCATTGACGTCCAGCCGCCCGTCCCAAACCGAAGGGGAGGGGATGGCACGCCACATCCAGCCCGGAACTAGCGCTTGTGCCGCAGGCAGCCGACCTTACTCTGTTCTGGGCTCTCTGGTCCTTTACGGGGGGCTGCATAGGGCTGTATGCGGCTCACCGGTAGCAGGCCTACATTAATGGACCACGCAAGCACCGCGCTATCTTTATATAGCCTGCAAAATATCTCAACGCCATGAAAAGCCTGCCCGTGAACTCTCAGCATGATGAAACCACGGCTTTGGAGCCGGCACACTTGGCCTCGCCGAAGCATATCTGCGAGATGACAGCCGGAATAGCCAAGGCTTCGAAACTCCTCATCTGCGCCTTGGGCTCTGAACGAGTTTTTAGAAGAAACGGGCGGTACCGCTCTGCACTGTTCGCGAGCATAACTCGACAGCTGACGGCGAGATGCCTAGGCCCCGGTTCAATTACACTTCGCCTCCTCGCCAATTCAGGCGACGAGCATTGTTGATCGGGGCACCTGATGGATAAGCGTCGCGCATTGCTGTTGCCGTCGGTCGCAACTCTTCCCTCGGAGGGAACCGGCTTGACCCGGCCGGTGATCGAGCCCGGTGGAGGCAGGAACAGCATGATTGTGACAACGGGAGCCGATTCGCCAATCGAGATCATCGACGACGAGTTGGGCATTCCTCACATCCGAGCGGGATCGAAGCGCGACGCATTCTTCGGCCAAGGCTATGTCGTTGCCCGCGACCGTTTATTTCAGATCGACCTTTCATATCGGCGTGACCTGGGCCGAATGGCGGAGGCATTCGGTCCGCGCTTCGTCTCCGCCGACCGCGCGGCGCGCCTTTTTCTATTTCACGGCGATATCGATGCTGAACTGATGGCGCTGCCGCCGGAAGTGCTGGAGTGCGCATGTGGCTATGTCGCCGGCGTGAATGCCCGGATCGCGGAACTGGAAGCAAATCCTTCCCAAATGCCGCTTGAATACAGCATATTGGACATCAAGCCGCTGCGATGGGACGTGCGTGATTTGGTGCGAATCCGCAACCCCGAGATGGGCGACGCGACCGATGAAGTTCGTCGGGCGCGGCTCCAGGCCCGCGGACTGCTTCACCTCGATAAGCTCATGGACCCGCTGCGTCCTGCGTGGCCTTTTACAGTGCCCGAAGGATTGAATTGTGCTTCCGTCACGGAGGCGGACATTGGCGTCTTGGCGGAGTTGGCGAAGCCGCTGCCGTTCGACTGTGGGGATTTGGCGTTCGACAATCCGGAGCTGGAGCGCGTTGACCCCGCAGGTCGGGGAAGCAATGCCTGGACCGTGGCGGGCTGGCGCACTTCGACCGGCCGGCCGATCCTCGCGAACGATCCCCATCTTGGGATCGGAGGTGCCAGCCCGCGCCACATCGCCCACCTGACAGCACCGGGGCTCGATATCATCGGCGCCGGGGAGCCTGGCCTTCCCGGCATTATGCAGGGCCATACCGATCGCTTCGCCTTCGGCCGCACCGACTTCCATATCGACCAGACGGACCTTTTCATTCTTCAAACGAGGGAAAACGATCCGAACCACTATTGGCACAAGGGAGAATGGAAGCCCTTCGAGACGTTCGAAGAGGAGATTGTGGTTAAGGGAGCGACGCCCGAGCGTACGGTGCTCCGCTATTCGCAAGGACGCCCCGTCATTTCACAGGATGCCTTGCGCCGCCGGGCCGTGACTTTCGCGTCCGTTTCGATGCTGCCGGGGGCGAATGTGCGGTTTTCTATGATCGCTATCAACCTGGCGCACGACTGGATGTCGTTGTGCGAAGCGTTCAAGCTCCACGTCTGGCCAACCAACTTTCACTATGCCGACGTCGAGGGTAACACCGGCTGGCATGCAATTGGCTTCACACCGAAGCGCGCGAACCACGATGGGCTGCTCCCCGCGCCCGGCGACGGCAGCTTTGACTGGATTGGCCTGCTCGATGTCGGCGAGATGCCGAACATCTACAATCCCGAGGAGGGCTGGTTGGCATCTGCCAACCAGATGAACCTGCCCCCAGATTATCCCTACAAGGAGCGGCCCATCAGCTTCTCCTGGGCCGACTCCTTCCGCTGGGATCGCATAGCTGAAGTGCTGCGCAGCCAACCGAGGCATTCCCTGCAAGACAGCATCGCCCTCCAGCACGACGTTCACTCTCTGCCGGCGCGCGCGCTAGTCAGTCTGCTTCCGGTCACTCCCTCGCCGGAGGCCGCTCCCGCTACTTCGCTGCTTCGCCTATGGGATTGCGAGATTGAAGCGGATAGCGCGGCCGCGCTTCTCTACGAGATGGTCCTGCCCGAACTGTTGTCCGGCTTCCGCGAGTTTGCGGTCCCCCCAGCCGCAAGCGACCTGATCAGTTCGATCAACCTTTCAGAGATGCTACGGCTGCTCGCGGTGCCGGACACGATGCTCGGGAGCGATCCTATTGCTGCACGGGATGCCATCATAGAGAAAGCGCTGATCGCGGGATGGGCCAAGGCGATCAAACTGATGGGGCCCGATCCTGTGCAATGGCGTTGGGGCGATCTCCATCGGGTCTCCATCTCCCACCCACTTGCAGCGATACCTGCGATCTCGGAAGCCTTTCCTAAGATCGACGGGGGGCGCTCAGCCGGTGATTACACGACTGTGATGATGCGCAGCACAGAAGCGGGTAGCGGCTTCAATGTCTGCGTTGGCGCGAGCTATCTTTTCGTCATGGATGTGGGCGCGTGGGACAATAGCCGAGTCCTGCTCCTGCCCGGCCAGTCGGCAGATCCGCGCTCGCCTCACTATCGCGATTTCTACTCTCTCTGGCTTTCCGGAACGATGCAGCCGCTGCGGTTCAGCAGGGCAGCGGTCGACGAGAGCGCGGTTGCGCGGACGCTCCTTACTCCTTTGAGCGGCTGACACGTCATGGGAATGCGCGGCCAGTGCTGGCACTAGTCGTGCAAAGCAGGATCGGCTTGGGACAGGTGTCTCACCTCGCAAATGGGCCGGACATTAGGCTGGCGGCCCCCTATTGGAAGCAATCGTTACGGCGCAATTTCCCGCTCTGAAGGACGCAGGGC
>NZ_JBVVQQ010000072.1:0-3847 GCF_055811135.1 Mesorhizobium sp. WSM4817 | reverse complement strand
ACCACATCGGAAACATTAAGATGCGGGTACATCTGCTTGACTTCGTTTGGCGAAATCTCGCGCACGTCGATATCGAAGGCGCGGGCGAGCGACGCCTGCCTATAAATCTCGTGCTTGCGTTCCTCGGTCAGCGCCACGGTGATCGAACCGACCTGGCGCATGCCGGTCCCGACATCGGTCTCGACCTCCAGCCTGACGTAGAGGTCGGCCGAATATTTCGCCAGCCGCGTCATGTTCTGCGAGCCGCGCAACTGGCCGATCAGGCCGGCGGCGTGCCATGTCGTGCCCGATGTCAGCTGCTTTCGTTCGAGCAGCACGATGTCGGTCCAGCCGAGCTTGGCCAGATGGTAGGCGACCGAGCAGCCTGAGACACCGCCGCCGATGATGACGGCGCGTGCCTTGGACGGAATGGATTTTTGCGTCATGCGGCCTTGGGGCGGTAGCTGGAGGGAAGGCGGCGCAGCCGAAGCGCTGAGTCTGTCAGCACCTCCTGCGGTTGGCAGAGGCTGTTGCGGACGTGGCCTTCAGGCATGCGGCTGAAATTGCGCCTTGCGTCACATTCACGTGTTGCCTGCGACGACGATGGTGCGACTTGACGGGGGATTTCGAGAGCGGCCCGCTGCCTATTCATAGAGCAACTTCCACGATTTGATGTACCATCCCCAGAACGAGGCGCAGGGTTGATCACATCGAAGGTGTGGCCCTTTGCCGGCGAGCTCCACCTACCGTCGATGCAGAGTTGGCTGTGCATGCTGTCCTCCGTTAGCGCGACGTCCAGATTAGGCGTCTCTGATCCAACCCAAGCGATAGACCCGACCCGTTTGAGCACCCTCTACGCTCTTGGCGTAGCCGAGCGCCACCTCGCTCACCGGCATCGTCACAGTGCCAGAAAAGAAGTCGCCGTAGAGGCGAACCGATTCCTGGACGAGTGTCGGACTGACCAGATTGATCCGCAGCCCCCGCCCAAGCTCGATCGCCGCGCTCCGTACAAAACCGTCCAAGGCGCCATTGACCAAGGCGGACGAGGTTCCCTGCCGGATCGGATCTTCGTTGGTCAAGCCGGACGTCAAGGTAAATGATCCGTTGTCGCGGATACGCTTGAGACCCCTCACCACGAGATTGACTTGCCCCATCAGCTTACTACGCAGCCCGATTTCGAACTGTTCATTCGTGAATTGGTTCAGGGGAGCGTAGTGCACGCCCCCTGCTGTGCAGATCAACGCGTCAAATGCACCGATCTTGTCGAATAATTGGTCGATAGAGTTCGGCTCGGCGATGTCAACGTGGAACGAGCCGCTTGTTCGCCCGACCGCTATAATGTCGTGCCGCTTGCCAAGTTCGGCCGCGACGGCCGACCCGACAACCCCAGTCGCACCAACCAGAACAATTCGCATAGAGTCCCCCCGTGGATAAGGTACGGCTAGGAGGCGACCTCAAACAGCGGGACAAGTGCGGCGCGGAGCGCGATGTCCTGCTCCGCCGAGAGTTTTGCTAGTGGCTTGCGAACGTTGCCGGTTCCGAATCCGCGCAGCTGCGCGGCTCTCAGAACAGAAGGCGTATAGGGTGCTCGCCAGATGAAGAGCAACGAGGGTAGCATGCGCTGCCAAAGTGCCAGCGCCCTCTCGAAATCCTTCGCCGCCACAAGGTTGTACAGTTCGACAGCCTCGCGAGGCATGTAGTTTGCTGCGCCCCAGATAACACCGCGCGCGCCAGCCATTAGCGCATAAAGGGTTGTTGTATCGCAGCCATTTAGCACCATTCCTCTCGTTTGCAGATACTCCTGATGCACGGTGAAGTCGCCGGCACTATCCTTGATGTAATTGAAGTTCTTAAGACTGCTCAGTCGGTCAAAAAGGCGCGGCGAGACCGCGATGCCGGTCGCCTGCGGGATGTTGTACCCGACAATATCCACGCCGACCGCCGCGTCGATTTCCTTGTAGAAATTGAAAACTCCATCTTCGTCTGACGGACCTTCCAGATACGGTGGCAAAATCATCAGTGCGTCCGCGCCTACCGATTCAGCTTGCCGTGAGCGTCGGATGACTTCATCCATGTTGAGAGCCGAGGTCTGGCAGATAGCATTGCAGCGGCCTGCGATGCGCTTCACCCCCAGCTCGTAGAGCTGATTGCATTCGGATTCCGTCAGGTAAGGGTGCTGGCCCGTACCGGCCCCAAGAACCAGGCCGTGAACTCCCGCCGATACATATTTTTCGATCAACTCCTCGAAGAGGCCGTAATCGATTGCACCGTTAGCGTCGAACGGTGTCTGCATTGCAAGATTGATGCCCTTCAAGTCCGCCATTACCATTCCTCTTTTGTTAGACTTCGGCGCCCGCTTGCTTGAAACGGAGTGCCGTGACGAAGCGGACGCCCATTGATGTGACAAGTCTCGGATATGTCCTGCTCGGAGCGGACCGCGTCTTCAGGATTTCGATCACAGCCGAAGATTGCCCCGTGGCGAGTTCGGCAACGGCCTTGCCAAAGGCAGCGCCTCGAGCAACGCCGGTTCCATTGCAGAAGGCGGCTCCATAGACGTCCTGCGCCAACTCGCCGAAAACCATACCGCCATTTTGCGCGAGCGTGAGCAGACCACCCCAGCTGGCCTCAAAGCCGATTGAAGAAAGCCCGGGCCATCGGCGGTCGAATGCTACCTGCTGCTGGGCCCGCGCCCTCAGGACATCTTGTTTCGTTGTCTTAAAATTCGTCGCATACGAGTAAACGTTTCTAAGGAAAAGACGATTGTCGATCGTGCGTCGTACCGTCGTCCCAAAGCTGTCGGCCGGAATAAGCCCATAGGCTCGCTTGTTGCCCACTTCGGAAAGCTCGCTCTCCGTGAGCTGTCTGGTCATGCTCGCGAACGTGTAGAGCGGTATGGCTCGATTTTCGAAGAAGCCAAACCTCGTCAGGTAACCCGATGCGCAGATGATTACCTTGGAAGCACTGATTGTTCCGCCAGGCGTCTCGCAGATGTGCTTCGGTGCGCCGAACTGGACCGCCACAATGGCGGTGTTTTCATGGATGGTAACGTTCACAGGGAGGCTTTTTACCGCGTTCTTGAGATATTTCGCAGGCTGGACCAGAATGGTGCCGGGGTGATGCAATGCTTTGATGTAGTGTTTGCTGCCGGTGATCGCCTGGATTTCGGGGGTTTCAACCCAGCTGTAGTTTTGTCCAAGCTTATCGAGCGCCTCCGAAAAGCGGTGCAGGTCCTCCACGCCGTGAGACGTGGCCGCGCTGTGGTATTTCCCCTGCGGGTCCCAATCGCAGCCTACCCCATGCTCCTCCACGGCGCTTCGAATGTAGGCGATCCCATCGAGGTTGACGAACAGCTCCTCTTTGTTTCCCTTGATGTCTTCGACGAAGTCGCGTTTTCGGGGATTGTGCGCGAGATCGATGGCGAAGCCCATGCACCGTCCGGATGCATTGTCCCCAATGCGGCCGGCGTCGACCAGGATTACTGAAGACTGGGGGTTGAGTTCGGCGAATCGGCGGGCCGCGTGAAGCCCCATCCAGCCGCCGCCAATGACCAGGCAGTCGCATGCGACGTCGCCTCGTTGCGGGACCAAGGGCAGCTCCGGTCCCGACGTGCGGTACCACCCGGAGGCTGTTGGCTCCGGATGTGGTGCCTGAACGACAATACGCTGTCTTGTCTTGGTTTGATTCAAAGAGTTCACTGCCAACTCGCTCGGGTGAAGGCGGCCGGTTGCGTAGTCGTGCGCACAGCTCGCCCTGGCTTGTTCCTGCTTCGAATAGACCATGCGCTGTCGGTCTCGTAGACGGAAAATATACCTTCTGATATAGACCTGCTTCATGTCCAAGCTTCGCAATCTCGTCCCCTCGACGCATT
>NZ_JBVVQQ010000071.1:0-4243 GCF_055811135.1 Mesorhizobium sp. WSM4817 | reverse complement strand
CGTGCGGGAGGAACTCGATGCGTTTGTGGCGAAACGCCAGGAGGAGATTTCGCCAAGCCTTGCCTAACCGGCAGGCCTGATCTCGTAGGATGTTAGGTGTCCAAGTGGGCGCAGTTCGGCAGAACAGGACCTAGTGAACCTTGGGACGATGGCAACATGAAGCAGGGAGAAGTGCGCACCTGTCGGTAATGGTGCGACCCTGCTTAGGAGTAGAAGAGTAGCTTTACCTGCTGTAGGGCCTGCGGAAACCGGAGCACCTAATTTTGCCCACGACTAATTTTAGCGCGATGCCGCGATATTCCCCAGCACTCTGTCGGAGTAATAGGCGGCGCAAGTTTTCGAGCGGGAAAGCTGCTGGAGAAGAGCAATATGGGTAAGTGCGGAATACTAGATCCTTTTGAGTGCGGGGTAATCCCTCTTGCTGAATGGATGACTATCGGACTGCGCTGGGTCGTTGATCACTACAGGCCCTTGTTCCAATCGATCAAGGCGCCCTTCGACCTGCTGCTGCAGTGGTTCGGCTTGGCGCTCCATTCGGTCCCGCCGGTGGTGATGATCATCGTCGTGGGCCTGGCAGCTTGGCAGTTCGGCGGGCGGAAGGTCGCCGGGGTTATCGTCGGCGCTCTCGTCTTTATGGGGCTCATCGGGGTCTGGCAGGACGCCATGACGACGCTTTCGATTGTGCTGACTTCGCTAGTCGTCGCGGTGATGCTTGGCATTCCGCTCGGCATCTGGGCGGCGCGGAGCGAGCGGATGTTTGTGGTCATGCGCCCCATCCTAGACGGGATGCAGACCATTCCGGCATTCGTCTATCTGGTTCCCATTGTGATGCTCTTCGGCATCGGTAACGTGCCGGGCGTGATCGTTACGGTAATTTTTGCGGTCGCGCCGCTGATCCGCCTCACGAACCTGGGCATACGCCAGGTACCGGAAGAGGTGATTGAAGCCATGCGGGCCTTCGGCGCTACCGAGCGTCAGCTACTGTGGAAGGCACAGCTGCCGCTTGCGCTACCCACCATCATGGCCGGCATTAACCAGACGCTGATGATGTCGCTATCGATGGTGGTCATCGGCTCGATGATCGCTGTTGGGGGACTGGGCCAGACGGTGCTGCGCGGCATCGGCCGCCTTGATGTAGGCTTGGCGACGGTCGGTGGCCTGGGCATCGTCGCGCTGGCCATCGTGCTTGATCGCTTGACGCATTCGCTGTCGACACAGAAGCGGAGACCAGGCGAACTCTGGCGTCAAGGTCCGGTGGGACTCGTCAGAGCTGTCACGGTAAAAAGTAATCATAGAGGCTGAGCAATTTGCTCACACAGAAAGGGAGGAAACGATGAAGATTAAATGTATGGTGCTGGCCATAGCTGTGATGGCCAGCTATGCCGTGCCGGCAATGGCTGATCAGGTCAAGCCGGCCTGGAGCGGAGCGACAGAAGAGCTATTCCAGACATTTATCGTCGATGAGGGCCTCAAAGAACTCGGCTATGACGTGGCCGACCTGACCCAGGTTCAAGTTCAACTGGCGCACACCGCCGTGGCCAACGGCGATCTCACCTTCTATCCGGTGCACTGGGTCCCGCTCCACGACTCCTTCTGGAAAGCGTCAGGCGGCGACGAAAAGCTAATGAGCGTCGGCACCCTGATTAAGAACAGCTTCCAAGGCTATCTGATCGACAAAAAAACGGCCGATGCCACTGGCATCAAGTATCTTGAAGACCTTAAGGACCCCGAGAAGGCCAAGCTCTTCGACATCGACGGGAATGGAAAGGCAGACCTCTACGGTTGCGAACCGGGCTGGGGCTGCGAACGCGTGATCGAGCATCAGCTCGATGCCTATGGCCTGCGCGATACCGTCGAGGAAAAGCAAGGCGGCTATTTCGCGATCATTCCTGACGCGATCGAACGCATTAAGGCTGGCAAGCCGACTCTGTACTACACTTGGACGCCGTTGTGGGTTTCTGCCATTCTCCGTCCGGGCAAGGAAGTTGTCTGGCTCAACGTCAAGAATACCTCTCTTCCCGATGGCGAGACAGGCAATACAGTTGTTGAAGGCCTCGGGAATCTTGGCTTTCCCGTGAACGATCAGAAGATCATCGCCAACACGACTTGGCTGAACGCCAACCCGAAGGCCAAGAAGTTCTTTGAACTCGTGCAGATTCCGATTGAAGACGTCAATGCGGAAAATCGCCAGGTTGCCAATGGCGAAAAGAGCAACGAGCAGATCATGAAACACGCAACCGACTGGATCGCCGTTCATCAGGCTGACTGGGACAAGTGGATCGCTGAAGCCAAGGCTGCCAAGTAAGGCTCTGAGCTTACCCAATCGGCCGGCGGAATCCGCCGGCCGATCATGGTCTGAACACAGGGCACAACATAATACCGAGAGTTCCGCACATGACTGCTCCCGCCATCGTCTGCTCCGGCTTGTGGAAGATTTTCGGAACGCGCAAAGGGGAAGCCCTCGCCGCGGCGCGCGATCGCGGCTTCAGCAAGAGGCAAGTCCTTGAAGAATTCGAATGCGTCCTGGGTGTGGCCGATGTGTCCTTCTCGGTCGAGGCCGGCGAGATCTTCTGCATCATGGGACTGTCCGGCTCAGGCAAATCCACGCTCGTCCGCCATCTCAATCGGCTGATCGAACCAACCGCAGGCGAGGTCCGGATCGGCGGCAATGCCATCAACAAACTTTCGCCGTCGGAACTCCGCGAACTCCGCTCAGAGACGGTCGGTATGGTGTTCCAGCACATGGCGCTGCTGCCTCACCGCACCGTCTATGACAATGTTTCGCTCAGCCTCGAACTCCGCGGCAAATCACGCAAGGAGTGCCGCCGCGTGGCGGAAGAAAACCTCAAACTCGTTGACTTGAGCGGTTGGGGCGAGCGTTACCCGGATGAACTCTCGGGCGGGATGAAGCAGCGGGTGGGGCTTGCCCGTGCCATGGCGGCAGACCCGCAGATCCTGTTACTGGACGAGCCGTTCTCAGCGCTCGACCCCTTGATCCGCCGCCAGCTCCAACAGCAGTTCCTGGACCTCGCGAAGGTCGTCCAGAAAACAACGGTCTTTATCACGCACGACCTCGACGAAGCCATTCGCCTGGGCGATCGTATTGCGATCATGAAGGATGGAAAGTTCGTTCAAGTGGGAACGCCCGAAGACATCGTCACCGCACCGAAGGACCGGTATGTCGCTGATTTCGTGTCCGGCATTTCGCTACTCAATCTTGTCACTGCCAGGAAGATCATGCAGCCGCGGGAAAGCATAGCGATGCTTTCTGAGAAGAAATTCCAGGCGCTCCCCCGCGTGCAAACCACCGATAAGCTCTCCGCTGTGGTCAGCACCGCTGCGGATGCCGGCGATCTGGTCGCAGTCTACGACGGCGGGGAGCCGGCGGGCGTCATCACCCGACGCGCCCTGTTTTCAGGAATTCAAGGCATGATATCGAGCCCCGATACCGTGAGTGGTCTGAATTTGGGGAAAGCTTACCAGTACGGGGGCAACTCTGCCCCCTCAATCCGCCCACCAACGCCAAGTAGATCAATCAACGTTGACGCTGCTCTCTCTGCTCACAGCAGCGAAGGCAAAAAATGAATTGTTGTCCTGGGTGTAGATGAAGTGCCGGCACGGTGAAGGCTCGGTAAGATTGCGCTCAAAACGTTCTGGATGAATAAGGCCCGGCGCCCTGAATGTTGAACGACCTGAAACTACTTTCGTGAAATTGCTTCCGCCCCCATTCGTCGCAGTGACTTGCGCTTGAAAGAGGTGCGCGGCCCGGGCGATCTGCGCGTCGTGAACGCCGATGGGCCTCAAATCCGCACGCCGATTTTGCGAAGTAGCTAGGTGCTCTGGAACACGTACCTCACGGCCGACTCTGACGCTTTCAAATCCGTCCGTCTCACGGAAGACTTGTACCTCACACCTGCTTGTGGTCTATCTAGTCTAGCGACGACTTGGGCGAGACATCTGCTCGCAAGACCTTGAGCCGCTCCACCGCCGTTATGAGCTGAGACCTCTCGGGCCTTCGCTGGCCAACGTCACCACTTTCAACTTCTCCCGACGAGAGAGGACAATTGCAATGCCCCTTGTGAACCGCTTGACTTACAACTGCTCGCGTTCACCTATTCGAAGCCGTATCGTCTGCGAAGATGCGTGTGCCGCGACTCGACCTGGTGCTAGAGCGGGATGAATTGAGTCTGAATCGAAGGGGATTCCCGAAGGCGAGCAAATCTGATTCAACCTGCTGGCTGGG
>NZ_JBVVQQ010000070.1:0-4457 GCF_055811135.1 Mesorhizobium sp. WSM4817 | reverse complement strand
TATGCGGCGCCGCAGGGCGAGGTCGAGACGGCGCTGGCGCAGATCTGGGCGGAGCTGCTCGGTGTCGAGCGGGTCGGCCGCCACGACCACTTCTTCGAGCTCGGCGGCCACTCGCTGTTGGCGGTTCAACTGATGGAGCGGCTGCGGCGGCTGTCGCTGGGGGTCGAGGTGCGCACCCTGTTCGCCAGGCCGGTGCTTGCCGATCTGGCCGCAAGCCTTGGCAGCTATCATGAGGTGGCGGTGCCTGCCAACCTGATCTCCGAGCACAGCACGGCGATCACGCCGCGGATGCTGCCGCTGATCGAGCTGACGCAGGAAGAGATCGACCGGATCGTCGCCACGGTGCCGGGCGGGGTCGCCAACATCCAGGACATCTATGGCTTGTCGCCGCTGCAGGACGGCATCCTGTTCCATCATCTTCTGGCCGGGCGGGGCGATCCGTATCTGCTGGTGTCGCAAATGGCCTTTGCCGATCGTGGCCTGTTGGAGCGCTATCTTGGCGCGGTCCAAGAGGTGGTGGATCGGCACGACATTCTGCGCACGGCCTTTGTCTGGGAGGGTCTGTCGAGCCCGGCGCAGGTGGTGTGGCGCAAGGCGGTCCTGGAGGTGCGCGAGGTCGAGCTGGATGAGGATGGCGGTCCCGGTTCCGAGCAGCTGAAGCGGCGGTTCGATCCGCGCCAGGACCGCATCGACCTTGGCCGGGCGCCCTTGATGCGGTTTGTGATCGCGCGCGAGCCGGGCAGCGGGCGCTGGCTGCTGTTGGAGCTGCAGCACCATCTGATCGGCGATCACACGACGCTGGAGGTGATGCATGCCGAGGTGCGGGCGGTGCTGGAGGGACGCGTGCATGAGTTGGCCGCACCGCAGCCGTTCCGCAATCTGGTGGCGCAGGCGCGGCTTGGCATGGATGCCAAGGCGCATGAAGCGTTCTTCCGCTCGATGCTGGCCGACATCGACGAGCCGACGCTGCCGTTCAGGCTAAGCCAAGTGCATGGCGACGGCAGCGGGATCGGCGAGGCGCATCGGATGCTGCCGCAGGCGCTCAACGATCGGCTGCGGCAACAGGCGCGGCGGCTTGGACTGAGCCTGGCGAGCCTGTGCCATCTGGCCTGGGGTCAGGTGGTGGCGCTGAGCAGCGGGCGTCAGCAGGTGGTGTTCGGCACGGTGCTGTTTGGCCGCATGCATGCGGGTGCCGGGGCCGACCGCGCCATGGGCCTGTTCATCAACACCCTGCCTGTGCGGCTTGACCTGGACGGCACCGGGGTCGCGGCGAGCGTGCAGGCCACGCATGCGCGGCTATCCGAACTGCTGGCGCACGAGCATGCCTCGCTGGCGCTGGCGCAACGCTGCAGCGGCGTTGCCGCGCCGGCGCCGCTGTTCAGCGCGCTGTTGAACTACCGCCACAACACGCCGGCGGCCATGGCCGGCTCCGGACCGGATGATGTCCTGGCCGGCATCGAACGGCTGGGCAGCGAGGAGCGCACCAACTATCCGCTGACGCTGTCGGTGGAGGATTTTGGCGAGGCGCTCGGCCTCACCGCGCAGGTGGCGGAGCCGATCTCTGCGGATCGGGTCTGCGGCTACATGCAGCGCGCGCTCGAAGCGCTGTCGGAGGCGCTGGAGCAGGCGCCGAACACGCCGGTGCGGGAGCTCGACATTCTTCCGCCCGAGGAGCGCGACTATCTGCTGGAGGAACTGAACCGGACGGACGCGGCCTATCCGTCGGATCTTTGCATCCACGAACTGTTCGAGGCGCAGGTGCGCCGGGCGCCGGAGGCGATGGCATTGGTGCATGAGGACGAGCGCCTGAGCTATGGCGAGCTCAACGCCCGGGCCAACCGGCTGGCGCATCACCTGATCGGGCTCGGTGTCAGGCCGGACCAGCCGGTGGCGATCTGCCTGGAGCGCAGCCCGGCGATGGTGGTGGGGCTGCTGGCGATCCTCAAGGCGGGCGGCGCCTATGTGCCGCTCGATCCGGCCTATCCCAGCGCGCGGCTCAACCAGGTGCTCGAGGATGCCGCGCCGCAGCTGCTGCTGGCCGATGCGGCCGGCCGCGCCGCGCTCGGCGCCGAGGCGCTGGCCGATGTGAGCGTGGTCGATCTGCAGACGGCCACCCCGGCCTGGGCCGAGCTGCCCGCCTGCGATCCCGAGCCGCGCGCGCTGGGCCTCACATCCCGCCATCTCGCCTATGTCATCTACACCTCCGGCTCCAGCGGAGCGCCCAAGGGCGTCATGGTCGAGCATGCGCAGATTGTCCGTTTGTTCGAAGCGACCCAGGGTTGGTACGGCTTCACCGAACACGACATATGGTGCCTGTTCCATTCCTTCTCGTTCGACTTCTCAGTGTGGGAGCTGTGGGGTGCGCTGCGCTACGGCGGGCGTTTGATACTCGTGCCGGTCGATACTGCACGGTCTGCTCCTGACTTCCATGATCTAATCTGCAAGTCGGGCGTGACGGTTTTGAACCAGACCCCCTCGGCGTTCAAAACGTTCATCAATGCGGAGTGCAAGAGCAGCCGTCTTCGATATGTGATTTTTGGTGGGGAGGCCCTGGAGCCGCCAATTCTGAAGGCTTGGTATGCAAAGCACCTAGATTCCACCCCACAACTGATCAACATGTACGGCATCACGGAAACGACCGTGCATGCAACCTATCGGCCTCTTGCCGAGCCCGATACTGCCGCGTCGGGAAGCCCGATTGGCGGGCGCATCCCCGATCTTAGGGTGTATCTCCTTGACGGTCATGGTCAGCCGGTGCCGTTCGGGGCGGTGGGCGAGCTTTACATCGGCGGGGCGGGGGTTGCGCGTGGTTACCTGAACCGGCCCGAGCTGACGGCGGAGCGGTTTTTGGCCGATCCGTTCAGCGATGAGGCAGGCGCCCGGCTGTACCGGAGCGGCGATCTGGCGCGTTATCTGCCGGACGGCAATCTGGAGTTTTTGGGCCGCAACGACGATCAGGTGAAGATCCGCGGCTTCCGCATCGAGCCGGGCGAGATCGCGGCGCGGCTTTGCGAGCACGCCTGGGTGCGCGAGGCGGTGGTGGTGGCGCGCCAGGACGGCGCCGGCGACAAGCAGCTTGTCGCCTATGTCGTGTGTGGACCCGAGGCCGGAGCGGACGAGGACGATGGAGGCGGGCTTGCCGGCGCCTTGCGCGCGCATGTGAGCGGGCGGCTGCCGGACTACATGGTGCCGGCTGCGTTCGTGCGGCTGGACGCGCTGCCGCTGACACCGAACGGCAAGCTCGACCGCAAGGCACTGCCGGTTCCCGATGACGATGCCTATGCGCGGGCGGCCTATGCGGCGCCGCAGGGCGAGGTCGAGACGGCGCTGGCGCAGATCTGGGCGGAGCTGCTCGGTGTCGAGCGGGTCGGGCGCCACGACCACTTCTTCGAGCTCGGCGGCCACTCGCTGTTGGCGGTGCAGTTACTCAGTCGAGCATTAGGTGTAGGGCTGAACTTTAGCGCCGCCGACCTCTTCCAAGCCCCTGTTCTGAAGGGACTTGCATCGAAGATTCACTTGGAGCCACAGCCCAGGACTCCGGGAGTGATTTCCGTACAAGCAACCGGATCGCAGCCACCGCTCTTCTTTGTCCCCGCAGGTTCTGGCGATTGTTCCTACGTCCTCAGGTTGGTGGAGGAAATGGACGTAGACTGTCCCGTCTACGCTCTGCCATGGCCCTCCTTCGATAACCTTTGTCCACCAACTCTTGAGGCGATAGCCGCGGAGACCATCGTGGCGATTAGAAGGATCCAGCCGCAGGGTCCGTATCGCTTCGCTGGATACTCATCAGGCGGAATCTTGGCTTACGCCATAGCCCAGCACTTACTGGGTCGCGATGAAGCCATATCTTTCATGGGGTTAATCGATGTTACGCTACCTGCAAACTTGACAAAGATATCACCCATCCAAATGGTACGAGACGTGGTGCTGGATTCTTTTGAATCCTTAGATGATGAGAGCTTCGAAGTGTTGGAGCAATTTGCTGGACAAAGTTCAATCGCTCAGATGCTTAAAAAGGCGCAGCAAATCGGGGCGATATCTCTGGATCGTGATCTCCACAATGAAGTGGTGATGTATAAAAGGATCGCCCGGTTTCACGAGGCGCTGCAGGCGTACCAAATCCCAACCCTGCCAATCGAGATACATCAGTTTTATGCCATGGAGCCTCTCATCAGCAGTCGGATACCACCTGATAAAGCCTCAACAGGCCCAGAGGCTCGTTCGCCTATGCGCGGCTGGGACCGGGTCTTGAATCCGGAGGCCACTACTGCCGTACCGATTGTAGGCGACCACGTGACGATGATGAGTGTTCTAGAAAACCGCAAGGCTCTGGCCCGAGCTATTTCTACACCTTTAACCGGGGTTCTTGAAAAAGGTTCGTAGCGAACTGCACCGAAGGTTCTGGCACCCAGACGAGGTTCAGTCTCGGATCGCGACAATCCCCAAATGTCGGAGAG
>NZ_JBVVQQ010000069.1:0-5105 GCF_055811135.1 Mesorhizobium sp. WSM4817 | reverse complement strand
GCGGGACGATGTGAAAGGTTCGCGGCGAAGGTGATTTGTTCTCCACTTTGAAGGCGCTGCATCCCAATCTCCCCTGTGGGAGAAGGTGGATGGGCACGAAACGTCGAGCCGAATGAGCGACCGTCCTCATGTTGCCGGGCTCACTCGAGCATCACCCGAGGATGCAGCCGGGAGACCCCGCGGCGGCGGCAGCTTTCGGCGAGATCATGGAACGATTTCTCAATAGTCTGTGACGTGTCTGCAGATCACCGCGCATGTACCATGACAAGTGAGAAGAACCGTTCAAACGCAAGGTGATGGATTCGCCTCTGCTACGTTGCCTTCCCGGCATTGTCGGACATTGGACAGGGCCGAACGCGAAGCGCTTGCGGCGCAAGCAAACACGATCTGTCCCATCTTCATTCCTCGGCAAATTCGTCAGCCGCCATCATAACCGCGCCCTTCAGGGTCGCGGGGACACGCTTCGCGCCTCGTATCCTGGCGTATCGAGGGCGAGGTCGAGTGCATCGGGCTGCGTTGGAGCCGCATCCCTGACCACAATCTGCGGCTCTTCCCTGGCGGGATTAACGACAAAGGTCAGCCGCACCGTCCCGCCGGTTCTCTTCGCGCGTTTGACCGAATCCGGATAACCGGACAGCATTTCTGTCCGCCGTCACTTGGCAGTTTGTCAGAGTGGCTTCACTGCCCTGCTAATCCTTCCACTCTCTAACTAGCTGAAAAAACAGCCACAAATTCTATCCCTTCTCTCTACAATGATGGCACGAGATTTGCTTCAATAGCTAACAGGCTGCGGAGTTGTACTCGTGTCGCGAGGCACAGCGAAGGAAGGAAACAACTTGCCAGATTTGCGCCGCAAACACTTTATGTGGCCGGTACGGCATTCTGAAACATGCAACGCAGGCGGCAGTACCGCGCCGAAGTGGCAACATCACGGTAGTACGGGCCCTACTTCCGGCTCGGCTGCGGAATACAAAAGGGGATAGCGCTATGATTGTGCGTAGCCTGCAGGATGTTGAAGCGACCGATCACTTCGTCGATTGGGGCAATGGGACTAGCCACCGCCTCCTGACGGATAAGGACGGCATGGGCTTCAGCATCTGCCACACCGTAGTGCACGCTAACACCGTCTCGCTTCTGCAATACCGTAATCATCTCGAAGCCTGCTACTGCATCGCCGGAGAGGGCGAGGTCGAGGACATGGACGGTAATGTCTTCCCCATTCGCAAGGGCGACATCTATGTGCTTGATAAGCATGACAAGCATCTTCTGCGCGGGGGCCGAGACAAGGACCTGATCCTCGTAAGTATTTTCAACCCGCCCCTCAACGGAACCGAGCGCCACAAGCTCAACGACCCGGCAGGCTCGGCATATTGAACAAAATAAATAAACGACAGATCTCATATAAACCGCCGCTCATTGCGAGGAACATCCACCTTAGCGATCCAACACCATCCGCACCGCACGGGCGCGGCCTCAGCGGAAAATTTGTTCGTTGTCTCGTTCACATGGGCTCCGCTTTCTCATTGGTCTTCATCGTGAAACGGGGCTTTCCACGAAGGTGTAGTGTCCCGGCTACGCGGCCGCAGCCCGCGTGGACAGTGATGCCGTTGATGTTCCAGGCTCCGCTTGCTTCGCCGAACACATCGGGCGAGATTCCGGAAGGCTTGTGCCGATTGACAGCGCGCTCAATGGTACGATGTCCGGCGATGTCGGATAAGTGACATAGCAGTATTCTTGCTATCATTTGATTGAGAACGATTTCACCTTTTGGCACGATGCATGCGTAGTCCTCTAAAAAGGAGCACAGACTGAGGAGAAGTCGTCCGCTGACCACGCTCACCGGAAACTCAGATGAGGTTACGGTGGCAACTGCGATACTGTCGGCGACGGTATTTGGTGACGGAGGGAGCTTGGCGGGACGTTGGAAGATTTGGCTCAAGAGCTTCGCTACCGCAGATGCACGCCAGATTGCACAAGCGATTGTGGGCGCCCCCGAGCAGATCCGAACCAGTGTGACCGATTAGGTGGGGCGGCGCCCAGGGCGGAACTGCCCTGCTTGATGGGTGAACTGCTTGAGGGGTGAAGATGGCATATCGGTCTTCTCCGGCGCGCGGGAGTGCCTGCGAACCAGGCGATTGGGATAGGCATCCAATCTCCTCCAGCGTTTTTGTTGGCAGTGGTACCCTTGCCGTCAGCTGCGCTCAGCTGGCAATAGAGATGGGCCACTTCATTGGTGCGGCCCTGTGTGGCGATGCCATATTCGCGGATTGGGCGGCTCGCGCCAGCATCTTGTGCGTTGCGACTGTTGAAGAGCTCTCGGCGTTTCTGAACACCGAGCCGGTGGATTGGATTTTCTCCGTTGCCAATCCGCTTATATTGCCACCGAACGTGTTTGGGCGAGCGCGACAAGGTGCTTTCAACCACCACGACGGTCCATTGCCACGATATGCGGGAACGCACGCGACGTCCTGGGCGCTGCTGGCCCAGGAGAGCGAGTATGCCATCACGTGGCATCGTATCGATGATGGTGTTGGTACGGGTGACGTCGTGATTCAGCGCCAAGTGCTGATTGCGCCCGCCGATACGGCGTTTAGCTTGAACCTCAAATGTTTTGAGGCTGCAGTCGAGGGTTTCCGCGAGCTTTTGACTGACCTCAAGAGCGGGAAGCTTACTGCCCATCCGCAGGCGCTGGTGAACAGAAGCTATTTTCCGAAACGTCGACGCCCAGATGCGGCAGGCTGTCTGCGATGGGATCGATCCGCGCAAGACCTGTCAGCGATGACGCGTGCCCTAGACTTTGGCCCGTATCATCCCAATCCATTGTGTCTGCCCAAGGCGCTCGTAGGCGACGAGGTTGTCACTGTCAGACGCCTGGAGGTGTTGCCTCGACGCTCGGGCTTTCCCGCGGGTTCCCTGCTTGAAATCCACTCCGGCCACTGGCGTGTGGCGACGGGTACGCAGGATGTCGATGTTAGCTTTGGCAGCTCCGATGGGCAGGTGCTGGACGCGCGAGCCCTCGCCAAGCACTCCAATTTGGATGAAGGTGGTCGCCTTCCAATTTTGGGCGATGAACAGGCGCGGAGGATAACTGCCGCCCATGAATTGCTGGCGCCTTCAGAGGATTTTTGGCGACAGCGGCTAGAGCAGTTTAAAACATCGCAGCTTCCCTTCGTGTCGTCGTCCGTAGCTGAGACGCCGCCCAGATGGCAGTCGAGTTCGGGGGCCATTCTAAGTGCTTTGGCTAAGCTGTCGCCACTCGATCGCGCGGAATACTTGGTAACAGCTTGGCTGATCTATCTCGCCCGCATCGCGGGAGAAGCAGAGCTTCAACTGGGATGCACGCCTGCATCGGATAGATCGCAAGCCGGTTCGAAAGCGGTGGAGATGCTTATCGCCTCTGTCGTGCCAATCAAAGTTACCATTGATCTTGCACATACTTTTGAGGAAGTGCGCAGGGCGGTGGCCGCCGAATTCGCTCGGCTGACGGAGCACGGCAGCTTCGCGCGGGATCTTATCGCGCGCTGCCCGACATTGCGAGGTGTGGAGGCACTACGATCACACCGGCCTTGGTCGATTGGCATCACGATTACAGCAGATAGCTGTTCTGCCGCTGGCAATCTAGCTTCGAACGCGAGTTCTGAGACAACCCTGTCCGGTGATTTGCTGACATTCGAGCTTTGCACTCTGGATGGGAGCTTTCGATGGCACTTTGATGCAAGTCGATTGGCACCGGAGCAGATCGACCGCATGACGCGGCATTTGCAGAATCTGTTGTGCGCTGTGGTTGCCGATGCAGGCCAGCCGGTCGGCCGCATCGACATCCTGCCGGCCGCCGAGCGCACCTATCTGCTGGAGGATCTGAACCGGACGGACGCGGCCTATCCGTCGGATCTTTGCATCCACGAGCTGTTCGAGGCGCAGGTGCGCCAGGCGCCGGAGGCGATGGCATTGGTGCATGAGGACGAGCGCCTGAGCTATGGCGAGCTCAACGCCCGGGCCAACCGGCTGGCGCATCACCTGATCGGGCTCGGTGTCAGGCCGGACCAGCCGGTGGCGATCTGCGTGGAGCGCAGCCTGGCCATGGTAGTCGGTGTCTTGGCGATCCTCAAGGCGGGCGGCGCCTATGTGCCGCTCGATCCGGCCTATCCCAGCGCGCGGCTCAACCAGGTGCTCGAGGATGCCGCGCCGCAGCTGCTGCTGGCCGATGCGGCCGGCCGCGCCGCGCTCGGCGCCGAGGCGCTGGCCGATGTGAGCGTGGTCGATCTGCAGACGGCCACCCCGGCCTGGGCCGAGCTGCCCGCCTGCGATCCCGAGCCGCGCGCGCTGGGCCTCACATCCCGCCATCTCGCCTATGTCATCTACACCTCGGGCTCCAGCGGAACTCCAAAGGGCGTCATGGTCGAGCATGGAAGTCTGGTGAACTATCTGCACTGGTCGGATCGCAGCCATTACCAAGGAGCCGGGAACGGCTCGCTGATGCTGCTGTCGTTTAGCTTTGACGGCAGTATTACGACCTTGTTTGGGCCTTTGCTGGCGGGTACCAAGCTCCGCATTCTAAAACAGACTGTCCCAACAGATTGGCTTGCTGCTCTTGGAGAGGGTGAGGTCCATCATCTGATCAAGTTGACGCCTTCGCACCTGAGCATGCTGAACAAGCGGCTTGAAGCCTACAAGGGACCAGCCCCGACCAGAGCGCTCATGGTCGGGGGCGAGGCCTTGATCCCGGCAGACATGCAGTTTTGGCAAGAGCGTTTTCCGAACGTGCGTCTGATCAATCATTATGGTCCGACAGAAGCGACGGTTGGATGTGCCACATTCGCAATATCCGACGCTGTCGGGGGGCTGGCCTCGATTCCCATCGGGCGTCCGATTGCGAACACGCGGGTGTATCTTCTGGACGCTCATGGTCAGCCGGTGCCGTTCGGGGCGGTGGGCGAGCTTTACATCGGCGGGGCGGGGGTTGCGCGTGGCTACCTGAACCGTCCCGAGCTGACGGCTGAGCGGTTCATCGCCAGCCCGTTTGTGGAGGGCGCCCGGCTGTACCGGAGCGGCGATCTGGCGCGTTATCTGCCGGACGGCAATCTGGAGTTTTTGGGCCGCAACGA
>NZ_JBVVQQ010000068.1:2500-5605 GCF_055811135.1 Mesorhizobium sp. WSM4817 | reverse complement strand
ATGGGCATAGGGAATGAGAACGATCAAGCCGATCGAACTATTAGTACCGGTAAGCTTCAAGCGTTGCCGCTCTTCCACACCCGGCCTATCAACGTGGTCGTCTTCCACGGTTCTCAGGGAATACTCGTTTTAAGGTGGGTTTCCCGCTTAGATGCCTTCAGCGGTTATCCCGTCCGGATATAGCTACCCTGCTATGCGGCTGGCGCCACAACAGGTCCACCAGAGATCCGTCCATCCCGGTCCTCTCGTACTAGGGACAGATCCTTTCAATATTCCTACACCCACGGCAGATAGGGACCGAACTGTCTCACGACGTTCTGAACCCAACTCACGTACCGCTTTAAATGGCGAACAGCCATACCCTTGGGACCTGCTCCAGCCCCAGGATGCGATGAGTCGACATCGAGGTGCCAAACAACCCCGTCGATATGGACTCTTGGGGGTCATCAGCCTGTTATCCCCGGCGTACCTTTTATCCGTTGAGCGATGGCCCTTCCACGCGGGACCACCGGATCACTATGACCGACTTTCGTCTCTGCTCGACTTGTCAGTCTCGCAGTCAGGCAGGCTTATGCCATTGCACTCAGCGAACGATTTCCGACCGTTCTGAGCCCACCATCGCGCGCCTCCGTTACTCTTTAGGAGGCGACCGCCCCAGTCAAACTACCCACCATACATTGTCCCGGACCCGGATGACGGGCCGCGGTTAGACATCCATAGTGATAAGGGTGGTATTTCAAGGGTGGCTCCACCTGAGCTGGCGCCCAGGTTTCAAAGCCTACCACCTATCCTACACATGCCACTACGAATGCCAATGTAAAGCTATAGTAAAGGTGCACGGGGTCTTTCCGTCTAACCGCAGGAACCCCGCATCTTCACGGGGAATTCAATTTCACTGAGTCTATGCTGGAGACAGCGGGGAAGTCGTTACGCCATTCGTGCAGGTCGGAACTTACCCGACAAGGAATTTCGCTACCTTAGGACCGTTATAGTTACGGCCGCCGTTTACTGGGGCTTCGATTCAGAGCTTGCACCCCTCCTCTTAACCTTCCAGCACCGGGCAGGCGTCAGACCCTATACGTCGTCTTGCGACTTCGCAGAGCCCTGTGTTTTTGATAAACAGTCGCTACCCCCTGGTCTGTGCCACCCTCCTCCACTTGCGTGGAAAAGGGTCACGCTTCTTCCGAAGTTACGCGTGCAATTTGCCGAGTTCCTTCAGCATAGTTCTCTCAAGCGCCTTGGTATACTCTACCAGTCCACCAGTGTCGGTTTCGGGTACGGTCTATAAGGAGGAGCTATTTCCTGGAACCACGCAGCAGCCCGTTCAATCCGATAAGATTGGACTACCTCAATGATCCGTCACTTCCTCCAGGCCCACGAATATTAACGTGGTTCCCATCGTCTACGCATTTCTGCCTCGACTTAGGGGCCGGCTAACCCTGCTCAGATTAGCTTTAAGCAGGAACCCTTGGACTTTCGGCGGGGGAGTCTCTCACTCCCCTTACGTTACTCATGTCAGCATTCGCACTTCTGATACCTCCACCACCCCTCACGGGTATGGCTTCATCAGCTTACAGAACGCTCCGCTACCGCTCGTGATTGCTCACGAACCCTAAGCTTCGGTGTATGGCTTGAGCCCCGTTACATTTTCGGCGCAAAGACCCTTATTTAGACCAGTGAGCTGTTACGCTTTCTTTAAATGATGGCTGCTTCTAAGCCAACATCCTGGTTGTTTTGGGATCCTCACATCCTTTCCCACTTAGCCATAACTTGGGGACCTTAGCTGTAGGTCAGGGTTGTTTCCCTTTTCACGACGGACGTTAGCACCCGCCGTGTGTCTGCCGACTAGTACTCCCAGGTATTCGGAGTTTGGTTAGGTTTGGTAATCCGGTGAGGACCCCTAGCCCATCCAGTGCTCTACCCCCTGGGGTATTCGGTCGACGCTCTACCTAAATAGATTTCGCGGAGAACCAGCTATTTCCGAGTTTGATTGGCCTTTCACCCCTAGCCACAAGTCATCCCGAACTATTGCAACAGTTATGGGTTCGGTCCTCCAGTAAGTGTTACCTTACCTTCAACCTGCTCATGGCTAGATCACTCGGTTTCGGGTCTAATGCGACGAACTGAACGCCCTGTTCAGACTCGCTTTCGCTGCGCCTACACCTAGCGGTTTAAGCTTGCTCGTCACACTAAGTCGCTGACCCATTATACAAAAGGTACGTGGTCACCCAGGACGAACCTTGGACTCCCACTGTTTGTAGGCAATCGGTTTCAGGTACTCTTTCACTCCCCTTGTCGGGGTGCTTTTCACCTTTCCCTCACGGTACTAGTTCGCTATCGGTCATGCACGAGTACTTAGGCTTGGAGGGTGGTCCCCCCAATTTCAGACAGGATTTCACGTGTCCCGCCTTACTCGAGGACGATGATTTGCATTACGCGTACGGGGCTGTCACCCACTATGGCCCTACTTTCCAGAAGGTTCCGCTTGTCTCATCATCGCCACTGGCCTGGTCCGGGTTCGCTCGCCACTACTGCCGGAGTCTCGGTTGATGTCCTTTCCTACGGGTACTTAGATGTTTCAGTTCCCCGCGTTCGCCACTTTATCCCTATGTATTCAGGATAAGTTACCTATAACAGATACTTGGAAACCACAGCAGCAAGTCTGCGCGATCTCAAAGAGATCGTCGCTTAACGCTCAATCCTTTTGGGATCTCGCGCCAATTACCTGCTGCTCTGATTTTCCAAGCACCTTAGGTGGGTTTCCCCATTCGGAAATCTACGGATCAAAGGGTATTCGCACCTCCCCGTAGCTTATCGCAGCGTATCACGTCCTTCATCGCCTGTGCATGCCAAGGCATCCACCAATTGCCCTTAAGACACTTGATCGTTCTCATTGCCAATACTCATCGCGCGACCTCGAAGAGATCGTCGCTTCAGCTAAATCCTGTGCAGGATTGTCGCCTGATGGCATTGGCACAAAAAGACCAGCTTCTCGAGATCGGTTCGAGGGTGCGGTTAGGCAAACCCATCATATGCGGGAGATTGAGCGTCTCCCGCGACAAATCACACCCCTTGCGGGCTATGAAGTTCGAACAAATCTTCTCT
>NZ_JBVVQQ010000067.1:0-5856 GCF_055811135.1 Mesorhizobium sp. WSM4817 | reverse complement strand
ATTAACTGCCAAGCGACACCGGCAGCGTGTTCGCTGGAGCGCCGTCGCCCGCCTCCTGTGAGGCGACGGACGGCTCCAGACGAAGCAGGCTTACAGGCAACGACCTGCGAAGGATTGGCCGCGATTGGGCGTTGAATGCGCCATAGAGATACCGCTAGGTGCTCCAGCCTTGAACAAAGTCACTTTGAAGGGAGCCGATCTTCTTAGGCAACGCCCTTCCGACGCATGTAAGCCCGAGATAGGTCGCGGCACGGGTTGCGCCCACATAGAGAAATTTGTCGAACAGCTCGGGGCGCAGTGTCGCCAAGGTGTCGATGCCAACAAAGAATACGGCTTCAAATTCCAGGCCTTTGATGTGCTGAACATCGAAAATCCTGATGTCGCTGTCCTGCCCAACAGACTGGCCTTTGTAGCACGCGATCACGTTGAGATTCTGATCTGCAAGCGCAGTTTTCAATCTATCGGCAAGTGGCCCAACTTCCGCCTCGTCATTCACCAGGATTGCGACGGAAGGGAGGGGCTTCGTCAACCGCTCGATCTCAATGATGCGAGCGGCAAGCCACGCTACGGTCTCATCACGCCCAGTCAGGTCAACGCCCAGGACTGGAGCCCAACCGTCGTTCTCGACGTTTTTAGGGAGAACAGCTTCGACAGTTTCGCCGGAACACAGACGGACAATCTCCGATGCCAAGCGATTGAGCTGCCGCGTGTGACGGTATGAAACCTGGATCGGCTTGAGGTCGATTTTGGGGAAAGCCCAACGCATCTCGTCGGCACTCCTGCTTCCCCAACTTGTTATCCTCTGATTGAAATCGCCGCAGGCAAAAAATGACTGAATAGCCGGATTGCTGAGTGCGCCCATACAGGCAAGCGTTATCGGCGAAAAATCTGTCGCCTCATCGACCATGATCTGATTGCGAACGACGCTCTGAAAGTCCTTTAGAATGCCGTAAGCCGGCTGATCGATATTGCGTCGAACTGTGCGGTCCTGGACCAGGCTCGACGCCGTACGCATCGTACACAACAACAGGATATCCACCTCTTGAGGGTCGACATCACTCACGGGAATAGGAGTTGCGACATACCAAGCACCTTCCGACTGGCGCAGACGCCGGAACCGACGATACCTTGCCGGTATGCCGTTCAAGTATCTCCGGATAGGATTGGTGAACTTTCGGAGCGCCGTCTGGATTTGCAGGCTCTCGCCTATCGCACGGAGCTCGTCCTCGGATAAAGTGCGGTCGCCTATCCATTCCGCAATACGGCCAGATCGCGTGGTTCGGCCCAATGTACGTCGACCAAAGCGCGCCCGGGCCTGGCTGCGCAGATTTCGCATATAGGCTGCCGCAGTTGCCGCCATGCGCGGACGAGGTGCCTGGGTCTGGACATCTTCGTCCTCGTCGCCGTCTTGCTCGTCATTGTCGTCGTCGGGCGTATTGAGCCCGTCGATAAATGCCGCCAGGCCTTCGAGAAATTTTCGGTCCTGATTGACCTGAGTATTGAGGCGCCGCCGCAACGCGGTGTCGGTTTCTTCCCTCATGCTGGAGAGGAGACCTTCAACGTCAGAGGAAACGCTCACCAGTTCCAGTAAGGCGCGAGGAAGCGAAATGGTAGGCGTTTCCGCGACGGCCTCTCTAAGCCTCCGCCCGAGGCGCGCGGTTTCCGAGTTTCCATTCTTTTCAAGGAGGTCGGCTGCACCGCCTAAATCCTCCCAGTAGTCGCCGGCCTGCCAGCTTACAAAATCCTCATACCAAGCTGTTTGCCTGTTGAGCACGTCAGGAAGGACATAGGATTCACCTTCCTTCATGATGAAAGGTCCGCCGCCGTCAGAAGCTTTGAGGATGCGAAACCTGTTTCGCGCCAGGCCTTGCCGAAAGCTTGACCATGTCGCGATCTTCTGGTCGGGCGCAGCAATGTTTTCGCGCGCGAAGGCCTCCTTGAGATACTGCTTGAGCAGGTCCGTGGGAGTGAACATCAGCCAACTGTGAGAGTGATCCACGGCATTGTCGGCACTGCTGTTGTCGGTCAAGCGCCGTTCATCGTCATCAAGATAGACACGATCGACCTTCTGTCCCAAACGCCGGATCAAGGTCGTGGTTTTGCCCGTGCCGGGCGGTCCTATAATCAGCAACTGACTGTTGAGGGGCAACCGGAAAATCTCGTCCTGATAGCGATCCAGGATCGGTTGGTCACGCAGGCCCATCTTCGTGATGACACTGCGCCGGATGCCTTCAATGATGTTGGTTGCTTGCTCATCGATAGCCAAAATACTGTCGAGGATGGAGCTATCTTCCCCGACGGCAATATGCACGGCGAGTGCATCGAGCATGGAGATGACGGTAATGGGCCCGTAGAATTCGCCCTCCAGAATGGAGTTACGCGAGTCCCACTGGCCCTGGCGCTCATGAGGATGAAGGATCGCCTTCTCGATGATCTCGACAGACTGAACGCCACCAGGGGTTCGGATATCGAAATCGTCGCCCACATCCAAGGACGCCAGCCGGCCCATCAACGAATTGCGTCCAGCGAAGCGTTTGTCTCCGCCGGGGCTTCCTGAAGCCGTTCCACGGCAGATGTAATAGATGACGATCTTTCCATCGTCCTGACGTGCTACCACCCTGGCGATGGCCGGTTCTCTGGCGAGCAGTTCGAGAGCACGGCGGTTTGCGCTGTCGACGTTGCCCAGGGCCCTGACGGCTTCGCCTGACGTAAAGGTGTTCACGCTGGCGAGCGCCGTCGGGCCGGTGGAGTATGGCTCGCCAAGCGCCGAACGTGCGTCCTTGGAAATTCTCTCGAAAACGTCGAGGCTTTCGCTCGAAACCCGTTCGATCTGATCCTGGTAGTTCGTGACCATTCCCATCTCCCTGCCGATTGTTCTTATTCTTTGATTGGGCTGCTATGTGCAACCAAATACGGAAGCGAGAACCATAAAATATAATATGGAAAGCTGCGCCCAGTGCCGCCTAACCTTTGCAGGCGTCATTGCTGGCTAAATGTAGTGCCGAAACGATAGCGGTTTCGACCCCACGCCCGGTATCGCGGTCAAGATTTCCCCGATGTCGTCGGCAAATCGCAGAGTGTCCGGCTAACCGTCGCTGAAAAGGCGCGCATTGAAGTTCAGCTTCGTCAGAGCGAGAACGTCAGCCAGCACCTGATGGAGCCGCGTGTCACCAAAAACAATGAGCACCTTCAAGGGCGTTGGAACCTCTCAAAATGCGTTGCGATGGTCGATCTCAAGCGCTAGGCCCCGCAAAACTGCACGCCCGCCTTCGCGAAAAAGCTTGAGGTCATTCGGCTTGGTAATCTGGATGCCGGAAATAGTTGTTCCCGCCGGAACCGCGCTGCGGAAGCCCTCACTCTCCGCACCATTGAACCGCGGCCGTGGATAAAAATCTCCTGCGGCGGCTTGCCGTGCCCACTGATGTAGCTGTCAGCGCAGCGGCTGACGATCTCCGCAGCTTTTCCTTAGAGAGGTGAAACTCCCCGAGGCGATCAGACCCGAATGCGCCACAGCACCCTTGAACACAATACCTTCGCCGGTATGCAGGAAATCTGCGCCCCGCAGCAAGCCTCATTGTTGTCGGCGGGGTTGTTCTTTCTCTTGAATACGAGGCCGATGTAGCAGACGCCGTCGCGGATAGGCGTGGCGGAATCCGTTGTTTGCGGAGACCGCCTTGAGTGTCTGGTACTCGAACCGCTTGAGGTGTTCGACATAACTCATTTGCGCGGGAATCAGGGACCCGCCACCGGGGACAAGGCGCATGATGGGTTCAAGGACATGCCACTGTTCCAGCGTGGTGACGGGCACGGTCCATGCCCGGCCCCCTTTCGTCCAGCTTACCTGCAAGGCGATATGATCGGCACGAATGGCCGCCTGCGGCTGCAACATCATGGCCTCTTTGCGCCGCAGGCCAAACGCCACTTGGAGGAGAACCGACGCCTTGATATGAGGGGCACTCGATCGTGCCAAGCTTGGCCTGGTTGAGGGTCTGGGGCACGGTTGCGCGTGACTTCGCCACGTTCGGCGACGCCGTACGCGGCATTGTCGCGGTTGACGACATTGACCTTGTTGACCTTCTCCGCCCACCATCGCAGCCAGGTGAGGCGGTTGCGGATACTGGCATCCGAGGTATCGGAATCGAGCCACTTTCTACAAGCGCCTCGACATGCTTGGGTTTGAGGGAACCGGCGGACGGCAGCTTGTAGCCGAGGTCCACGAGGTCGTTGGCCATTTGCGGCCAAGCCGCGCCGACGGTGTTTTGAGTGCCGTAAGAGCCGTCCCGGTTGCGTTGGCACATCGGCCTCGCCCAACTTGGCCGTTCTGGTGATGGCGGTGTCGATAGCGCGGTCAACGAACACCTCTCGGCCCGGATCGCTTTGACGTGCGGACCGAGCGGCCAAGCGACATGCTGAAAAGTAACACTCTGGGCGCCCCCCTTCTCTGCCTCGGATTCGAGCCGACATCACCCGGTTATCGAGCGGCAGCCGATGCCGGTGCTCGCCTTAGCCATAGTCCTGCACAACTGCCACGTGATAGTCTTTGAGCCGTCGGGCAAAGGATGAACGTTCAGCTTATTTCCCTTCCACTACATCCCTGAGTTCTTCGACCGTGAGCATGGGTTTGCGGTGTAGCATCTGGTGACAGTTTGAGCAGACCGCACGAAGGTCGCTCAATCGCGTCTTTTCGCCGGGCCGTATTTCTGCCACGGGCTTCGTATGGTGGCATTCGATGAAGCCAATGCCGCGCTCCTTATAAGTTCTCTCGAAATCAAAGCCGCAAACCGTGCATGCGAATGAAGTCAGGCTCGCCTTGAAAGCGGCGACCAGTTGCGGCTTCCGTTCAATGGCCCAATGAAGCCTGAGCCTGCGCGCGCCTTCTTCTTCGGAACGCTCACCCTCTCTTCCACTAGCATCTGCTCCTAGCTTCGTGATCGCCCTGAACTGCTCTTCGGACAAGTTGTACGAAGTTACCATCCTTTGCCGGCCGGGCTCGAAAATGTTTGGCGGTATTGGTAGCGACTCCCGGAATACGACAATCCGATCTTTTGGGACCGCCCAACGAAAGTACACAAAATCGCTTCGGATGGAGTTCTCTATCTGGGTAAGTGTTTGGTTCATGTATCGATGGGCAACCTGATTGATTTTGGCGAGTTCGAAAACATCAACCGCCATCTGCTCCACCGCTGAGGCTGACGGAGCGGCGGGTTTATCAAGTAATATGGCTCCGTCGTAATAGCCTGCCGCTCGCCAGCCGCCAGCATCGAAGGTCGCTAGGACAAGGCCAAATCTCTGGCCCTCATATTTCTTGGCAGGAAGCGCTACCGTGTAGCCGAGGACCTGTCCATCGATCGCGAAATCAATATTGAAATTCCAGTCCTCGTGCCCGAACCCGTGTTCATGAACGAAGCTGCCGACCCCCTTCTGGCTCAATCTGCCGCGTGACGGGCGAACCCAGCCTTCTGAATTGGGTGCGATCCTGTGTAGCTTGTATTCCAAATTATCCCTCCAAAATGGTAGTTGCTGCGATTAGCCTAAGATGAACCATCTCAGTGCCCTCAGCCTCCGCATTGGCGCAGGGTCGTCGCGGAGTCGGTGCATATGGGCAGCTTAGAACCGCCTCGCATTCTGCAATCTCCGCTTAACCGAGAAACCACCCGTTGTAAGCCTGCCATCTCAAAAATGGTGAGCTTCTGAACGCGTAAACGTTGAGTCCAGAACCACATCGCATTCTGTTATAGACTTGAAATAATTACATTATTTGAAGAGTAAGATTGACTTGGCAAGCAGGGTATAGTATCTGACGTTCCATGAGTTCAGTTGCCGCCTTCAGATCAAATCTGTCGCTTGGCAGTTAAC
>NZ_JBVVQQ010000066.1:0-6484 GCF_055811135.1 Mesorhizobium sp. WSM4817 | reverse complement strand
TCCGACGCGCGTATGGATCAGCTACCGTCGGCAGTCGATCGGTGAACGTTCGTCGTGCGCATTCCCCATGTGCACATACTTCGCTTTCACTGGCTGCTCCGTGTAACCTCTTGGGTGGTCGAGCTACTAGTCGAGGATTGCGCCAAGCTATCCGCATACCTGCCATTACCTCCAGGGTCGCGTCCGAAGTGCCCGAAACGCGGTCGAGCAAATGAGTATTAACGTACGCTTCTGTCGTTGATTGCACCACATCGGGAAGTTAGGAAGACGGATGCTTGAAAAGGAGAATTTGCTTTGGCCGACGAGACTTTCAATCTGATCGAACTGACCGCCGACATCGTTTCCGCCTACGTCAGTAAGAACGCGGTACCGGTCGCTTCAATGCCGGAACTGATTTCCATCGTGAATTCGTCACTTTCGAAAATTGGCCAGCCGATAGAACCCGAGAAGCCGGCCCAAGATCCAGCAGTCAATCCGAAGAGGTCAGTGTTTCCCGACTACATTATTTGCCTCGAGGACGGAAAGAAATTCAAATCCCTGAAGCGTCATCTCGGCGTCCATTACGGACTCACTCCGGATGAATACCGCGAGAAGTGGGGATTACGGGCGGACTACCCTATGGTAGCGCCGAACTATTCGGCTTCGCGGTCGGAATTAGCCAAGTCTATGGGTCTTGGTCGGAAGGCCCCTGCCAAGCCTGCAAAAAAGTCGCCACGGCAGAAGGCTCGCCAATAGCTTGAGATTTGAGGCGACTGAGAGAGGACATCGATGGAAAGGGGTTCACGCTTATTTGCCGCAGCTTTCCGCAGTTTTGCGCTAGCCGCCCTCCTTCCCGTGACGGTGGCTCGCGCCGATTGGCAATTCACCAGATGGGGGCAGTCGCCAGACGACGTTTTGAAATCGAGCAAGATCGCATTGAGCCAATCGACGCCGGAGGACCAAGCCGGGCAGGCCGAACCGAAGGCAAAGTGGCTCGGTAGTAGAAGCCATTTCTTCCAGCATGGATGTAGTTGCCGCGAGGTCCGCTTCCGACCCTGAGTCCCGGCATGCCTACTGATGCTCCGATTCCGGATTTCGACAAATTGAAACGGAACGGTCCGACTGAAACCGATTTTCGAATATAGAATCCCACGATACGCCCCCCGGCACTCGTTTCTAATAACATTGACTTCTAACTGTTTAGACAAAGATCCTTCAACTGATATTTCTCGGAAATCTCTCGGATCGACTATATGGCTCGCATCCGATTTTTGTTGTTCTCCAATTTTTCTCCCAAGTCCACCCAGGGGTGCTGTGGGCCAGCGCGGAATTTTCTCCAGACCTCGCCTGACTCAGCTGCACTCGCACCCTTGGGAAGGTCGACAAGAAAAGGCATAAATCATTCTGCTGCAGGGCGTTCCAGCACGACTGGAACACGGCTCTGCACTGCGTGACCGCAGAAATGCGCGATCTAGATCGCCTTATCAAAGCCGATTTAAGAGAAAACCAATGACCTGCCGGTAGGCGTGTCCCGAAAGGAACAACGCTTGGCCCATGCTACCTAGCGCGCTCAAGAAGCTCGCGGGTCAGGCCCTCGTAGATATCGCCGATCGTCGGACCATGGGTCACGGACTGTTCGGCGAGGATGGCAGCTTCTTTCTCCTGAAGCTGCTCGAGGAATTCGGCGAACGATGTGATCATAAGGATTAGATATCCGATCCGGTCCATAGTCGGTCGTCGCAGTACGTCGTTTCGCCGGGGGCGCCGGGCAAAAAACAGAAGGTCTATATATGGGAAAATCTCATCTGCATCACATCATGAAACGTTCAGGCCTCGCGATTTCCGACACCATTCCGCCGATGGATCAAGCAACTACTACCGGAAGAGAGCCCTGGAAGCCCGGTCGTCGGCGCCAAAAACAGGAATTGCGGCGCTTTACTGCTTTGTGCGAACGCCGGCTTGATTGCTCGGCGCTGATCGCGACCAGAATGAGGTCTAGTCTGACAAACGACACGATGGGGTCATCCGATGTGGTTCGACGAGTTACCTGGTAGATCATGGGCAAGCCTCTGGTCGGGTTACATATCATGCAGCGGGGACTGCGCAGGAATTAGGAAGATTGATGCGCCCTGCCCGGCTTGTGGTGCCGACCCATTCGACACCTCGCCTCAGATCACGAGAATAAACGGCCAACAGATGATCATCCATCCGGCATTCGCAGGCGCCGAAGGTCGCTATGAGGATCACATTTATCTGCAGATGCTGCAGCGTGAGTGGGAACGTCCGGTCGCTGAATTTGAACAGTTTTCACATTTTGCCGATGCTGAGCGCCCATCCGCTCGGGCGGCGCTGGTCCTGCTGTTCTGGGGCTACTTCGAGACTCGTATCGAGAGGCTTCACAGAACTGCCATGCGTGCCCTCCCACAACGTGTCTTAGACGACGAGCTTCGGCGTCACTCTGGAATTGGGAGCCGCCTCTACGACCTCTACAAGATATTCTTCAGGACGAATTATTTCGACGACCTTCGCATCAATGGGTTTCCCGTAGTTGCAGATCTACTTAAGGACATCCACGAACGCAGAAACGCGTTCGCTCATGGAAGGCCCCAGGCAATCAATGATTTGACGGTGAATGCCCTCGTCGAAAATCTCAAAGCTGAGCACGATGCCTGGATCGCAGTGTACAACAGCCGCGTGATATCCTGAGATGGTCGAAGCACTTCCCACGATTGATCGTGCGTTCCTGAGCGTCCTTGTGCGCGGCGCGGAATTGACGTTCGATAACGCGGCGAATACACAATCAGAGCATTCTGCTCTGAGATCAGCAAAAGGGCGCTGATTCGGTCAACGACATTCTTGATATTAACTCGGGCGAGATCGACCCGCGTTTTCGTATCCATGACGGCGATTGCGGCGATCGCGTTGCGAGGTCCGATCAAATCGACACCGGCATAACTTGCTCAATGCGATATCTCTTCTCGAACTCCCGGAGCACCATTTCAAGCGTTGCCTCAAAAGCACCCTGATCGAACATCATCGATTTATTGGCCTCATGCAGATACCGCCAGTCGATGAAGGCATCTTTGTGCTGATACAGAATCTGACGGATGCTGTAGTCGATGTAGAGACCGTTGGGATGGTAGGGAGCCACTGATCTCTTGAACTCCGCTTCAAGTTTCTTCGGGCTTTAGGTCGTCAAACAGCTTCATCAGGTCGTGCGATTTGGTAGTTTTTGGATCGTCGTGGTCGAAAACGAACCACGCTTTGAGTGCCAACTCCATCGAAAGTGCCAGGAGCATCGGCTCAACACCGATATGTTCGCGTTCGCTCAGGTCTTCATGATCTCCGAAACCCTTGGTTGGAAAGCTCTGAGTCTTTCGTAAAATCGCCTTTGCGGCTTCGCCGATCCTGATGACTGTCGATAGGCGAGCACTCATTAGAGACCCTCTAGATAATACGTACCGACTTTGTGGTCTGAGCTCAGCCATTGCAAGAAGGCTATCATCTGAGCGATGCCGGGAGCGGAGGCCGTCCACCTCATCAGGTCACTGGCAATATTGCTACCGGGATGAACTCGCGCGCGTGCGGATGCTCGCCCTGCCTCACCATGGCTCGGACAAGAATTCCAATGCTCCCCTTCAGGCGCTTTGCCCCGACGCCACCCTCGTCACGCATGTCCGCACAGGAAGTAAAAAACACCCAGGCGACGCGGTGGTCGCGGCCGCCGGAGATCGACTAGTGATGGTGACCGAGGAGATTGGCTCGACCGTTACGATGTCCTACACGGCCTACGACGCGAAATAAGCGGTCGAGTCTTCCCGTGGACGACGGGCGAGTGCCGACGATATCTTCTCGCCTTCGACCTTTGCGTTGGGCATGATGCCAGCCTTGGCTGCGTAACCCCACAGATCGGAATACCAACGAGCCGTTGTGGGCGAGCTGGCGCGCCATGATCGCTTTGGCTCGAGTCAAACCGTAAGGTGGATTAAGCTAGCGAGCCCGATTGCAGAGCGGGTGTTACGCAGGTCCCCGTCGATAGAGTTGAACCGAGAATGCCGTCTTACCTAGTCGAAAGCCGGGGCTACTTCTGGCAGTCTGAGTTGGTGGTGCCTAATACACATTTCGCGCACCCCACCAGCGTCCCGGGCATGCTGCGGGTGTCCGAGACCGGTCGCATCGACCTGGAACTGGACGCCCCACTCGGGGGGCCCGGTCCCGTGGATCGTGTTTCGCGGCTGTTTCGCCAGGGTCCAGTTGATGGCAGCGTGGCGGGGGTCCTCACCGGGACAGACGAGCGGGTGTGGCTCGGAGGACTGACCACGAACGGTGGCAACACCCATATGGACGGACCATCCACCGAAGCCTACCTCGCCAGCCAATGTCTCATCTCTAGCGAGCGGTTCAAGGGGGACAAAGACTTGCGGTTCTCGAGACTCGAGATACCTCTCGACGGTCTTGAGGATTGGCTTCTTTTGAGGGGCATAAAGATCGCGAAGACGTCGCGGACCGTCACGGCCACTTACGGGAAATCCGCTGCGCAACGCTGGAGCATGGACGGGCAAACGCTCGAGTTGGCCCGCTGGATTGACGGCCCTTATTCTCCCAAGATGCGCCGAGTGGCCTGGCAGGAACGGGCATCGTTGCGCCTGCTGCGGTCAGAGCGGTCGCTGACTATCGAAGATGCCGTCAATCTGACGTGGAAAATAGAAGACCTGCTGATTTTGCTGACCAACAGCAATCGAGGTGTGCCGTTCCCCATCCTCCGCCGGACCCGGCGTGGCGCCCCTGTCCGGCTCTACTACCGTCGCATACCGCGCGGACCGGAGCCGGTGATATGGGATAAGTGTTTCGCCACCTTCGGCCTATGCCGGGATACACTAGGTGCGGTGCTCGAGACATGGCTAGCGCACTATGACCGGTTCGGCCCCGGCGCGCATCTGTATCTCGGCAACCGGCGGGGTCAAGTGAAATACCCAGAGCACCGCTTTGCGAGTCTCGTGTGGGGTTTGGAGGCACTGCATCGCACGCTCTATCCCGCACCCGAGGCCCATCCGAAGCTCGCAGCCAAGGTGAAGCGCATATTAGACGGGATCGAAAGGAAAAAGGATCGCGACTGGGCTGAGCGGATGCTGCCTCAGAGTGACGAACCGTCGCTTGCCACCAGGATCGCTCAACTTGTCGGAACCCTGCCTCTTGAGTTCCAACCTGGGCAGTTGAAAAACTTCGCTGAACGATGCGCAGGGCGGCGCAATGACGTCTCCCACTTCGGCGGCCGACGGGAATCCGACGGCGATTACGAAGCCTTTGTTGACGACATCCAGCGGCTGAGTTCGGCGCTGAGCCTCCTCTATCATGCGTTGCTTCTCCATCTCGCCGGATTGCCGAGCCCGCTCGTCCGGCGCCGGTTCGTCGACGGACACAACGCCTATGCCGCCGTTCGCGTGCTTGAGGAGGCCGGCCTGACTCTGCTGAGCGATGAGACCGCTACCGCTGACGAGGGGAACCAGGCGATTTCCTGATAGCGAGATGTTTGAAAGTTGCCGATCCCCGGCAGCTTGTGGTGAAAAAAAGCCCGGCGATCCAATTCGAAGCTCGGCCCACCCTTTGTGCCAAGGTGCCAAGGCGTTGCCCAAGGAGGCGAAAAGTGTCCTTGCCCACTGGCGCGTACGCTGAAGCTCTACGGGATGCGATCGGTCTATGACGAGATCACGGGCGTCGCCATCAAGCGGCAGCACGAGCCGCCGAGGATCGTCGGCGATCTGCTGCAGGCCGAGATATCGGAGAAGCAGGCGCGCTCCATCAAATACCAGTTCACCGTCGCCAAGCTGCCGCTGGCGAAAGACATCGACGACTTCGACTTCACCGGGACGCCAGTCAACGAGAGTCTGATCCGTGATCTCGCCGGCGGCGCCTTCGTTGCCGATCAGCGCAACGTCGTCCTGGTCGGCGGCACCGGCACGGGCAAGTCGCATCTGGCGATCGCCATTGCCCGGGCACTGATCCGCAATGGTGCACGCGGGCGCTTCTTCAATGTCGTCGACCTGGTCAACAGGCTCGAGACCGAGACCCGTGCCGGCTGACAGGAACGTATCGCCGACCATCTCACTCGGCTCGACTTCGTCGTGTTCGATGAACTCGGCTATCTTCCTTCGCCCAGGCCGGCGGGCAGTTGCTCTTCCATCTCGTCTCCAAGCTCTACGAGCGCACCAGCGTCATCATCACCACCAATCTCGCCTTCGGCGAATGGCCGAGCGATGACCACCGCGCTGCTCGATCGCCTTACGCACCACTGTGAGATCGTCGAGACCGGAAACGAATCCTGGCGCTTCAAGAGCCGCTCTCAAAGCTAAAGCCGAAAAGCCAATCAGCCGCGCCCGATCAGGCTGTGCAACCCCGACCAGCTCCGGCTGATCGGGCGCTCATCGGCGTGCCCTTCACCGCCCCAACACCGGGGTCCCTTTTGCGCGAAAATGCGGGGTCCCGATTCCACGGTCATTGACAGACT
>NZ_JBVVQQ010000065.1:0-7386 GCF_055811135.1 Mesorhizobium sp. WSM4817 | reverse complement strand
CGCTCATGCTGCAGCCGGATCTGCTTGTCGCCGACGAGCGCCGGCGCTCGACGTTTCGATCCAGGCGCAGATCTGCCCTCCTTGCGACAACGCAAAGGAGAGCAAAAATGACCAGCACCATTAATCTCTACAGCGGCCAGCTATGGCAACAAGTTGGTGGGTGGGTCTTTCGGGACAATGTCGATGCATACACCCAGGTAACGCTTTCGCACATGCGATATGCAATTTGTGCATTGCAATATTTGCGGCGATCGATATGGTCCTGTTGTCGGCCATCTACTCCTCCCAGATGCGATGCCCGGCGCTGAATGCGGTGCACCTCCTCCCGCGCTGCATTTCAAATCAAGCCCGCTGCCACCTCCTCCCGGCAGCGGGCTTTTTCTTTGTATGAGCGGCAATTTTGGGCCATGGCCAGTGTATTGGCTTCTAGGCAAGGCGAACGCTCCAGACTTCCAGGCCTTTCTTGCCCTGCCCATATTCGACGGATGACATCGACAAGCGCGGCTCCTGTGCGTTTCTTTGTTCGGCTCAGGTGAGCGTGTTTCTTCGTCCCGGCCCACAGGATTTCCCGTGCGAGCGTGTCGAGACGCGGTCAAGGCTGGCCGCTGCGATGGCGGCACGGCCTACTGCGAGCCTCCAGGCCACCCTTGACGGCGTCGAGCACGGCGCCAGTCTGGGGCGGACCGGGGCGACGATTGTCGCACCGGGATATTTGCTTATGTTATGTTCGCCTGGCACGGACGACCACGTGGCAAAGAGCGGCGTGAGAGGATGAGAGCGCCGCCACGCAGCCGTTATAGTCGTTCCTCGTTTGTGGCGTCCGTGCGCCGCTTCGGCCCGCGTGGCCGGACAATGCCGAACCATCAGCTCGTAGGCACGTTCGGCGTTCTCGGCCGCGGCTTTCTCGCTGTTTCGCAGCTCCTTCACGTTGTAGGCGTAAGCCGAACCGCGGCGACCGACACCGCGCTCGCCCGGTGCGCCAGCCTTGAGAGCGAGCTGCCTCTGCTTTGCCGCCAACAGCGCCGGGCGAGCCCAGAAGTAGTCCTGCTCTTTTGTCAGCAGATGCCAGATCAACACGGCGAGCTTGCGGGCGACGGCACGGCGGCGACCTGATGGCCACGCTTGTTGCGGATGCGCAGGAAGAAGGCCCTGAGCGGTCCGGGCGCCTTCACCGCCGCCCAGGCGGCCTCGACCAGCATGGCGCGGGCATGGGAACGCCCATGTTTGCTGATCCGGCCATATTGCGCCATGCCAAGACCGGATTGGCGCACGCGCGGATTGAAGCCGAAGTAGCTCACCAGCCTCTGCAGCTCGTGGAACCGCCGGATGTCGCCGACGGCGGCGATGATACCGCTCGCGACGATGGTATTGACGCCGGTGATCGTCTGAAGCCGCCGGACTTGCACGTCATCAACCGCTTCCCGGGCGCTGGCGCGATCGAGGTCAGCCAGATCCTCGGCCAGGCGATCGATCTCGCGGATGTGGCGGGCGATCGCGGCTCTTTTCATCGTCGGGAAGCGCCTGCCGCTCGAGCCAGGCCCGGCCGCGATGGTTGAACAGGTCGGCATGCGGGCACTTCGGCACCAGGTGCGCCTGCAGGATGCCATGCACCTCGTTCTTCACGCGCATGCGATGCCGCACGACCTGGTTGCGCCGCGCGACGAGTCGGCGCAGCCGCTCAGTCCGCTCATCGGGAATCCAGACCTCAGGCAGAAAGCCGCTGGCATGCAGCTGCGCCAGAACGCCGGCATCGATGTTGTCGGTCTTGATCCTGGCATGGGCGATCGCCTTCACCTGCATCGGGTTGGCGACAATCACCCGGCCGACATACGGCGACAGAACCCGCACCACCGCCATGGCGTTGCCCGTAGCTTCGACGACAACCTCATCTTGGCCATCTTCCCAAACCACCACCTCCGCAAAGGTGCGGTGGATGTCCATTCCAATCACGCGTCTCATCGGCTCCTCCTCAAACAGTCGGGAGCCGGCGGGCGACGCGACACCTACGGATCCGCGCTCTCGGCGCAACCGGGCAGGTCGCAGGGGCGGCCAGCTACTAACGCGAGCTCGCAGCTCATCGAATACATCGGCCTGCCCGCACTTGGCATGCTCCCGGTGCCCCTGTCCCGGATGGTCGCACCATACGCCGAAAGCCTTTCATCTCCAGCGGGGATCAGGTGGCACCGTCATGATCACCAGCCGCAACGAAACGCTGGAATGCGTTCTCGTCAGGTCAGGCCAGGAACCGGTGGTCGTCAACCTCGACATCGAACCGGTGGAAGCACCCGAGGAGGTGCTTTGGATAGATCCTATTCACAGGTGACAGATAGCTAGGATGGACCGAATACGGGTATTCGGGCCATGGTTTTTGAACCATCGGGTGTGGAGTTCCGACGTCTGGTGACCCGTTTTGCCGTTCCGACTTTTTCGCTCAAGCTGGCCGTCGCCGGTAGAGGTTGCGTGATGCTGTTAGTTGGTTTCCAACCAGATAAGCCCGACGATGGTGAATATCTTGGGATGAAAGGAACTGGTCAGCGCTGATCTCCCGCATATGGGGATCAGGCGAGATTCACCATTTAAAGTTGCTTAGTCTATAGGAATTGTCTCTGGAGTTTTCGACAGATTTCGAAGGCCGACAGTAGATATCCAAGAATCCGAGGGTGCCCCGCAGAGGAACGCCTCCCGCAGGCAATCCGGTCCTAAAGCTAGCGGAGTGTCGAGCTTGAGACGATCCGACCGATTTGCCGGGAGGAATGCATGACGAAAACCACTTACTTCCGGCGCCGGAGTATTCTCGCGTTGACTGGCCTCATCGGCGCCTGCCTGACTGCGGCTGCAGGTCAGGCCCACTTTTTGACGCTGTCAGACGATGAGAGAGCACCGACTTAGAAGGCCGGAGGTCTGAAATCAATTTCACTAACAGGTTCATACGCTAAGCGACCTTCTTTTTCGCATTCCGGGACTTTTTCCGGGCTTTTGCGACTGCCTCCGTCGCGTTCGCCACTTCGCTGTCCAGCACGTGAGCGTGTTTGTCGGTGACGGAAATCGAACTGTGATTGAGCAAGACCTTCGCGATTTTCAGGTTTCCGGTTGCGCGGACGATCTTGGTCGCGGCGTCATGCCTACCCCGTCGCGATGCAGCGGAGTTCCAAGCCGTCGCGCCTGCCGAGTTCCTTGACTTCCTTCAGATCGAAGTTGCGTGTCCCGTCGTTCACGCGATCAGCAAGGGTGATGCCGTCCAGATAGCGGATGCGGAAGATGACGGCGGCTTCAGACGACGTGCCGAAGGACCGCATGAACTTCTCCGCCGTCCCCTGAATGATTTGCGCCCGCACGGTGGCAAGGATCGTCCAGCCTTCAATTGGCGTGCCGTATTCGTCCACGGCGGTCGTGGCCCGCTCAATCGTGATGATCCGGTCCAGCTTGCCCGCCCGCATCACGCCAGCTCCACAAGGCGCGCTTCAAGCGCGATGACGGCGTGGGAATGAATGCCGTCTGGGGCGCGAAGGAAACGGGTGCTGGCGATGCGAAGGTCCGCGACGTGGAAATGGTCCAGCGTCAACGGTCCATCGTTCAGCGCGTCCCTGATCGCGCCCGCTATCTGCTTGCTCCCTGCAAGCCCGGCTTCCTTCCGCCAGATATGCAGGTCGGCGAACGCTTGATGCCGATGGCGGGCAAGTCCATCATCGGGAACGGTCATGCCCTCGCCAATGATGATGGCGTTGTCCAGTTCGGGGCGGGCGTTGCGGTCCAGTATCGACGTTGCCGGAACCAGCGCCGTCACGGCGGACGTAGCCACAAGCCGGTTGCGCAAAGCCTTCTGAAGATCAAGGGAAGGTTCCATCATCCCTCCCGCACGGCCTTCTTGATCGCCCGCTTGATGCGGTTGGCGATCTTCTTCCGGGACAGCCGGAAGGCGGGCCAGAAGAACGGTTGCGCCGGCGCGTGAGCGGTGCCGTATTCGACAAGATGCGGATAGCGGACAGTCGTGTTGCCCGCCGTCACAAGCACTTCGTTTTCCGCCGTGATGCGGGAACCGCCCGGTTGCGAATAGGGCGGCGTGGCCTGTCCGGGCGGCGTGGCGATGATGCTGGCCTTCAGCGCCCCGGTGTCTTCCGGTGCGAGCGCTCGCATACGCTGGACAAGCTCGTTGCCCGATTGCACCAAGGCCGGATGCACGGCCTTGCGCACAGCCTTCGGGATGGCATTCAGTCGGCGGCTTAGGCTTTGGGTTTGCGCGCTCATGTCAGAAGCACCATTCCCGGTAGGGAGCCATCAGGTCGAACAGGCCGGGCGACACGTCCGACATGGTGACGCCGACAAGCGTGGCTTCCCGGTTCTCATAGAGGTGCGCGACAAGCTGGCGGACAGCTTCCTTCAGCGGTTCGGGCGTTCCGTCCGGGAAGGCCGTGATGTCGTCCAGCGCATTGCCGATGAACTTGGAAATCCATGCTTCGGCGGCTGCGATCTTGTCGCCGATCAGCGCGTCATCATCGCTGATCGTGATGTTCGCATGGGCTTTGATGTCCGCGACGGTAAGGATGATCATGGCGCATCCGCCCCCTTGGAGTGCAAATCACGCAGAACGCTCCCCTCGCCGGTCCCTAGAAGATGGGGAAAGTTGTTAGACACCCCCGGCTTCGCTTGCTGACAGGCTTCGGGCGGCGATACTGTCTCGCTTCTGTGACCGTCTTCGGGGAGATCGAATGGACTTCAGTCTGATTGAGAACGCGCTTGGTCTTGCAAGCTCGGCCTTGGGCACTACCGGCAAAGCAGTCGCCACGTTTGAAGCAGTCAAGAAATTGCTCAAATCCGACAAGAAGCTTGACAGCGGCGAAGCGGATACTTTGCTCAATATGCTCGCGACCGAACTGACAGCCGCCAACATGATGAATGTGCAGCTTAGTGAAGCTCTCAAGACGCTCATCCGTGAATTGAGACAACAAGACGATTTTGAGCGGGAGAAGGCCAGATACGAACTTTTCCAAACCGGCGAACAGGATATGGTCTTCAGGCTCAAGGCGGACACGGCAAACGGGCAACCAATGCATTTCATCTGCCCGGTTTGCCTGAACAGCGACAAGCAGATCAGCTTCATATCGGGTGAAGGTGATTTCAAAGTCTGCCAGAAAAACAGCAACCACGTGTTTAGGTTCAAGAACACACCGATCAGGCAGCCGGGCCGCGCTCAAACGGACTGGAACCCGTACGATTACTGATGAACCCAGCATCATCGCCGCTCCTTGACGGTGGATGATCCCCGATAGGCAGCGATCAGTCGCCTGATGAGGCGGTGGTTTCTTTTCCGCGCGATCAGGACAGCGCCCTTGATCGGCGGTTCGGTAAGCGCCCGCTCAATCGGCCATCCGACTTTGATGCGGTCCCGCAATGTGGCTTGGTTGATCCCGAGTTCCTTTGCCCATTGCGGCAGCGTTTGCGTCCTGCCGTTGAAGGTGTAGGTGGCGGGCATGGCCTTGCTTGCTGTAGGCTTCGTTGGCGGCTCCACGGATTCGCTGACTGCCCTTTCCGGGTCAATGGCCAGCGTGTGAACGCGATGCATGAGCGTTCCCGGCTCTATCCCGGTCAGTTCAGCGATCTGGCGCAAGGTCAGCCATTCGCCCCGAAACAGGTGGAAGCGCTGATGCGTCATGCCCGTTCCTCCCGTTGCTTGCGTCCCGAATGACAGGGCGTGCAGAGCGGTTGCCAATTGGACGGTGACCAGAACAGGCGCTTGTCGCCACGGTGCGGGGTCTTGTGATCCACGACGCGGGAAGGTGCGCCACAAAGGACGCAACGGGGATTGGCTTTCAGGTATTCTGCCCGCGCCCGATCCCACTTGCTGTCATAGCCGCGTTCCCGTGCCGATGGTCGCTGCTGATCGAAGCGCGCCTTGCGCTCACGGTCGGCGGCAACCATGTGCTGGCATCGTTGCCCGGTGGGACAGGACGCAACCGCAAGAGCGGATGGAAGGGGCGCGCATCGGCATGTCATGCAGCCTTCTTCCGGTGGACTTTGGTCGTCCCGAAGGAACCGAAAGCGACCTTGAACTTGTCGTCCGGGCTGATCGGGGACAGCTTGTCTTCCGGTTCTTCCGAACTGCCGAAGATCGCCTTCAGCATGTCGAGACGGCCACGATAGGCTTCCATGATCTCGGCGGGCGTGGCTTCAAGCGTGGTGTCGGGTTCCCAGCCCAGCCATCCCGTGCCGATGCGGTAGAGGCTCGCCAGATATTCCTTGAAGGGAACCTCCCTAGGCTTCCTCCCCTGCCCCCGAGCGTCGGCACGTGGCCTGTCTTCGGGGTCTATCCCGGCAAGCGCCATCACATATTGCAGCAGCGGTTCCCGCAGATTGTCCAGTTCATCAAGGACGCGGGCTCACATACGCCGCCTCCAAGACGAAGTGAGCCGACTGGAATTCCCGGCGGTGAATGTCTTCGTAAACCAGGACGGCGTCATCATCATCACCGAACTGCCTGGGGTAAGATCAGAAGACTTGGACATCTTGATTCACAGAGATTCCTTTACGCTCAGCGGAGAGCGGCAAACCGAAACTGAGGAAGCCCGGCGGGGATACCACCGGCGTGAGCGTCGTCGAGGCCGGTTTGTGCGGACTGTGTCATTGCCGTTTGTGGTCGACCCGAACAAGGTTGAAGCGGATCTCGTCAATGGCGTACTGACTCTGGATCTTCCTCGGGCCGAAGAGGACAAGCCCAAGCGCATTCACGTTAAGGCGATCAAGGAGGCGGGTCATGGCTAAGCGAGAGACCACGAGAGCGGGAACGAAGGGGAGCAAGCAGTCTCAGGCCACGCCGACTAGCCAACCGGAGCTGGAGGGTAAGCTGTCCGCGGAGCAGGACGCGGGCGAGCGGACCCATGAGAGGCTGGTCTTCGTACCACGGGTTGACATCTACGAAACTGAAACGGGCCTTGGCGTCGTTGCGGATCTGCCCGGCGTCAGCCCGGAGGGTTTGGAGGTCACGTTGGAGAAGCGGGTGCTGTCGATCTATGGCCGCGTCGAAGAGGATACGCCCGAGGGCTACAGCCAGGCCTATCGCGAGTACGACGTCGGCGATTTCGAGCGGCAGTTCACTCTCTCCGGGGATTTCGACATCAATGGAATTGAGGCGAATATGAAGGACGGTGTGCTTCACCTCGCCATCCCGAGAGCTCCGGAGGCAGCGGCAAAGCGGATCGAGGTTAGATCGGTTTCCTGACGATCGAGGAAGATTGCGCAGACGCCGCGCTCGCCAGCGGTTAGCAGAGCCTACTCCTTGACTCGCGCCGGGTCCTTTCGGCAACCGTAGGGTCATCGGGTTCATCCGGGGAATGTCGGTCTCCATAAGTTTCTGAACGGGCCTCGCTTTCGGTCGGCGGCCAGGCACCAGCA
>NZ_JBVVQQ010000064.1:0-7979 GCF_055811135.1 Mesorhizobium sp. WSM4817 | reverse complement strand
TTCCCCAACCCCATGCCCCCACTCCAAAAATCCTGGTTCGATGCTGGCCGGCTTGACGCGCCGGCATTTTTCGTCGTGTCCGGCTTCTTAAATCTTGACTCATCTAGTCCGGTATTGCACTGACTAGTAAACATGAGTATTAAAGTCAAGAAATGAAGCGGCATTCACGCAGCGCCGCGCCAGCCGACCAGGCCCGGCGCAGGAAGGGATCGAACCAGATGAACACGCACAATCCCAAAGACTTTCGGCCCAATGACTTTCGGCCCAATGACTTTCGCGATCGCGTCCGCCGTTCCGACGACAATTCGGCTCGTTTCGATCGGGTTCCGTTGACGGTGAGGACCCTGTCCAGCAACGCGCTGTTCCAGGGCGAGCACGAGATCGGCATCGAGCATCACGGAGCGCTCTACCGACTAAAAATCACCCGCCAGGGCAAGCTCATCCTCAACAAGTAGGTAATAAAAATATGGACCAGCGCGTAAGGCCCGCGCCGCACGAGATCCGGCGGGCGCGGGCAGACAATCCGAAGACGCGCGAGCGCGATCTCGCCGCCCAGCTTGGCATTTCGGAGGCCGAGCTGGTCGCCGCGCATTGCGGCGACGGCGTCCTCCGCGTCGAGCCGCGCGTCAATGATCTTTTGACCGGCCTCGAGGCCGTCGGCGAGGTCATGGCGCTGACGCGCAATGAAAGCGCCGTGCACGAGAAGATCGGCGTCTACGACAAGGTCGTGACCGGCAACCACAATGCCATGGTGCTCGGCGAGAACATCGACCTGCGCATCTTCCCGAAAGCCTGGGCGCACGGCTTTGCCGTCGAAAAGCGCGACGGCGGCGATATCAGGCGCAGCCTGCAGTTCTTCGATGCGGCAGGCGAGGCGGTGCACAAGGTGCATCTGCGGCCGGCGTCGAACTTCTATGCCTATCAGAAGCTGGTTGCCGAGCTGGAATCGCCGAACCAGGAGTCGAGCGTCGCGATTTCAGAGGAAGGGTCGATTTCAGAAGGCGGGCCTGAAAGCGAGGCCGAGGCTTCCGCCGCTTCCGCTGACGTCGACGATCTGCGCGACCGCTGGAGCCGTCTGACCGACGTGCATCAGTTCTTCGGCATGCTGAAGACGCTGAAGCTCGACCGCCGCCAGGCGTTGCGCATGGTTGGCCAGGATTACGCCTGGCTGCTCGACCACGATGCCGTCAGCGCCATGTTCCATCATGCCGCCGAGGGCGAGATGCCGATCATGTGCTTTGTCGGCAATCGCGGCTGCATCCAGATCCATTCGGGCCCGATCAAGTCGATCAAGCCGATGGGGCCGTGGATCAACGTCTTGGACGAGACCTTCCACCTGCATCTGCGGACCGACCACATCCAAGAGGTCTGGGGCGTGCGCAAGCCGACCAAGGATGGCCATGTCACGTCTCTCGAAGCCTATGGCGCCGACGGCAAGATGATCATCCAGTTCTTCGGCAAGCGCCACGAAGGCGAAAGCGAGCGCGAGGACTGGCGGTTTCTGGCAGAGAACCTGCCGCGCATTCCAAGCCCGACCGCAGCCTAAGGACAACGACAATGGCTGCTTTGCTTAAACGGGCGCGTGTTTTTAGAATGGCGCTTGGGGCCACGATGTGCCTTTGCGTGGCCTTTGCGCTGCCGGCCCGCGCTGCCGAAGGCACGGAGGTTTTTGCGGACCCGTCGAAGATAGCGGCCATTGGCGGTTCGATCACCGAGATCATCTTTGCGCTCGGCGAGCAGGACCGGCTGGTCGCTCGCGATTCGACCAGCCGATATCCCGAGGCGGCGCTCAAGCTGCCTGACGTCGGTTACATGCGCCAGCTGTCGCCAGAAGGCGTGCTATCGGTCAATCCGTCGGGCATCCTGGCGCTGCACGGCAGCGGGCCGAAGGAAACCGTCGACGTGCTGAAGAAGACGAGCATCCCGTTCATCGAGGTGCCCGAGCGCTACGACCACGAAGGCATTCTCGAAAAGATCCGCATCGTCGGCAAGGCGCTTGGCGCCGACGCCAAGGCCGCTGCGCTGGCAGCCGAGATCGATGTCAAGCTGAAGGCCGCCGAAAAGCAGACCGCCTCGATCAAGGACCGCAAGCGCGTCCTGTTCGTTCTGTCGATGCGGGGCGGCAAGATCCTCGCTTCCGGCGGCGACACCGCGGCCGACGGCATCATCAGACTTTCGGGCGGCGTCAATGCGATCGACGGCTTCTCCGGCTACAAGCAACTGTCCGACGAGGCTGTCATCACCGCCAGGCCCGACGTGATCCTGATGATGAACAATGCCGGTCCCGGCGTATCGGACGACGAATTGTTCGCGAACCCGTCCATCCGGTCGACACCGGCGGGTGCGGCGCGCAAGGTGGTCCGCATGGATGGCGGTTATCTGCTCGGCTTCGGGCCGCGCACCGCCGACGTCATCCGCGACCTTGCCGCCTCGCTTTATGGCGGGCAGGCCGCGGACTGAGCGGGCGCCCGATGGTGGATCAATCGATCGCTGGTTCGAGCACTATGGCGACAGCATCCGACGGCGACCGCTCGGGGCGCGCGCGCATCGCCATCCTGGCTTTGTGCCTCGGACTTGCCGTTGCCGTCCTGTTGTCGCTGACCTCAGGCGCATCCGATGTCTCGGCCGTCAGCGTCGTCGGCGACTGGCTGTTGGGTGCAGCACCCGGCAACGAGGCGCTGAGCGCGCGCGACCGCCTGATCGTCTACGACATCCGCCTGCCGCGCGTCACGCTCGGTGTGCTGATCGGCGCAGCGCTGGCCGTCTCCGGCGCGGTGATGCAAGGGCTGTTCCGCAACCCGCTGGCAGACCCCGGTCTCATCGGCGTTTCGGCCGGAGCGAGCCTCGGCGCGGTGTCCGTCATCGTGCTTGGCGCCACAGTGCTGGCGCCGATAACTTCGATGCTGGGCACACTCGCTCTGCCGCTGGCGGCGTTCTGCGGCGGGCTGGTGACGACATTGGTGCTTTATCAGGTGGCCACCCGGCGCGGCCAAACCTCGGTCGCCACCATGCTGCTCGCCGGCATCGCGCTGGCGGCCCTTGCCATGGCGCTGACTGGTATCCTGATCTTCATGGCCGACGACCGGCAGTTGCGCGACCTGACTTTTTGGCAGCTCGGCTCGCTCGCCGGCGCGACCTGGCAAAAAATCGGCTCCGTTGGGCCTGTGATCGTGCTGGCGCTGGCGGCGATGCCGTTCGTGGCGCGCGGCCTCAACGCGCTGGCGCTGGGCGAAGCCACCGCCGGCCATCTCGGCATTCCGGTTCAGCGGCTGAAATACACGGCCATCGTCGGCGTCTCGGCGGCGGTCGGGGCGTCTGTCGCCGTCAGCGGCGGCATCGGCTTTGTCGGCATCGTCGTGCCGCATCTGCTGCGCCTGGCCATCGGCCCGGACAATCGTTATCTGCTGCCGGCCTCGGCCCTGCTTGGCGCTTGCCTGCTGCTGCTGGCCGATGCCGTCGCCCGCACCATCGTGGCGCCGGCGGAACTGCCGATCGGAATCGTCACCGCGATCGCCGGCGCCCCGTTCTTCCTCTGGATCCTGCTGCGCAAGCGTGGGGTTATAGACCTATGAGAGGGGGGCCTGTGTGAGCAGACCTGTTAGAGAGTTTGCATGATCGAAGCGCGGGATGTCTCGGTGGCGATCGGCGGCAAGGGCATCGTCGCCAATGTCGATTTCGACATGCGGCCCGGTGAGATCGCGGCCATCGTCGGTCCCAACGGTTCGGGCAAGACGACCTTCCTGAGGGCGCTGTCCGGCGATCTTGCCTATTCGGGAGAGGTCACCATCAACGGTCGCGACCTGTCGGTGATGAAGCCGGTCGAGGCCGCCATGCTGCGCGCCGTGCTGCCGCAGGCGACGACGCTGTCGTTTCCCTTCACGGTGCGCGAGATCGTCAGGCTTGGCCTGCTCGGCGGGCGCTCGGGCGCGCTGCCCGGCGAGGACGAGCGCCTGCCCGAACGGGCGCTGTCGCGCGTCGATCTCGACGGCTTTGCCGGCCGTTTCTACCAGGAGCTTTCGGGCGGCGAGCAGCAGCGCGTGCAGTTGGCCCGTGTGCTTTGCCAGGTCTGGGCGCCGGTCCTCGACGGCAAACCGCGCTATCTCTTCCTCGACGAGCCGGTTTCCAGCCTCGACATCAAGCACCAATTGATCATCATGAACATCGCCCGAGATTTCGCCAGGCGGGGCGGCGGCGTTGTCGCGATCCTGCATGACCTCAACTTGACGGCGATGTATGTCGACAGGATCTTTGTCATGCACCGCGGCAGGCTTGCCGCCACCGGCTCACCGCAGGACGTGCTGAGTGACGATCTGATCGAAAAAGTGTTCGATTGCCGGCTGCGGGTCGGCGTGCTGCCGGCCGGAGACATGCCGTTCGTGCTGCCGCAGTCAGCGGCGTAAGTTCCAGCTGGCAAGGTCGGCGCCGCCCCTTCTTCCTTCTCCCCTTGTGGGAGAAGGTGGATTGGCGCGCAGCGCCAAGACGGTTGAGTGGTGTTGGACGGAACGCTGTTGGTGCCAAGCTGGAACACCCCTCATCCGACCTCGCTTCGCGAGGTCACCTTCTCCCACAAGGGGAGAAGGGAGAGTTGCAAGCGCTGTTCGGCTATGGCTCGACCCGGATCAGGCGGCCGGCGCCCTTTGCACCAGCATGTCGATGCCGAGCAGGTGGCGCACGTTCGGGCGCGCTGCCACCATGTCGGCGATCGTATAGCGCTCGAGCACGGCGAAGAAGGCGTTGAGCGCCTCGCGCAGCGACGAATTCAGTGCGCAACTGTCGACCAGCGGACATTCGGCGGCGTCGTTCTCGAAGCATTCAGCCATGGCGAAGCTCTCTTCGGTCACGCGCACGACGTCGAACAATGTGATCGATTCGGCCGCGCGGCCGAGCCTGACGCCGCCGTTCCTGCCGCGCACCGTCTCGACCAGACCATGCTCGACCAAAGGCTGCAGGATCTTGAAGAGAAAAAGTTCAGACACCGAGTAGGCGGCCGCAATCTCCGGGATGCGGCTCAGCCGGTCGGTATTCGCAGCGCAATACATCAGGATGCGCATGGCGTAGTTGGTCTGGCGTGTCAGCCGCATTGTGTCCTCACGAAGCAGTAGCTCAACCCTAATATGGCCTATACCTTGGAATAATTCCAGACAAGCACCGCATAATAGTTGAATATTTTTATCAGCTTTGTGTGGGCGGTCGTGCAAACCACGACCCTGATAATGGCGCGCATTCGGGTGGGCGGATTACTAAGTTAACTCCGCGACATAGACCAGGAGCAGTTCATCCATGTCACAATCATCACCGGCTTGGGCGTCCGCCCGCTTCGATGCCGACGCGGAGGCCAAACTTTCGGCGCTTCGGCGCACAAAATTCGTCGCCACCGCAGCGCTCGCCCTCTGCGTGCTCATCTTTGCGGTGGCCAAGTCGTTCGAGGGCCACTATCCGTGGCTGGGTTTCGTAGCTGCGTTCGCCGAGGCGGCGACGATCGGGGGGCTGGCCGACTGGTATGCGGTGGTGGCGCTGTTCAGACGGCCGCTCGGCCTGCCGATCCCGCACACCGCGATCATCCCGGAGAACCAGAACCGCATCGCCGACAATCTCGGCCGCTTCATCGAGGCCAATTTCCTGGCGCCCGAGCCGGTGCGCGAAAAGCTTGCCGAGGTCGATTTTTCCGCGCTCGTCGCCGACTGGCTGGCCGACCCCAACCGCGCCGCCGATCTGTCGCATTTCGTCGGCCGGCTGGTGCCGCAGACATTGGCGGCCGTCGAGCAATCCGGCCTGCGGGGCTTCGTCAGCAGCCGCATTCTGGAGCAGATCGAAAAGGTGCCGCTGGCGCCGCTCGCCGCCGAGTTGCTGTCGGCGCTGACCGATGATCGCCGCCACCAAAGACTGTTCGACGAATTCACCAAGGTCGTCGGCCGCTTCCTGAGCGACGAGGCGGCGCTGGCGACGATGCGCGAGAAGATCCGCGAGGAATTGCCGTCGCTGTTCAACCTGTTTCGCGCCGACGCGTATCTGCTGAAGAAGATCGTCGCCTCAGCCGGTTCGTTGCTCGACGAGGTGAGGGCCGATCCCGATCACCCGATGCGGGCCGAGTTCGACCGTTTTGTCCTGAGCTTCGTCGAGCGGCTGAGGACGTCCAAGCAATACGCCAAGCGCGCCGAGAAACTGAAGCGCGATTTCCTCGCCCGGCCGGAGCTGAAGGCGCTGGCCGGCGACATGTGGGAAAGCCTCAGTGTGTTCATCGAGCAGGACGCCAAGGCGCCGAATTCGATGATTCGCGCCCATCTCGCCAGCATGTTCGTCGAGGTTGGCCGCCATCTTGCCGGCGACGCCCAGATCAGGGCCGACATGAACCAGGGGTTTATCGTTGCGCTGTCGTCGTTCGTCGAAAGCCAGAAGAGCGGCGTCTCGAAATTCATCGCCGATCAGGTCAAGCGCTGGGACCTTGCGCAACTGACCAGGCTGATCGAAATGAACATCGGCAGGGACCTGCAATATATCCGCTTCAACGGCATGGTCATCGGCGGCCTGGCCGGCGTCGTGCTCCACACTTTGGAACGGCTGTTCCTCGTCGGCTGAGGCGCGATGTGTGCGCGGCCGAATGGACCGCGAAGCTCCGCTGTTCTATTGTTTCTCTTCAGCTGCCGAATTCGCAGCAACAGAGGAAAACCACCATGGCAAAGCGACCGGAATCCGACACCTTCATCGACATGTTCGGCAGGTTCGGCCGCGACCTGAAGCTGCCGAACGTCGATGTCGAGGCGATCCTCAGCCATCATCGAAAGAACCTCGAAGCACTGGAAAAGTCGGCCAGGGCAAGTGCTGCCGGAGCGTCGTCGCTGCTCTCCAGACAACGCGAGATGCTGCAGGACACGCTGCACGAGATCGCCGACATGGCACAGGACTACAGGGCGCCGGGCGATCCTCGGGAGCTGATGGCCAAGCAAACGGCGTTCGCCAGGAAATCCTTCGAAACCGCATTGAAGAATGCCGGCGAGGTGGCCGAGCTGGCCAGGAAATCCGGCACCGAATCGGTCGAGATCCTGCGCGAGCGCATCAAGGAGGCGATGGAGGAAATCCGCAGCGGCTACGACAAGAAGTAGGCTGTTTCCCAAGCCGCTGGACTTTTCTGTCGTCATCCCGGCTGGCGAAAGCCTTGGTGTTGGTCCCGCCGAGGCGCACAAAGTTCCTCTTGCTCGATAATCCTGTTGCCAGCTCTACACCGGCACTGGCGCGATCCGGCCGAGGATATCGCGGCGGAACACACTGAGCGAATTGACAGAGGCGGCCGGTTCGTGGTCCGGAGGCAGGGCAAGCGATCGGGAAAGCAGGAATGACGCAAATACGGCTGAGGCCGCCGCCGACCTACGAACAGCTCAGGACGATGACAGGGCAGGAGCTTGGCGTGTCGGACTGGACGACGGTCGACCAGAGCCGCATCGACCAGTTCGCCGAATGCACTGGCGACCGCCAATGGATCCATGTCGATCCAGAGCGGGCGAAGCGGCAGAGCCCGTTCCGCGCCACCATCGCGCATGGCTATCTGACGCTGTCGATGATCGGCGCGCTGGCGCTCGACATGGGCATCGTGCCGGAAAACACGCAAGCCGTCTTCAATTATGGTTTTGACAAGGTGCGGTTCCTGGCGCCGGTCAGGGCCGGCGCGCGCATCAGGCTGCGGATCACGCTGTTGTCCATAGAGGACAAGGGCCCCGGCCAGTATCTGATGAAGGCGGCCAACATCGTTGAGATCGAAGGTGAGAAGAAGCCGGCGCTGACCGCCGAAACCCTGGTCATGCTCTATGAGCGGCGGCGCAGGCGGGCAGGGCCGTGAGGAGAGCCAAGCACCATCTTGCCTTCTCCCCTTGTGGGAGAAGGTGGATCGGCGCGCAGCGCCGAGACGGTTGAGCAACCGTGCTTCAAACGGAAGCCGGATTCCAGGGTTTGTTGGTGCGCACCATAGCGTTGAGGGTTGTGATGAG
>NZ_JBVVQQ010000063.1:0-8187 GCF_055811135.1 Mesorhizobium sp. WSM4817 | reverse complement strand
CTCATCACAACCCTCAACGCTATGGTGCGCACCAACAAACCCTGGAATCCGGCTTCCGTTTGAAGCACGGTTGCTCATCCGTCTCGGCGCTGCGCGCCGATCCACCTTCTCCCACAAGGGGAGAAGGTTGGCGCAGCGCCTTCAAAATGACGAACAAATCAATTTGCCTGTGGCAACACCCCCGCCTATCGTCCCACCCCATGACAACCGGAGTCGTTGATGACATCTCAGGCTGACTGGCTGCGCGGAACGCTTTTTGCGCTGGCTGTCGTGATGACCGGCCCGGTTCTGGCCGACAACAAGCCGGACGACGGCAAGGTGACGAATTTCCTGCTCGACAACGGCATGGAGGTCGTTGTCATCCCCGATCGCCGCGCACCGATCGTCACTCATATGGTGTGGTACAAGATCGGCAGCGCCGATGAGCCGCCGGGCAAGTCCGGCATCGCCCATTTCTTCGAGCATCTGATGTTCAAGGCGACGACCAACCATGCGGCCGGCGCGTTCGACCGCGCCGTCTCCGCCATCGGCGGTTCGAACAACGCTTTCACCTCCTATGACTACACCGCCTTTTACGAGACGGTGGTGCCGCAGGCGCTCGAGCAGATGATGGATTTCGAGGCCGATCGCATGCGCAACCTCATCCTCAACGACGACGTCATCGCCACCGAGCGCGACGTCATCCTCGAGGAACGCCGCTCGCGCATCGACAGCAATCCGCAGGCAGTGCTCGGCGAGGAGGTCGACGCCACGCTCTGGCAGAACCAGCCCTATCGCATTCCGGTGATCGGCTGGATGCAGGAGATGGAGAAGCTGAACCGCGCCGACGCCAAGGCTTTCTACGACAAATATTATACGCCCAACAACGCCGTGCTGGTGGTGGCCGGCGATGTCGAGCCGCAGGTGGTCAAGGCGCTGGCCGAAAAGACCTATGGCAAGATCGCGCGCGGTCCAGACCTGCCGCCGCGCATCCGTCCGGTCGAACCCGAGCAGAACACCAGGCGCACGGTGACGCTGACTGACGCGCGTGTCAGTGTGCCCAACTTTTCGACGCAATGGGTGGTTCCCTCCTATCACACTGCGAAGCCAGGCGAAGCGGAAGCGCTGGACCTGCTGGCGGAGATCCTCGGCGGCGGTAGCCGCAGCCGGCTCTACCAGCAGCTTGTCGTCAAGCAAGGCATCGCCGCCGAGGCCGGCGCCTTCTTCCAGGGCACCATGCTCGATGCCACCAACTTCACCGTCTATGGGGCGCCGCGCGGCGACGCCAAGCTGGCCGATCTCCAGGCGGCGGTCGAGGTCGAGGTCGCCCGCATCGCCAAGGACGGGGTCACATCAGGCGAGTTGGAGAAGGCCAAGGATCGTTACGTGCGCTCGATGATCTTCGCCCGCGACAAGCAGGATTCGATGGCCAACATCTACGGCGCGACGCTCGCCACCGGCGGCAGCATCAGGGACGTCGAGGAATGGCCGGGCCGCATTCGCAAGGTCACCGCCGACGAAGTCAGGGACGTTGCCGCGCGCTATCTCAATCTCAACCATTCGACATCAGGCTATCTCTTGCCGCAGACACAGGCGGGGAATTGATCTGATGAGGAACCAGCATAGCCGCGACTTCCCTTCTCCCCTTGTGGGAGAAGGTGGCCTCGCGAAGCGAGGTCGGATGAGGGGTGTTCCAGCTTGGCACCGACATCGTTCCGGCCAGCACCCCTCAACCGTCTTGGCGCTGCGCGCCAATCCACCTTCTCCCACAAGGGGAGAAGGGAGAGCCGCGCGGGTTGCCACCCCTTTAGTTACGCTGCTCCTCTCCCTCGTCTTCCTCGTCCTGCCGGCGCTTTCCGCTCGTGCGGCCATGAGCATCCAGGAGGTGACGTCGTCAAAGGGCATTACCGCCTGGCTGGTGGAGGACTATTCCGTGCCGCTGGTCGCCATCCGCTTCGTCTTCGACGGCGGCACGACGCAGGATCCCGCCGGGAAGGAAGGGCTTGCCAATCTGATGAGCGGCCTGTTCGACGAGGGCGCCGGTAATCTTGACAGCGAGGCTTTCCAGATAAAGCTGGACGACGTCGGCGCCGAGATGAGCTTCGAAGCGGCGCGCGACGGCACCTACGGCTCGATGCGCATGCTGGCCGAGCAGCGCGACGCGGCGTTCGACCTGTTGGGGCTGGCGGTTACAGAGCCGCGTTTCGACCAGGCGCCAATCGACCGCATCCGCGCGCAAGTGCTGTCCGGCATCATCGCCAACGAGCTTGACCCCGATACGCTCGCCCAGCGCAAATGGCTGGAGGCACTATACGGCACCCACCCCTATGCGCGACCCGACCAGGGCACCAGGCAAAGCATCGCCACCATCACGCCGGACGATCTCATCGCCTTTCACAAGGCGAATTTTGCTCGTGATGGCCTGCATGTGGCGGTGGTCGGTGCCATCGATGCCGAGACGTTGAAGAAAAAGCTCGATCTGGTCTTCGGCGGCCTGCCGCAACATCAGGCGCTCAGCGCGGTCGCTGATGTCGATCCGAAACTGAACCAGCAGCTCGAGGTCAATTACGACCAGCCCCAGACGTCGCTGCAACTCGCCTATCCCGGCGTCAAGCGGAGTGCGCCGGATTTCTTCGCCGCGGTGCTGATGAACGAGATCCTCGGCGGCAGCGCCTTCACCTCGCGGCTGTTCGACGAGGTGCGCGAAAAACGCGGCCTGGCCTACAGCGCCAGCTCCGACCTGGTCGACCACCAGCATGCCAACGCCCTGGCCATCACCACAGCGACCCGCGCGGACCGGGCGGCAGAGACGTTGGCTGTCGTGCGCGAGGTGGTGAAGCGCATGGCCGAGGAGGGGCCGACCGAAGCGGAACTGGGGGCGACCAAGAAATACTTGATCGGCGCCTATGCCATCAACAATCTGAACTCCTCCGGCGCCATCGCCGCGACGCTGCTCGAACTGCAGCTCGACAAGCTCGGCATCGACTACATGCAGCGCCGCGCCGCCCTCATCAACGCGGTGACGCTGGATCAGGTCAAGGCGGCAGCGAAAAAGCTGCTCTCCGCCGAGCCGGCCATCATGATCGTCGGGCCGAAGGTCGGCGAAGCCAAGAAGGAATGAGCCCAATGGGGGGCAGGGGATGAGCCCGAGCTTCGGCATCGCCTTCGGCGGCGGCGGCGCGCGCGGGCTGGCGCATATCCATGTCATCGAGGCTCTGGACGAGCTGGGTATAAGGCCGGTCGCCATATCAGGCTCGTCGATCGGCGCCATCATGGGCGCCGGCATGGCTTCGGGCATGGCCGGCAGCGACATTCACGACTACATGCGCTCGATCCTCGGCCGCCGCGCCGAGGTGGCGGCGCGCATGTGGCGGGCGCGGCCCGGCACCTTTGCCGAGGCGCTGCAGGGCGGGCTGCGTGTCACCCAGTTCAATGTCGAGCGCATCCTCAAGGCATTCATGCCCGATGCCATACCCGAAAGCTTTGCCGAGCTGAAAATACCGCTGAAGGTGACGGCCACGGATTTCTTCGGCCATAAGCTTGCGGTGCTTAGCGACGGCGACCTGCATTCAGCGCTTGCCGCCTCTGCGGCTATTCCCGCGGTATTCCGCCCGGTGATGCGCGACGGCAGGCTGCTGATCGACGGCGGCATCTACAATCCGGTGCCGTTCGACCTGATCGAGCACGACGCCGACATCATCATCGCCGTCGACGTCGTTGGCGCGCCGGCCAAAGGCGGGCGCAAATACCCGACCTCCGTCGACCTGATGTTCGGCGCCACGCAATTGATGATGCAGTCGATCATCGCCGCCAAGCTGAGGCAATGCCAGCCGGACATACTGGTCAGGCCGGCGGTGTCGAAATACCGCGTGCTCGATTTCATGAAGATCGATGCCTTGATGGCCGAAACGGCTGATATCAAAGACGAGCTGAAGCGGGAGATCGAGAAGGCAGTGGAGGCGCGGGCCAAGGTCGACACGGGCAAGCGCACCAAGCAGGTGGAGGGCGTGGCGCGGAAAGTCTGACGCTCGGTGACCTCCATCGAAACAAGCGCAGGCGCTGAACATTTGAAACATCTGCACTGCGACAGGCACCCAGAAGACTTTCCGCGGTATTCCGCCGTACCTGAACCGTTTGGCTGATCGCTTCCCGGTCGGGCACTGGACCCGGCCAAGCCGGAACTGATCAAGACGATCCGCGGCCTTGGAAACCTGTATCCAAGGCGGTGAATGAGGTGTGGTTCAGGGACCGGACTGCCCCGCGGGCGGAACGATCTGCATGACAAGGCGCATCAGATCGGCCTGGCGGGAGACGCCGGTCTTCTGGAAGATATTGTCGAGATGCGTCTTGGCGGTCGCGCTGGCAATGTGAAGGCTGGCGGCGGTCTCGGCCAAGGTGTGCCCGGCCACAAGGCTGGCGAGCACGCGGGTTTCGGCCAGCGTAAGCCCAAAGGCTCTCGCCAGCATTCCAGCGGCGTCATGCTCGTCCGGTGCATTGCCGATGAACACCGCGGCTACCGCCGCGGGTTCCATGCCGGCGCGCAGGTCGCCGCCGGCCATCGGCAGCACGCGGGCGAAGACCGGCGGCAGGCCGGATTCGCTAAGGAGGACGGCAAGTCCTGTCTTGCCGATGCAGGCCTCATCCTGAGCCGCAAGCATGATGGCGCTGTGAAGCTCCCTGGAAGCCAACGGGATCTTTGCTTGCAGAATGCCCCGGACATCCTGGATCGGGCCGCCGCTGCGCAGCATGTGCTTGGCCGAGCGGTTGGCGTGCAGGACGGCGCCACGTTCATTGGTGAGGACCACGGCGCATGTGAGCGCATCGAGCGCCTCGGCCATTCCTGCGCGCTCGACAGTGCCGATGTCCAGCATGTTGCTGATTATCACCGAACGGCGCACATGCGGCAGCAACAGTCTGCCAAGCTTGATTTCGCGCTCGGTGATAATGCCTTGCCGCTTGTGTCGGGCAACGGCGAAGCCGGCAAGGCGGGTAGGGGTGTGGATCAGGAAGAACGACATGACGTCGACCAGGCCTTGCGGCTTCAGGCATTCCTGAAAATACCGGGAGGTCTCCAGGTAGGTTTGAGGGATATGGCGTGAGACCACATGCGGCATATCGAGCGAAGGCCATGTCGAGAGATCCTCGAGCAGCCGGGCGTGGATCTCGGGGATATATTTCGCCTGTTGCTCCAGCCAGTATGGCTCTATTCCGACGGTCCTGTAGATCAGCAGTCGGTCGTTGGCGAGGTCGTCAAGCTGCAGGACCGCAGTCTGGGCGTCGAGCGCATCCCTGATTCCGGCAAGCGCGTGCTCCCATCGCTCCGGGTCGAGTGCGCAATCGTAGATCGAGCCGATCAGCTTCGACAGCTCATAATGCGACAATGCCTTGGCCATCGACGGCCCCCTCGCATGTCGACAGCGCGTCCGATGCAGGCGGAAAGCCGCGCCCTCTCACAGGTGCTCTCGCTTCTCCAACTTTAGCGATCGCTTAAATTCCGATTATCTCCCCCAAACAGGGGATGCGCAAGCACCCGGGCGGTGAAATACTCTCGCCCCAGAAGATAAGGTCACACTTAACTGTGACAACCAGTGCGGTTCAGCGCGTTCCTGGCTCGCGGACCTTCGCCACTGTGATGCAGCCGGGGGGACTAATCCAGAATTCTGCCTGCGTGCGCCGACTATCACGGCGCGCGACCGCTTATTGCTGAAACTTAAGCCGGGTTCGACCCGGACAATTCGGATGGAGCAGCATTATGTACAGGTACATTGCTTTTGCAGCACTTTGCATGGCGGCGATGCCCGCGCATGCCGGCGAGCTTGGAGCCATGAAGGCCGAAAGCATCGATCTCGCCGGCTTCCTTGGTGTCGTCTATTATACGCCTCAGGAGGACGGCTATCGGGTGGTCACCACAATCGCGCAGGGCGAGGCTGGCTTGCCAGTGCGTTTCGTGGCGACACTGACCGAGAACCAAATAGTCGCGGTCTCGGTGCCGGGCAAGCTGGGAGAGTCGGACCAGATCATCGAGATATCGCGTGTCGGCGGCAAGCTTGTCGTCAGCCCACAACCGATAGACGGGATCGTGGTTTCTTCTCCGAAGGCCGCCGTTGACTGATGACCGCCGTCGAGTGATCCAAGGTCGAGTGATCCGGGGGCATGCGCGTTGCGGCGGTGCTGGATGAGCCTGCAACGTGGGCGACAGACGATGTCCCTGTGGCTCGTCCTCCCGTCTGTCGTCATCTTTACCGTTGGCGCCGGCTTCGCCGCGTCTTCGCAAGCCGAGCTGGCCTCAGGCAAGTTCTACGAAATTGTCAGCGGCAAGGTCGATGCGCGGACCTATAATGGCTTCCGCCGCTACCATGGCAGCTGCAATCACTGCCATGGTCCCGACGGCATGGGCTCGACCTTCGCCTCGGCCCTTGTCGACCGGCTGCCCGACCTCGAGGTCTTCCGGCGCAATGTTCGCGACGGCGTGCGCAGCGGCGCTTCGGTGATGAAGGGCTTCGCCGACGATCCCAACGTCGCTCCTTACATCGACGACATCTACGCCTATTTGCAGGCCCGCGCCGACGGTGCGCTTGGCCGGGGTCGGCCTGAGAGGCTTGAAAATTAATGCATGTCGCGCAAAAGTGTGCAGCGGTTTTGCGATAACGACATGCATAGAACAACAACCTAAAGCGCGTCGCTTGAGCCGGTCGAACCCGACGCGCTTTAGTGCCATTGCCTGCCGACCGCAGGCGCTTCACCAAAGGACAGCGAGACGGTCGTCGCCGAGCGCCACATGCGTGCCGAAAAATGAGCACTCGCGCTCAAGCATGGCAGCGAGCCAGGCGGCATCTTCGCGCAGGGCGCGGTTTAGCCGGAACCTGGCGAGCTGGAACGGCACCAGCTCGAGCGAAACAAGCGTGCCGCCCGGTACGGCGAGCCGCGGCAGGTACATCAGCGCAAGCTCACCACGAAAGCTTTCGTTGCCGGTGATTCCCTCGTAGTCGGTGAGGAAGTCGCCGCATCCGTAGAGGATCAGCCGGCCGTGATGGATTTCGATCGGCTTGGGATGGTGGGAGGAGTGCCCATGCACGACCGAAACCTGCAACATCGATGAGAGCATGGGCAAGCGCGCGTTCTTCCGCCGGGACCTGGTAGCCCCAGTTGCCGCCCCAGTGGATCGAGGCCACCGCGAGGTCGCCAGGCTGTTTTATGGCCTGCACCGATCGGGCGATCTGCTTGAGCGAACGGGCCGAGACATCCGCCAGCAAGTTGACGCCTGGCTTATAAGCTCCGGCTGCCCATGAAGCTGGAACGCCGCTCGACTCCAGCGCGAAGCCGAAGACCAGCACGCGGCCCCCGCCGGCCAGCTCGATGACGGCAGGCGCCGCCGCCTCGTCCGCGTCAAGCCCGGCCCCGGCATAGGCGAGGCCGGCAAGTCGGAGCGTGTCGAGGGTCTCGACGAGGCCAGGCTCATCCCAGTCGAGCACATGGTTGTTGGCGAGCACGCAGCAGTCTATCCGTGCCGCCGCCAGGCAGCCGATGTTTGCCGGGTTCATCTTGTAATTGATCCCCTTGGGCGCCAAGGACAGGCTGGTGGTGATGCTGGTCTCGAGATTGACGATCCGCGCGTCGGGCGCTTCACGACCCAATTCGTTAAGCGCATCGCCCCAGACATACGCCTCGTCGACCTTTCTCGGGATCGGGCCATTGACGCGTTCGGCAAGCTCGACATAGGTCGTCGCCGATTTGACAAAGCGCTCGCCAAGGTGCGGATCGCCGGGACTGGCGAGAACCTGGTCGATGCCGCGCCCGAGCATCACGTCGCCGGACAGGAACAGCTTTGCGCTGCTTCGGACGGACCGTTCAGATCCTGCGGCGGCGTTGTTCGCGATCTGCGGCATCGCTCTCGAATCTCCTGCGTGCCAACACCCGGTGACCCCAAGGGGTTCCCAGCCAATTTGCGCGGATCGCATCGCGCGCCGGGAGATCAACCTGTTCGTCGACCACAGCCAGATCGAGGCGCATCGCTCCGGCATCTGGGGAACAAAGAGCACCTGGGGGCGGGGGCAGAATGTTGGTGAGGGGGCTGAGCGACCGCGAACGGCAATCACCCCAGGTTTGCGCTGCCCCTCATCGCCCTGCCGGGCACTTCTCCCAGTATAGCCGAGGCTTTCGCTCTACGATGTACCCCCACCCCTAACCCTCCCCACAAGGGGGAGGGAG
>NZ_JBVVQQ010000062.1:8202-9349 GCF_055811135.1 Mesorhizobium sp. WSM4817 | reverse complement strand
ATTGCCGCGTGTTGCTGCTCTCCATAGCTCAATTCATCCTGCTTGTTCATAAAGACAGGCGAGACGCGATAAACAAATTCGCCGTCGAGTTCGGCATCGCGTGGGAAGTGAACCCATCGGAACTTCTGAATGGGTGACCTTAGGGTGGACATTCGATTTGGGTCGACCTTTCCACCAAGTCCTGGAAACGCGATGCGATTTTTGAGCGCGTAGAACCGGTCACCTCCCGGTTCCTTATACTCAATAGCAAAGCCCACAAATTCCTTTGGGGGCTTGCCCTCTTTCCAGTTCATCGCGATTAGGGCCATCCCGTCGCCCCTGTGCAACTTGAGCGAAAAGAGTGCGGCACTGTTCTTGCCACTTACCTGGAATTCTCCTGCCATATTCCCCTCCCGAAATGACCGTGCCTTTTCTGTTTTAGGTTCGTGTCTATGGGCACCCGCGGACCTGAAATGCCTCATTGAGAAGCGCAGCCAATCTTATCGCGCCCATGCCGAGCTGACGGTCGAGCATGCCGAGGCTCGACTTGCGGTATTTGCAATCAAAAAGAGCCGTATCCGCAACTTCCCCCGTAATCAAACTAGCCGTGAGATTGTTTCTGTTTTGTGACAGTCCTGAGGCGCCTCTGTGCCGCGCAAACTCTCGGCAGACCTATCTAATACGACAATGTGCGTCGATCGACGCCAAAACGCCAGCGTAAACAAACGTCAAACTCTGACCGGTGAGCAACAGTCTTATACACACAAATATCGCCGATCTTCATACTTCGTCTCTCGCCCCAACGCTGTTATTGTTGACGCTGGGGGAATCCTTGAGTTCAGGGCCATATCGGTCACCTCATTCAATCCGTTCGGCTGTGGAGATACGCAGGTTGGTGAGCGCGATGGCCGGAGACGTCTCGGTCGAAGGACGGATTTGCGCTTCGGCCGGCAAGTCGGCACAGATATCCATCCCGAGCACCCTTGCCGCGTTCTAGGGCTCGGATAAGATCGGACTGAAATGCTCGAGGCCGCCTGGTGACTGACCGTTCTCCTTCAAAAGCCCTTACACATGCCGGCGGCGTAGTCTTCCGCTCCCGCGACGGCGCGGTCGAGTTCCTGCTGGTCACTGCGCGCCGTCAGCCGGGCGAATGGGTGCTGCCTAAGGG
>NZ_JBVVQQ010000062.1:2961-8102 GCF_055811135.1 Mesorhizobium sp. WSM4817 | reverse complement strand
GTCGCATCACCTTTGCGGAATCGCGCGAGCTGATTGCCCGGGCGGGCGGTCTAGTGGAGAAGGCGCGCTAGCATGAGCGTCACGGCGCCGCGCATTGGTGTGAGATACCGCGGCGAAAGTTCCGCTGGAGAAGGGCTCAAGGCATGAGCATCGGCGAGCTTTTAGTCGAGCTGGTCCTGGCCGGCTTGATCACGCTGGCGGCGCTCTTCTTCCCGGCTTACAGCATGGGGCTGCTCGGTTTCGGGCTTTCGACCGATGTGCTCGCCGTCGCCATCGCGCTTGGCTTCGCGATCGGGGTCATCATCGACCGCTCGACCGACACCATCCTCGAACAGTGGCTCGGTCTGGTCAGGCTCAAATTCGCGGAGAAGGTGACGGCAGAGCGCAACGCGCTCGTCGGGAGCGGCTTGGTTCAAGACGTCTTCCCGGAGGACTGGCTTCGGATCCAGATCCTCGTCAACGGAAGCGAAGCGGCAGTGCGCGCCATGGAGGCGCTGCGCACGCGCATTCGCGTCGCCCGCAATATGGTCGTTCTGATGCCGGTGCTCACTGTGTCGGCAATCATCGGCGGCTGGCCGCCGGATACCCATAAGCAAATGGCTAACGCAGAGGCTGCCGTGTTGTTTCCGCTGTTCGAACTCCTGGCGCTCGTTTCAGCGGTCGTGATCGCCCGCTGGTGGCTGAAAGCGCCGCGCACCTCGGCAACCGCGGCTGCTGTGCCAAGCCGTGCATCATGGCTTGCGAGCGCCGTGACCGCCTGGTTTGGGTTGCATCTCCTGGCAGCCGCTGCTGCGATCGCGTTCTCGGCCGATCAAACCACGGCGGTAGGCGCCACGGCGGCCGGTTTCCTGCTCACCGCGCTAGCGGCGCTTGCCTGGGAGCGCATGACTGTAAGTTTCATGGCCTTGCTGTGGAATCACAGCCGGTTCACGGATCCCAAGAAGCTGGCCGAGCATATGAGTTCCGGCTCCAGGTCGACCCAAGTGCTATCGCCTGCTATGTGGACAGATTAGCTGACTGACGGCGCTTCGATCTGAAGCCGGGTTCGTCCGCGACGATCTGGGATAACTGGGAAGCCGGTTTTTACGTAAGGTACCGATTCTGGAGGCAATTCAGCTTGAGCAAGAACATTGTGGTGTTCTCGGACGGGACCGGCCAGGAGGGTGGTGTTCGAGCAGAACAGCGGATGAGCAATGTCTACAAGCTCTATCGGGCGTGTCGTGTCGGTCCGGAGAGTTCGGTCGACCCAGCCCATCAAGTTTCCTTCTATGACCCAGGACTGGGCACGGAAACGACCGCAACCGCCATGACAGATGTCGTCCGGCGGGTCCAGAAGCTGCTTGCCTCCGTTTCGGGCACCGGTATCACCGCCAACATTGCGGATTGCTACGAGTTCATCATCAATCACTATCAACCGGGAGATCGCATCTTCCTCTTTGGCTTTAGCAGAGGCGCCTACACCGTCAGAGCGGTTGCCAACCTTCTCATGCTTTGCGGCGTACCGACCCGTGTGGGGGATGCCCCCTCTTCCGCGATTTCGAAAGGCAACGCGTGATATTGCTGAGGAAGCCGTACGCACCGTGCTCGAGCATGGCGCTGGCCATCCTCGCAAAGATTATGAGGATGAGCGGCTTGAACTTGCGCGCCGATTTCGTGAAAAGTACGGCTCGCACCACGAGACCGGAGAGGTGAACCGCTCTAATGCGGCGCCTCATTTCATCGGCGTGTTCGATACGGTAGCGGCGCTAGGCGCAAAGGGGTTGCGGCGTGCGATAGTCCAGACCGGCTTATATACCGGCGTGGTTGGTCTCGGTGTGGTACTGGCGCTTTTGCCTGCCCTGATTGTTGCGGCAATCGCCAGCTTCTGGGTTCCTTCTGGGGGGTCTTCGGGACGATCATAGCGGCCGGAGCGGCTATAGGCATGGCTGTGCTACACCAGAAGCAGCGTCGGTCTGTGCGTAAGACCATCCGAGACTTCCCGAAGCTGGGTGATGTACGCAGCCACATCGCTGAGTGGAAGGGGGACAACTTTGATCGTCTTCTAAGTCGGTTCGTCAAGTTCGCGCGATCGGCGAACGCCATTGATGAAACGCGTGAGGACTTCGCGCGGGTCGGGTGGGGACAAACCGCAACTGCGCCCCCAACAATTGACGGCCATGATGTCCTCAAGCAGTGGTGGTTTGCCGGAAATCACTCGGATATTGGCGGAAGTTATCCCGAGACTGAATCGCGCTTGTCCGACATAGCGCTACTCTGGATGATCGAGGAGGCGACCGCCATCCCGGAATGGACTTGTTATCGGTCCGGTCGTTGTCAGGGGTGCGAGATTTGAACAGTCCATGGAAACCGGTACGGCACTACATCTCTTTCCGTCCGCGGATGGCCTCCAGCATTGTGAGGTGGCGGGTATGAAAGATGCGATTGCAAGCCGAACCCCTACCTGGCTATCGAGGTTGACCGCCAAACTGGGATACAAGGTCAAAATCCGGGAAATCAATCCGGAAGCTGTAGTCCATCCTTTTGTCGATGCTCGCTTTGAAATCACCAACGTGCCGCAGTGTGCCGGGCTCGGCCCCTACCGACCTCAGGCTCTGCGCAACCACAAGAAATTTGCGCACTATTACATCGAAGATGGCACGCCCATTGCCTGAACGGACTCTTCTGTTGAAACGACGTCGGTGCTCACCGGTTGGATTGTAGGTAGGCCCTGAAGGCTGCCAGGCCCTCGGCTATGTTTTTCCGCCCGAACCTGATCCATGCGCGTATCGTCGTGAGTTCCATTTTAGGGGTTAGAACAAGAACTGTTCCCAGCGACACGCGGCCTTTATCAACCAAAGGCAGCTACGGTTGATTTGATGATGATTCCGCCGTCCGGGCTTCGGCGCATCTGACGCGGGTTCCTCCGAGGCCGCAAAGGCCCGCCAAACGGCTGGAATTGGTCTTCAGCCCGGGATTAGTTTGATCTGCGTACCATTGTACTCACGCCAAAGGCCGAGCCGCTTGATCCGGTATTCTGTCAGTTCGGGGGACGTGCAGAACTTCTAGCTATTTGGCGGACGAGAGGTTCTGGGACACGGCTTCTACCATAGCGGCTTTTGGCAGGAGTGACGCTGAAGCAAGATAGTAAGCATCATGCTCTTCGGTCGCATCGTAGGTTCGGCCGAAGGCCTCGGCCACCTTGCTAATCTTCGTGAGCTTACGGCCCAGCAGGATGTGCCGGTACTCTTCGAGTACGGTGACAGCGTCACGCTCATCGCTGACCATTCGCCCCTAGCACTGCGTCCTCGCGAACCAGTCTGCCTTGCAGCGCGGACGAGACCTTCCTAGTGGTCTCACCCAGAGCGGGTTTCTATGCAGAATGCCTGTCCGCGCGACTGGATGAGCCTCCCAGTTCCCGATGGCCGCACCGTCATCGGTCTGGATGGTGTGGGTATATCCGGGACCGCAACTATCGAAAGAAGAACTTCGAACTGATCGTCGGCCGCTCCTTACCCGAGGATGCGCGTTACATCGGTTTTGTCCATGGCTACGATCGCAAGCCGCAGCGCCGTATCCTTGACGATCTTAAAAAGGAGGACGTTCAGGCCAATCAGGACATCACCTTCATCACCGACGGAGGAGAAGAGGTCCCCTCGCTTGCCGAGATCGCGCCGGCAAGCGAACATGTCCTCGACTGGTTCCATCACCATGCGCATCACGGTCCTGCGCCAATTCGCCCAAGGTCTCGAAAACCATAATGAGCAGGCGGGGCAGGACATCCAAGAAACCCTCCGCAGGATCAAATGGCATCTCTGGCATGGCAATGCGTACCGTGCTCAGGAGGAATCGACAGCCTGCAATTCGATGCGGAAGCGCTCGAAACGGACTACGCGATCATGCGCAAATTCCTCACGGCCATTGGCGAGTTCCGATCCTACATCCTTCCAACAGCGCAAGCCTGATCAACTACGGCGAACGCTACCGGTCCGGTGAGCGGATATCCTCGGCCTTCGTCGAGGCGACCGTCAATGCCGTCATCAGCAAGCGGTTCGCGAAAAGCAGCAGATGCACTGGAGCAGGATCGGTGCGCATCTTCTGCTGCAACCCCGGACGCAGACCCTCGACGGCTCCCTACGCTCGACCTTCCAGCAATGGTATTCCGGTATGGCGAACGACAATCACGAATCAGACGAAACAGCTCTCGCCGCATAACCGCCCCACAATTCCTCATGCTCCCCGCCCGTCCGCGGGCGTTGCAGCCCAGTTCGATGCCGCGTCTGGTCCACGACGGCCGGATCCAAGTGGAGGTGCTTCCCAGGGCCGCTCCCCGCAAAGTGGTGCCCCGAACCGCCCCCCATCTTCAGGTGTGGAAGCCGGCGAGGGCTCAGGCTGCCTCGATGCCGACAAGCTGCTTGAGAAGCCTGTGAAAGTCGTCGACGAAGGTGAAGATGACGGGAATGGCGACGAGGCTGAGGAGGGTGGAAGTCATCAGGCCACCGATAACGACAATTGCCATCGGTTGACGGAAACTGGAGTTGCCGCCGCTGAGACTGAGCGCTACGGGAAGCATGCCGCATCCCATCGCGATCGTCGTCAGCGAAAGTACGTCCTCGACCATGCCGATCCGCCCGTTCCGGCCCTTGATAGTTACATTTTCGATAGTTACAGACGCAACAACTTGGATCGTCAAGCCTGTCTGCGGGCGGCGATCTGTCGAAACCTGAACGGGAGGTTCACATGCTGGTCAGTGACGTCTCCATGCGCGGGCTGATCTCGGTGGAGCTTGCAAAGGGATTCGGTTTCTTTCAGTCAAAGCCGACTTTCGCCTTCTCACCGGGGGCGGTCACCCCCGGGGAGCTGGGCGATGCCTGGGACGGAGGCAAGCTGCATCTGCCCGGCATCGACATGACCTTGGATTTTCCTATGCTGATGGCCTACGCGGCGAAAACGCGGCCGCTCGCCGCCTGGCACAATCATCGGCTCGGGCACGGTATCGAACAAGCTCGGCAATGGGCCGGGCAAACCTGTCTCTGAAGGCGGCGCGGGCTATTCCTGCATCGCCGAGATCCGCATGATCGAGACTATCGAGCAGGGTGCGGCAAAGACACCTTTCATGCGTTTCGGCGACACGGTCCGCATCGAGATGAGAGACAAGGCCGGCC
>NZ_JBVVQQ010000062.1:0-2861 GCF_055811135.1 Mesorhizobium sp. WSM4817 | reverse complement strand
TGGTGATCGACGCTCAGGCCACGCCCCGACTGGCCGGCAAGGTGATCGAGAAGGTCAGGACCGTCACCGACAAGCCGATCAACTATGTCGTGCTGACGCATTATCACGCTGTGCGGGTTCTCGGCGCTTCGGCCTATGGCGCGCAGCAGACGATCATGTCGGAGAAGGCGCGCACCATGGTCGCCGAGCGCGGGCAGGAGGACTGGGACTCCGAGTTCGGCCGGTTTCCGCGCCTCTTCCAGGGCCACGAGACGATCCCCGGCCTGACCTGGCCGACGCTGACCTTCAACGACCGGTGTACCCTCTATCTCGGCAAGCGGCGGGTGGACCTTGAATTCCTTGGCCGCGCGCATACGGCAGGCGACATCGTCGCCTTCGTGCCCGACGCCAACGTCATGTTCACCGGCGACATCGTCGAGTACCATTCGGCCTGCTATTGCGGCGACGGCCATTTTGCCGACTGGCCGCGCACGCTGGAGGCGATCCGGTCGTCTGACCTCGATGCGATCGCGCCGGGACGCGGCGACGCGCTGGTTGGCGCGGAGAAGGTCAATGCCGCGCTCGACAACACTGCCGATTTCGTCAGCTCCACCTACCGGCCGGTGGCGCGGGTGGCGCAGGGCGGTGGCTCGCTGAAGGAGGCGTGGGACGCGGCGCGCGCGGCGTGCGATCCGAAATTCGCATCCTACGCTATCTACGAGCACTGCCTGCCCTTCAACGTCGCCCGCGCCTACGACGAGGCGCTCGGCATCGACATGCCGCGCATCTGGACCGCAGAGCGCGACCGACAGATGTGGGCGGAACTTCAGGGCTAGCAGTCCGGACGCGACCCGGCGGGAGGACACATGGCAAAGATCTTCGAGACGCCGCTTTATCCCTACAGGCGCTCCCCTGATCAGGACGCAATCGCGCCAGTGCGCCGTCCGGTTGTTGTGGTAGGCGCCGGGCCGGTCGGTCTGGTCTGCGCCATCGATCTCGCCCGCCAGGACATTCCCGTGGTGGTGCTGGATGAGAATGACAAGGTCAGCTTCGGCTCGCGCGCGATCTGCTTCGCCAAGCGGCCGCTGGAGATCCTGGACCGGCTGGGCTGCGGCGAGCCGATGGTGGAAAAGGGCATCGTCTGGAACGTCGGCAAGGTGTTCTTCGGGAACCGCCGGGTCTACGAGTTCAACCTGCTGCCGGAGGCCGGCCACAGGCGGCCGGCCTTCATCAACCTGCAGCAGTACCATTTCGAAAAATTCCTCGTCGACCGCGTGTGCGAACTGGAGGCGGAAGGCAGGCCGATCGAAATCCGCGGCAATAACAAGGTCACGGCGGTCGAACAGGATCGCGACGGGGTGATGCTCTCCATCGACACGCCGGAAGGCCCTTACCGCCTGCGTGCCGACTGGCTGGTCGCCTGCGACGGCGCCAACTCGCCGATCCGTGCGATGATGGGGCTCGACTTCATCGGCCGCGTGTTCGAGGACAATTTCCTCATTGCCGACGTAGTCATGGACGCCGAGTTTCCGACCGAGCGCTGGTTCTGGTTCGACCCGCCCTTCAACCGCAGCCAATCGGCGTTATTGCATAAGCAGCCCGACGGCGTCTGGCGCATCGACCTCCAGCTCGGTTGGAACATCGAGAAGGAGCGGGAAAAGCAGCCGGAGAACCTCATCCCGCGGCTCAAGGCAATGCTGGGCGAGGACGCCAAATTCACACTCGAATGGGTGTCGATCTACACCTTCCAGTGCCGGCGCATGGAGAGTTTCCGCCACGGCCGGGTGCTGTTCGCGGGCGACTCGGCGCATCAGGTCTCGCCGTTTGGCGCGCGCGGCGCCAATTCCGGCCTGCAGGATGCTGACAACCTGGTGTGGAAGCTGAAGCTTGTAATGGACGGCAGGGCGCCCGAAAGCCTGCTCGACAGCTACGATACCGAGCGTATCCATGGCGCCGACGAGAACATCCTCAACTCCAGCCGGTCGACTGACTTCATCACGCCGAAGTCGGGGATGAGCCGGATTTTTCGCGATGCCGTGCTCGATCTGTCCGAGCACTTCGCCTTCGCGCGGCCGCTGGTCAATTCCGGGCGCCTGTCGGTGCCGTGCACCTATGACGGCTCGCCGCTCAACGGCCCTGACGCGCAGGGGCTGCCGCCGCGCACCCGGCCCGGCTCGCCGGCCGTCGATGCGCCAATAAAGGGCGGCTGGCTGCTCGACCGGCTGGGCGACCGCTTCCAGCTTCTTACCATTGAAGCCGAGGCGCCCGACCTGATCGAAAGCGGCGTCATTGCGGCCGAGCGGCTGGCCCTGTCGGCTGCGGACGATCCGACCGACGCGCTGCGAGAGCGCTATCTCGGCGATGCGGGTTCGGCGGTCTATCTGTTGCGCCCCGACCAGCACGTCGCGGCGCGCTGGACCGCGTTCGACCGCGCGGGGGTAGAAGCCGCGCTTGCGAAGGCCACGGGACGCTGACGGGAGAAAACCGGCGATGACGACACTCAATACGGCTCCGAACATTCCGCAGCCGGACGATTTCTACGCCGAGCTGCTGGCTCTGCACGACGGGCGAAGCAAGGCCGAAAGTGCCGCCATCAATGCGCGGCTGGTTCTGCTTCTGGCCAATCATATCGGGGACGGCCGGGTGTTGAGTGATGCGCTTAGGGCGGCGGCGGACCCACAGCAATAGGAATGATGACAAGGGAGGACGCAGCTCCGGGTGGAAGTGTCCGGAGCAGGGCCAATGCAGAGGAGCCATTCCAATGAAGATCGAGAGAATTCACCACGTCGCCTATCGCTGTAAGGACGCGAAAGAGACCGCCAACTGGTATGTCAACAACTCAACATGGACTTTGTGCTCGCCATCGCCGAAGACCAGGTGCC
>NZ_JBVVQQ010000061.1:0-10816 GCF_055811135.1 Mesorhizobium sp. WSM4817 | reverse complement strand
GCCGCCCCCCCCCCCCCCCCCCCCCCCCCCCCCCCCCCCCCCCCCCCCCCCGGGGGGGGGGGGGGGCCCCCCCGCGCCCCCCGCCTGTGGCCCCCCCCCGGGGGGGGGGGGCCCCAAAACCCCCCCCCCCCCCCCCCCGCGGCACTAAATGCCGCCATGCGGCATTTGCTCCGCGACCCTCCCCTCAAGGGCCCTCAAGGGGGAGGGTTAAGAGCCGCATCTCAAATCGCTGCAGTAATAATAATCTCGACCAGATATTCCGGCCCGGCAAGCTTGGCCTCGCCGGTGGCGCGGGCCGGGGTATGGCCCTGTGGCACCCACTTGTCCCATTCCGCGTTCATCTCGGCAAAGGTGCCCATGTCGGCCAGCCAGATGATCGCCTGCAGGATCTTGGTCTTGTCGGTGCCGGCCTTGGCCAGCAATTCGTCGATGGCCGCCAGGATGTCCCTGGTCTGGGTGCCGACGTTTCCGCCTGGTTCGCCGACCTGACCAGCCAGATAGACGGTGTTGCCGTGGATGACGGTCTGGCTCATGCGTGGGCCAACATCGATGCGACGAATGCTCATTGGACGCTTCCTTCCTTTGTGGGTCGCGCCTCTTTAGAGTCGCGGTTCGCTGGGGGCAAGGTTGCATGAGCGAATCCTCTTGAGCCAGCAGGCGTGGGGCGAAAATAGGCACACGCAAATTGCTCCGGTCGCCGCAATTCCGCCGGATTGACTTGTTGACTAATGTAATAACATCACATATCCACCGCCGCTGCCGTACTAGTCGTGTTCCACGGATCGTCACATGACCAAAACCTGCCTGACATTCCGCGACCTGACGCTGGGCTACAACAGCCATCCGGCGATCCATCATCTCGATGGCACGATCCGCCGCGGGTCGCTGACTGCCGTCGTCGGCGCCAATGGCTCGGGCAAGTCGACCCTGATGAAGGGTATCGTCGGCGTGTTGAAACCGATGGCCGGCACGGTTGTCCGGGCGCCCGGCGTGCGCGCAGCTTATCTGCCGCAACAGTCGGAACTCGACCGCTCCTTTCCCGCCCGGGTCCTTGATCTGGTTTCGCTCGGCCTGTGGCCACGGCGCGGGCTGCTCGGCCGCTACACCAGGGAAGATCGCGATTCGGTCAGCCAGGCGCTGATGGCCGTCGGCCTCGGCGGCTTCGAGAAACGCCCGATCGACACGCTGTCGGGCGGCCAGCTGCAGCGCACGCTGTTCGCCCGCGTGCTGCTGCAGGACGCCGATCTCATTCTGCTCGACGAACCGTTCAACGCCGTCGATACCAAGACCGTTGGCGACCTGATCGCACTGATCAAGCGCTGGCATGGCGAGGAACGTACGATCCTGGTTGTCGTCCACGATCTGGAACTGGTGCGCCAGAATTTCCCCGAGACGCTGCTGCTGGCGCGCCAGCCAATCGCCTGGGGCGAAACCAGGGAAACGCTGCGGCCGGAAAACCTGTTGCGCGCGCGCCGCTTCCACGAAGCCTGGGAGGAGAACGCGCCCTGGTGCGAGCCCGACAAGCACGGTGATCACGGGCACGACCCTGGGCACAACCATGCGCACGACCATCATCACGGCTCCGGGCCGCGGGCCGCATGATGGACACGCTCTACGGTCTTCTCATCGCTCCGTTCGCCGAATTCGCCTTCATGCAGCGGGCGCTTGCCGGTTCGCTGATGCTGTCGCTCGGCGCCTGCCCGGTCGGCGTGTTCCTGATGCTGCGGCGCATGAGCCTTTCCGGCGACGCCATGGCCCACGCCATCCTGCCGGGTGCTGCCGCCGGGTTCCTGCTTTATGGGCTGGAAATCCTGCCGATGACCATCGGCGGGCTGATTGCCGGCATCATCGTCGCCCTCGGCGCCGGCGCCGTCTCGCGCTTCACCATCCAGCGCGAGGACGCTTCGATGGCGGCCTTCTACCTGATTTCGCTGGCGATCGGCGTGCTGATGGTGTCGATCCGCGGCTCCAGCGTCGATCTCATGCATGTGCTGTTCGGCACCGTGCTTGCGCTCAACAATGAAGCGCTGACACTGATCGGCGGCATCGTGCTGGTCACGCTGGTCAGCCTCGCCATCTTCTGGCGGGCGCTCGTCGCCGAATGTCTCGACCCGCTGTTCCTGCGTTCGGTCAGCCGGCTGGGCAGCCCGGTGCATTTCATCTTCCTCGGCCTCGTCGTGCTCAACCTGGTCGGCGGCTTCCAGGCGCTCGGCACGCTGCTATCGGTCGGGCTGATGATGCTGCCTGCGGCCGCCGCCCGCTTCTGGACCATGCGCGTCGAGCCGATGTGCGTGCTGGCGGTGCTGATCGGCTTTGCCTCCTGCGTCGCGGGGCTGCTTCTGTCCTATCACGTGTCGCTGCCTTCCGGCCCGGCCATCATCCTGTCGGCCGGCGTCGTCTATTTTGCCTCGATCCTGTTCGGCACGCGCGGCATCCTGCGCGCCCGTATTATCCATCACCGCCACAGAACCGCCTGATCCCGAAGGAGTGCCGTCCATGCTGAAATCGATCCGCGCCGCCCTGGCAGTGGGCGTCATAACATTGTCAGCCTTTGGCGCGTCGTCGGCCTTCGCGGAGCCGTTGAAAGTGGTCGCCAGCTTCACGATCATTGCCGATTTCGCCAAAAATATCGGCGGCGACCGGATCAATCTGACCACCATCGTCGGGCTGGATGGCGATGCCCATGTCTAAGAGCCGAGCCCGGCCGATGCGGTGGCGATGGCGGGTGCGGATGTGGTGCTGGTCAACGGCCTGCATTTCGAAGGCTTTTTGCAGCGCCTGGTCGACGCCAGTGCCACCAAGGCGACGATCGCCGTTTTGACCAAGGGCGTCACGCCGATCAACTTCAAACCCGAATTCGCCGATGCCGACGCTGCTGAAGGCGCCCACACTGATGGCGAGACCGATCCGCATGCCTTCCAGTCGATCGCCAACGCCAAGATCTATGTGAAGAACATCGCCGATGCCTTCTGCACCGCCGACGCTGGGGGTTGCGACAACTACAAGGCCAATGCCGCCGCCTATACAAAGAAACTCGACGCGCTTGAGGGCGAAGTGCAGACGGCGATCCAGTCGATCCCGAAGGAGAAACGCGTCGTCATCACCTCGCATGACGCCTTCGGCTATTTCGAGAAGGCCTATGGCCTCACCTTCCTGGCGCCCGAAGGGGTCTCGACCGAGTCGGAGCCGTCCGCCGCCGACGTCGCCAAGCTGGTCAGCCAGGTGAAGCAGGACAAGGCGGCGTCGGTCTTCATCGAGAACATCACCAACGCGCGGCTGATCGAGCAGATCGCCAGCGAGACCGGGGTCAAGGTGGGCGGTACGCTCTATTCAGACGCGCTGTCGCAGCCCGACGGTCCGGCCTCGACCTATATCGACCTGATGCACAACAACATCGCCCAGATCAAAGGCGCGATCCTCGGAAGCTGATGCCTTCCTAGCCAGCCGGGCCGCGTCGGCTCGGTTGGATTCTCCGTCGAAAATAACTATCTGCGCAGTGGGATTTCATTCTGCGCGGATTGCCGATCTCGTCGGGAAGTCTTAAGACTGCGGCCAAACCAGTTTTGCGAGGAAACATGGAATATCGTCAGATCACCGAGGACTATTCGGTCTCCGGCCAGATCCAGCCCGAAGAAGTCGCCGCCATCAAGGCCGCCGGCTTCAAGAGCGTCATCTGCAACCGGCCTGATGACGAGCAGCCCGGCCAGCCTTCGGCGGACACCGTCAAGGCGGCAGTCGAAGCCGCCGGGCTTACCTTCCGCTACATCCCGGTCATCAGCGGCCAGATCACCGCCCAAAATGTCGAGGACCAGGCTGAGGCGCTCGATGAGCTCGAAGGTCCGGTGTTCGCCTATTGCCGTTCCGGCGCACGCTGCACCAACCTTTTTGGGCTGATCCAGCAGTCGAAGGGCTAAATCGGCAGCGCGCCGGTTTCCTTCAGCGTTTCCAGCACGATCGCCGTCTTCACATGCTGCACGGATTCGTGCGGCAGGAGCACGCCGTTGACGAATTCCGACAGCGATTTCAGGTCGGGCGTCACCACTTTCAGGATGTAATCCATCTCGCCGGTCAGCGCGTGCGCCTCCTGCACCTCCGGCAACCGCGCTACCAACTCGCCGAAGCGCCGCGCATTGTCGCGGTTGTGGGTGGCGAGCGTCACCGAGATGACGTTGACCAGTGAGAAGCCGAGCTTGTCGCGGTCGAGCACCGCGCGATAGCCCCTGATATAGCCGTCCTCCTCCAGCCTCTGGCGGCGACGCGAACATTGCGACGCCGACAGGTTCACCCGTTCCGACAAATCGTTGTTGGTCAGCCGTGCGTCGCCCTGCAAGAGAGCCATTATCTTGCGGTCAAACTGGTCTATGCGCGCCTCATCCATGATTTTTTCATCCACCATGCACAATTCCCGCATGATCTATTCGTTTAAAGCGTTTGAATGCAAGCACCATGCGCCTGATCCGCGCTATAGTAGCGTCAAAATGGCCCTTTGCGGCCAAGCAGCTTTAGGAGGACAACATCATGGGTCCCTTCCCGCACGATGCACCGCCCGCAACGATCAGCAAGGCCAATCCCGCCGGCACCGACGGCTTCGAATTCGTCGAGTTCGCGCATCCCGAACCGGAAAAGCTCGCCGACCTTTTTACCCGCATGGGCTATGTACCGGTAGCCAAGCACCGCACCAAGAACATCACCGTCTGGCGGCAGGGCGACATCAACTATGTCGTCAATGCCGAACCCGGCTCGCATGCGATGAAATTCGTCGACAAGCACGGCCCCTGCGCTTCCTCGATGGCCTGGCGGGTGGTCGATGCCAAGCACGCGTTCGACCATGCTGTCGCCAAGGGCGCCACACCCTATGAAGGCGTCGACAAGGCGCTCGATGTGCCGGCGATATCAGGCATTGGCGGCTCGCTGCTTTATTTCATCGAGGTCTACGGCGACAAAGGCTCGGCCTACGAAGCCGAATTCGACTGGCTGGGCGAGCCCGACCCGAAGCCGGAAGGCGTCGGCTTCTATTATCTCGACCACCTCACCCACAATGTCTATCGCGGCAATATGGACAAATGGTGGGATTTCTATCGTGACCTGTTCGGCTTCAAGCAGATCCATTTCTTCGACATCGACGGCAAGATCACCGGCCTGGTCAGCCGCGCGATCACCTCGCCCTGCGGCAAGATCCGCATCCCGCTCAACGAGTCCAAGGACGACACCAGCCAGATCGCCGAATATCTGAAGAAGTATAATGGCGAAGGCATCCAGCACATCGCTGTCGGCACGGACGAGATCTACGGCGCCACCGACAGGCTGGCAGCCAACGGGCTGAAGTTCATGCCCGGTCCGCCGGAAACCTATTACGAGATGTCTCATGCCCGCGTGCACGGCCATGGTGAGCCGATCGAGCGGATGAAAAAGCACGGCATCCTGATCGACGGCGAAGGCGTGGTTGACGGCGGCACGACCAAGATCCTGCTGCAGATCTTCTCGAAAACCGTAATCGGGCCGATCTTCTTCGAATTCATCCAGAGGAAGGGCGACGAGGGTTTTGGCGAGGGCAATTTCCGCGCGCTGTTCGAATCGATCGAGCAGGACCAGATCAAGCGCGGCGTGCTGAAGGTGCAGGCGGCGGAGTGAGGCGACGCCTATTTGGGCAAGCCGGCGGCCTTGCGCAGAATGTCGTTAATCCGGCTCTGCCAGCCGGGACCGCCGGCGCGAAAGCGAGCGACCACATCGCTGTCGAGGCGCAGCGTCACCTGTTTCTTGGGATTGTCGAGCGCCGGCCGCCCGCGCGAACGGCGAATGCTTTCGGCGAGGTCCGGAAATACTTCAGCGAAGGGACGAGCGTTTCGAAAATCCTCCTCTGTCCATTCCGGATTGTCCGAAACGGCATCCCAATCTTCGTTGCTGTAGCCGCGCCCCGGTTCGAATTTTGTCTGCAGCTTAGGTTTTGTCATTGTACAATCTTCTTTCAGCCGGGTTGGCCGGGCGCATGGAAATGATCGAGATGCCCTCGGAGCCGAGCCGGGCAAAGATCACGGCAACGATCCCGTCAATCATCCGACCAATTGCCATGAGACGATCAGCTTTGGCCGCACGGATCGTTGACGTAAGGAAAAATTCCTCATCCAGCGTGGCAAAATCCAACCCGTGCTTTTCGATGTTGGCCAACCGTTTCGGTTCGTCCCAGACGATCTTCATCCGAAATTTATGTACCTACAATAATTAAGTCAAGAATTTTCGTAACTACAATTAATTGCCGCCATCAATCGCCAACCGCTCGACCTCCGCTCTCCTCAGCTTCAGATCATAGTCGAGGAAGAATTCGTCGAGCTGCGGCGGCTTTACCGAGGTGCCGGACAGCATGGCGTGCACCTGGCCGCGATGATGGATGTCGTGGATGAAGAGGTGGGCGAGCAGATCGCTGATGCGCTCCGGTATTTTTCCGTCCTCGCGCCGGTCGGTGATGACACGGCGGTCGAGATCGGCCGCCGACAAATGATCGCAAAAGGCGATCAGTCGCCGGTCGGATGCGCCCTGGGCGTCAAACAGCGCTTGTGGTTCATCGAACGGCACGAAATCGTCATGGGCCGCGGCGCCAACGCCGCCCTCTTCGAGAAAATCGAGATAGAGATGATCGACCGCCAGGATGTGGTTGAGCGTTGCCATGATCGACGGGAAGAAGCTGGTTCGCTCGGCTTCGAATTCGCCGGGCTCAAGCTGCAGCACGGCGCGATAGAGCCGGTCGTTCGACCAGAGATTGTTGCGCGCCATGCGGCTGAAATGGTCCAGCAGGTTCATCGTTTCAGACGTCCTCCCAGTGCAATCTTACCTGATGTATTTCTCGACCTTCTGCTCGATCGCACCAAAAATCGAATGTCCGATCCTGTCCTTCATCTCGATGCGCACAATGTCGCCAAGGCCCAGGAACGGGGTTGTCGGTTCGCCAGCCTCGATGGTCTCGATCATGCGCAACTCGGCTATGCAGGAATAGCCGGCGCCGCCCGCCGAGGCAGGCTTGCCAGGCCCGCCGTCGAGCTTGTTGGAGACCGTGCCCGAACCGATGATGGTGCCGGCGGCCAGCGGCCGGGTTTTCGCGGCATGCACAATCAGCGCCGGAAAATCGAATGTCATGTCCACGCCGGCGTTGGCGCGGCCGAACGGCTTGCCGTTGAGATCGACCAGCAGCGGCAGGTTGACCTTGCCGCCATCCCAGGCCTCGCCAAGTTCGTCCGGCGTCACCGCGACGGGCGAAAACGCCGAGGACGGCTTTGATTGGAAGAAGCCGAAGCCCTTGGCAAGCTCTGGCGCGGTGAGGGAGCGCAGCGTGATGTCATTGACCAGCATGACCAGCCGGATCGCGGCTCTTGCCGCATCGAGGCTTGCGCCTATCGGCACATCGTCGACGACGACAGCGACTTCCCCTTCCATGTCGACGCCAAGAGCCTCGTCGACCGTGCGGATCGGATCACGCGGCGCGATGAAACTGTCCGAGCCACCCTGGTAGATCAGCGGATCGGTCCAGAAGCTTGCCGGCATCTCGGCGCCGCGCGCCTTCCGCACCAGTTCGACATGATTCACATAGGCAGAGCCATCGGCCCACTGGTAGGCGCGCGGCAACGGCGAATGGGCATCATGCTCGTGAAAGCGCGCTGACGGCACCGCATTGTTCTCCAGCGATTCCGCTATTGTCGCCAGATGCGGCGCGATCCGGTTCCAGTCGTCGAGCGCCGACTGCAGCGTCGGCACCAGAAACGAGGCATCGGTGAACCGCGTCAGGTCGCGCGAGACGACGACCAGCTTTCCGTCGCGCGTCCCGTCCTTCAATGTGGCAAGCTTCATGCGGTTTCCTCTCCTGATGCGGCTTTGGTGCCGCTTTGAATTTTGTTCTTATGATCTCTTCCGAAAACCGGTTCTCACTTTTCGCTAACGCGGTCCTTCGGTTCGGGATCATGCTCCAGTCCCACAACAAGGCCGTCGTGGGCAATCGTCAAGTCTCCGGCCCATGTTTTCCTGACGGCGGCGATCCAGTCGGCCTCGCCGATCTCGGGATCATCGGCCGGGATGAGGTGGTTGAGCACCAGTCTTTTGGCTCCTGCGTCACTGGCGATGCGCCCCGCCTCCTCAGCAAAACTATGGCTGGCGAGCAGATGCTCCCTCAGCCGCGCGCCATTGCCGGTTTTCGCGACGAGCCGCTCGATGCCGTCTTCCAGCATGGCTTCATGGACGAGAATGTCGGCGCCTTTGGCGAAATCCGCCAATGGCGGAAAGAACGCCGTATCGGCGGAAAACACCACGCTCTGTCCGGCATGCTCGAAGCGCAGCGCAAAGCAGTCGTTCACCGGCGGATGGTCGACGCGTAGCGCCAAAACCTTCAGGCCGCGCTCCTCCATCACCCGGCCTTCGCCGAACTCGATGATCGAAACCATATCTGCGATATCAGGCCGGCCTTCGTCGACGATGCGTATCTCGATGTCGAATTCCATCGCCTGGCAAAAGCGCTGCCAGTAATGGCCGGTGCCGGGCGGGCCGAACACGGTGACCGGTGTCGCCAGACCCGCCGTCCAGGCGGTGTGGATCAGCGGACCGAGTTCCAGCACATGGTCGGAATGCAGATGCGTGATGAAGACCAGGTCGAGCGACTTCAGGCTGATGCCGGTCTCGGCCAGCTCGTGCGTCACGCCAAGCCCGCAATCCACGATAATGGTACGTCCGCCGAATATCAGCAGCGACGAACTCGGCCACCGACCGCCCGGCCGGAGCGCCGGGCCGCCCTTCGAGCCCAGCAGCACCAGCCGATCCCGCATTGGATCAGCGCTCAAGACCAGTCGCCCTCGGGCGTGCCGTTGAAGCGCTTCTTCAGATCGGCCCAGCAGTCGATGTAATTGTCCTGCCGGGTTTCAACCTCGGCGGCGTAGCGGGTCAGCATCTGTGGGAATCGCGTCTCGAACATGAAGGCCATGGTGTTGCCGAGCTTGACCGGTTTCAGATCCGCATGGAAGGCTTTTTCAAAACCTGTTGCGTCAGGCCCGTGGGCCAGCATCAGATTGTGCAGGCTGATGCCACCGGGAACGAAACCCTCTTCCTTGGCGTCGTACTGGCCGTGGATCAGGCCCATGAACTCGCTCATGATGTTGCGGTGATACCAGGGCGGGCGAAACGTGTTTTCGGCCACCAGCCAGCGCGGCGGGAAGATGACGAAGTCGATGTTGGCGGTGCCCTCTTCGCCGCTCGGCGCGGTCAGCACCGTGAAGATCGACGGATCGGGATGGTCGAACAGGATGGCGCCGACCGGCGAAAACGTTGCAAGATCATATTTGTAGGGCGAGTAGTTGCCGTGCCACGCCACCACATCCAGCGGCGAATGATCGAGTTCGGTGACATGAAACTGGCCGCACCATTTCACGATCAGCCGGCACGGCTTCTCCTTGTCCTCGAACCAGGCGCAAGGCGTCTTGAAATCGCGCGGATTGGCCAGGCAATTGGCGCCGATCGGGCCACGATCCGGCAGCGTCAGCTTGGCGCCGTAGTTCTCGCAGACATAGCCGCGCACTGTTTCATCGACCAGTTCGACCTTGAACACGAGGCCGCGCGGCAGCACGGCGATCTCGCCCGGTCGCAATTCGATGACGCCCATCTCGGTGACGAAGCGCAGCGCGCCCACTTGCGGCACGATAAGCAACTCGCCGTCGGCGTTGAAGAAATGGTCGTCGGCCATCGAGCGGTTGGCGACATAGACATGGGCGGCCATGCCGGTCTGGCCGAGCACGTCGCCGGCGGTGGTGATCGAGCGCATGCCGGCAATGAAGTCGGTCGGTTCCTTCGGCATCGGCACCGGGTTCCAGCGGTACTGGCCAAGCGCCAGTTCGTGATCGCCGACATTCGGCGCGCTTTTCCACAGCGGATAATCCGCCGCCTTGAAGCGGCCGGTGTGCCTGACGCTCGGCCTGATGCGATAAAGCCAGGAACGCTCGTTGGTGCCACGCGGCGCGGTGAAGGGCGAGCCCGAAAGCTGCTCGGCATAAAGGCCGTAGGCCGGCCGCTGCGGCGAATTCCGCCCTTGCGGCAGCGAACCGGGCAAAGTCTCGGTTTCGAAGTCGTTGCCGAACCCCGGCATGTAGGAAAAGGCCATGGCATCCTCCCTGGATTGACCAAATTGGTTTCATTTGTAACCATCGAAAATGTAACTATCAATCGTGATGGAGCAGACCATGGAGGCTGACACCCTCGAACTTGAAAGCTTCCTGCCCTACCGGCTCTATCGCCTTGCCGATGCTGTCAGCCGCGAATTTTCCAGGGTTTACAAGGACCGCCACGGCCTGACGCGGCCCGAATGGCGCACGCTGGCCGGTCTCGGCCAGCATGGCACGATGACGGCAACAGCGCTCGGCGAACAGTCGGCCATGCACAAGACCAAGGTTTCGCGCGCCGTCGCCGAGCTCGAACGGCGCCGCTGGCTGACGCGAAAACCTGATGAAAAAGACCGCCGTGTCGAGCACCTGACGCTGACCAACGCGGGCCTTGCCGCCTATCGCGAGATGGTGCCGTTGGCAAAAGCGTTCGAGCGGGACTTGCTGGGAAGGCTGAACGCGAGCGAGCGAGCGGCGGTCACGGAAGGGATGGCGGCACTTAAGGGGGCATTGGATAGATCAACGACGCAGCTATGAAACTGCTACGCAGCGATCCTGCCCACCCCTCTAACGTTTCCGGAACGGCACCCGGCCAACATTCACCAGTCCATCACCACCTTGCCGGAATTGCCGCTCTTCATCGCCTCGAAGCCGGAAATATAGTCGTCCACGCCGATGCGGTGGGTGATCAA
>NZ_JBVVQQ010000060.1:0-14353 GCF_055811135.1 Mesorhizobium sp. WSM4817 | reverse complement strand
AATGCCGTCACCCCACTGGAATGCCGAAACTACATCGAAAACGCAGGCTACAAGTCAACCTAAATGCGAAAGGCTCTCTAGAATTGGACCAGGCCGTCAGATCTGCCGTCTTTCTTCAGTCATTTCCTGATCTCGGAAAGTCAAATATTCATGACGCCGCCATTACGGAATTGTAATCAGCTCGTGGAACCTTTTGACGAAAATTTGCATACTCTTTGCAAAACGAGATCGCGACAATGATATGCTGTTCGGAATTGGATATCGAACGAAATCTGAGCTTCAGCACGTAAGAAGCAGGCTTATTTCGCTCAATCACCACACAGCAAATAAGGTCGGAGGCAATAGCAATGGCACGAAAAGCGTTCATCATGGTTGAAGGCCATCCGAGGGGAAATGGCCTTTTATACGTCCAAGCGGCGCAACGTCTCGGGCTTCATCCAATTACCCTTTCAGCCGACCCTGCTCGATACGACTATCTTGCCGCGGAAGGGATTGAGGTCGTCCGTGTCGACACAGACAATCTCGATGCACTGATCCGCGAATGTTCCAAGTTACATGCGAACTATGAAATTGGAGGCATTACGGGAGCCTTGGATGCGGTCTATGCGACAGTTGGCAAGCTCTGCCGGCATTTCGACTTACCAGGACCGAACCCTACATCGATAGAGCAGTGCTGCGACAAATTCACTCAACGTCTACTCCTCGCCAAGGCCGGTGTTGCGGTACCTGTTTATCGTTTGGCCGCGAATGCGACGGACATAGAAAGCGCTGCCGCAGAGATCGGTCTGCCCGTCATTCTCAAGCCAGCCGCGGGCAGCGGCAGCCGCGGTGTCCGCTTGTGCGACAACGCCGATGAATTGGCCGAGCATTCGACCTATTTGCTGAGCGGCAAACATGTGTGGCGGTCCTCGCCGAGGATACTGGTCGAAGAATTCGCACAAGGCTCCCATTATAGCGTTGAGACAATGGGAAATGAGGTCATTGGGATTGCCACCGCTGATTTCGGCCACCCACCGCATTTTGTGTGTCGTGAATGTACCTACTCGCCACTCCTGAGCAGTGAAGAACATGAGCGCATCGTCAATATTTCGCTGAGTTGCCTACGAGCTCTCGGCCTTGGCTGGGGACCAACAAACATCGAAATCGTGTGGACGGAGCGTGGCCCAGTCGTCATTGAAGTCAATCCGCGTCTTGCCGGTACGCCTACTCCTCAACTGGTTCAGTTGGCTTACGGTGTCGATCTCATCACCGAGCACATCAAGCTCGTCATCGGCAACAAATGGAATCTGCGCAAAAAGCATTCGCGTGTTGCGGCCACGCGGTACTTGGCTGCTGATAGCGATGGCATCCTCGATTGGATCCGTGGCGATAGTCAGGCGGCTGCTCTACCGGGTATCGCTGAGGTCAAATTTTATGTTCAACCGAAGACACCGATCGTCAGGAAAGGGGACATCGGAGACTGTATCGGGCACATCATCGCCGTTTCAGCCAGCCTTGATGAGACCCGCACGATACTTCAGGATGCGGTTGACCTGATCGAATGGTCAATCACACCACCTCCGCCTAGTCTTCAACAGGAAGGATTGGTGGCCCTTACCTCCCCCCGCACCGACTCAGGTGGCGACAGGTAGGCCGTGATTGTCGCCGAACACTTGCACGACTGAGAGCATGCCATACAGGTCGCCCGTTTTCCGTTGTTGCAGCTCAGTGCGATCGAAAACAAAGCATCCACCACGGGCTATTCCGCTCGAGCGAGACCTCCGCCTGATGGATCTTGGTAATGCTGCGGCGGGCCGTTGGTCACCGCCGGCATTTGGCAGCGCGGACAGGCCCTGCCGTAGCACCTCGGGTGCCATACCTTCAGGACTACTGGGCGCCGCCTAGTCTAATCGTCCGGTCCGGCATCGCTCTGCGCGCCGGACGACGACCTTTGGTCTTATCCGCGGCTGACGACATGGGCGGAGCAAGCCATACAGCACACGCTGGACTTCTTTTGCCTGCCGCGCGCCGACAAGCATCTGAAGACGCATGAACATGCTCGAGCTCCTCAACGAGGAAATCAGGCGCACCTATGTCGTGCGTATCTTCCCAAACGCCGAAAGCTGCCTGCACCTCGTCAGGCGCTGGCCGTCGAAACCAACGAAAACTGGATGGAGGCCAACCGCTACATCAACATGGACGACCTGCGCGAGCACAAGAAGCTCGCGTTGCGCCAAGCCGCCTGACCAGCTTCATACCGCCCCCATTTTGCTGATGGGGTTGTCTAATCGCAGTTGGGGCGTCAAGCCTGAAGTACGCTGCCGGTCCATGGTTGTCTTCGCGGTCGACATTGGTCGCCGCATGATGGAGCTTCGCGGGAGCGAGCCCTCAATGTGGACGACGCATTTTGCTGAGACAGCGGTGCAACCCCATCAGCGGAATGGCTCGGCTCACGTCCCGGCAGGGACGCCTCAGGCGTTCAGAGTCTGAACGCTATCCGGTTTTACGCTGTGGCTCCCGCATTCGGATTAAAGAGCTCACCGGTTTTAGCATCGTGTGCATTATCACCGCCAGTTTGCGCGCCACTGCCACAGCAGCTCTTTTGAAGCCGATCCTCTCCCGCAGTTGAAGTCCCCATGTGCGCAGAGTGCTCTCGGTTGAGCTACGCGTCAGAATGACCGACGCTGCTTCATAGAGAAGCCCTCGCAAATGGCGGTCGCCGCGTCGGGATATATGGCCATCATAGTCGACTTCTCCGGATTGGTAGCGGCGCGTCGTCAGGCCTATCCAGGCGCCATCAGATCGGGATTCTTGAAGTTGCCCGGATCTTCAATGGGCAGTGGCGAACGAGGTTGCGGTGATAGCGCCGATGCCAGGAATCGACATGAGTATGCAGCATGCTTGGCTCTGACGTGCATCCGCGACGAGCTGACGCCCAAGCTCGGCGGCACGGATGCGAATGCCGCGCCAGGCCTCCAAAATCGGCAGCACGATAGGAGCAAGTTCCTCGATAAGAAGGCGCCGAACGTTCTTCTTGAACGTGGTCCCCTTACCTGCAGGAACGAGCAGGCCGAACGTTTTCATGATTCCACGAATCTGGCTAGAAAGTTCGGTGGTGATCCGAACCAGCCGCGTGCGTCCCGCCACGAGCGTGCGGGTCAGCATGCTGTCGAATCCTTTCACCCGCGCCTCACGGAACATCGACACGTCGAGACCGATATATTCTTCCATGGCTCCATTCGATGCTTGGGCCCGGCGACGAGTCGTGAGCCCGTACTTTCATCTTATCGGGGAACAGCCACCCTCCAAAGCTATGATTGGTTTCCGAGGGTGCGTCGCTCCCGCGATTACCCCATGTGGATGCCAGCTTTCTCCGACGGCATCGCAATGTGCCAAGTTTGTGGTGTTAGCGCCACGCAAAGGAGAGGCAGACAATCCATGGAAATGGTTACCATCATCGGGGTCGACCTTGCAAAGAACGTCTTTCAGCTGCACGGAGCGGCAGAAGACGGCTCTCTCGTGTTCAGCAGAAAGCTGTTGCGCCTGCAGTTTTGCAAGTTCATGGCGAGTCAACCGGCATGTGTCGTGGCGATGGAAGCGTGCGACAGCTCCCACACTGGGCCCGTCAGATGGCTCGGCTTGGCCATGAGCCAAGACTGATTGCCCCGGGCTATGTCAAACCGTTCATCAAGCGGCAGAAGAACGACGTCGCAGATGCGGAGGCGATCGTCGAAGCAGCGCAACAACCGACAATGCGCTTTGTCGAACGAAGACCAAGGAGCAGCAGTCCCGGGCTATCGTGTTTCGCGTCAGAGAGCAGTTTGTGAATCAGTGAATTGGTGTTGCGCTGCGCGCGCACCTCTATGAGTTCGGTTATGTTGCTCCGCAGGCATCGGCCACCTGCCACGTCTGGCAGAAATCGTGGAGGACGATAGCGCAGAACTGCCGGATTTGGTCCGCGACATCTGCAGCGCTCTCCTTGACCAGATCGACCAGTTGAGCAGCCGGCTCGCGGCACACGCTGTCCAAGCAGGCTGCAACATCTCGGCGCTTGCAAACCATGCCCGGTGTCGCCCCTATCCATTGAAACCTTTGCGCCGCCGATGGAGGCCTTCGAGTGCGGTCGCGATTTCGCCGCCTGGCTCGGGCTGGTCCCTCGGCAGAAGTCGAGCGGCGGCAAGCAACGACTAGGAAGGCATCGAAGATGGGTGGTTTGATGGGCATCTCGGAGGCGCACGCCCGACGGTTCCTGGCTTGCCCGCTTGATGTTGAAGAAACCGCGCATGCTGGTGGCAATCGCGCTGGCCAACAAGATGGCGCGTGACATCTGGGCCATGCTGACGAAACAGGAGGACTACCGGGATCCGGCGACGGTGCCTGCGTGATTTGCAACAACCCACCTGAGACCGGGACGTCGGGATGTGAGGAAGGCATGAACTGCATGGGCAAATAATCGATCAGATCGGGGTCAGGAAAACCAGAGCCAAGGTGAGAGCCCACGCAAGCTCGCTTTGCTGATTTGGACCTGATCCGCGCATCACCATACCGGCCCGCGGCATATGGGACGGCCGCAAATCAAGGCCTGACACATGACCGCACTCGATCACATGTCCAATGCTTCAGGTTCTTCCTTGCAAAACGGCTGGCATCCGCACAAGAACTTGACGCACATACCCCGCATCTACAGCCCCTGACCCCTGATGAATATTGAGTTAGCGGCTCGCTGCCGCTCATCGGACCAGGGATGCCTCATATTCGGCTTCTGTTCGTCAGCTCCCGGGCCGGATCATCTCCCGCGGCAATTCAGTACGAAAACCGACCTAGGGGGCACCGGTTCCGAAATAGCGTATGTGGGCAACATCGAGGATTCGATTGACTAAGCTCGAGAAGCTGTATCCGGCTGTCGTTGCAGCGCGGAGATAAGCCGCGCCGCTATCCAACGCCGGCATGGAGTTTATCTCAAGGACAAACGGCTGGCCGGAGCCGTCTATCCGGAGGTCAATACGCGCGTAATCCTGGCAATGGCACGCACGGAAGGTCGCAATCGAAACATCGCGCATCACCGCCTCCAGCTCGCTCCCGAGTTGCGCCGGGCAAGCCGTCCCTGGCGCCGCGACCGCCATGGTCTTCTGTTCGAAAGTATAAAGACGCGTTTCGCGTTCACCGAAGTCACGTTCCACCATAGGCAACACCTCCGGCTCTTGGTTTCCCAGAAGCGCGACATAAACTTCCCGCCCCTCAATATATTCCTCCACGAGCGCATCTTGCGCATACTGCGTGACGATCATTTCTACAGCCGACCTTAATCGTGCAGGCTCATGTACGAGTCGCAATCCCAAGCTGTTGGATTCGTGACGCGGCTTCACCACCACTGGGAATCGTAGGTCGCCCGTACTCTCGGTCCCGCGACGCATCACCCGAAAGTTCGGCGTCGGCACTCCAAGCCCGCGAATGACCCTCTTGGTGATCACCTTGTCGAGCGCCAGCGCATGCCCTAGGGGACTCGATCCGGTGTACGGAACGCCCGCCATCTCGAGCATGGCCGGAACGTGGCTGAAACGGCACTCGCCCTGAATTCCTCCCGCCCAGTTGAACACCATCCCAGAGGGGCGGCCTTGCGGATTGGGGGGCATGAATCGCTCAAGTGTTGGGATCAGTCCTTTATCACCGTTGCACAGCAGCGTCTCGTGGCCGCGTTCTTGCAGCGCCGCCACCATACTTTCGACTGTTTCGCGATCGTTATCCACGGGGCCAACTTGACCGAACCGGTTAATCACGCCCGCTTGATCATGGCTCCACACGACGGCTACCTTCATGAAACTCTCCTGGATGTTTTGTCTGCTTTCACTTCGTTCCATGACAGATTGACCAGGCGCACCCCGCGCCGTCGGCGCGGTTTGGCGAACCACCGGCAGGTTGCTCCCCTGCGCAAGCGTATCGCTCGGCTCTTCGGGGCCACTAGTCTGAACGGCGAGATTCGACTCTGACTCTGTGAATCCGCCCTGCACCGGAACACTCCTTTAGTCCTACTGCGCCGGATCTGCCGACGAGTATTTAGATGAGGGCCCGACGCCTGAAGACATGGAAGACCCTCACACCCTTGGCAGGTCTTCAGCGGGATCGACGCTCTTCTTGTCATTGCCTGCGCCCGCGTTGCTGCTGCACGGGCCCGAGCTGGGTTCTCTGATCTCAGCTTTGTGGTGAAACGTACCATTGTTAGTGATCTGCGGGCGCAAAGGTTCTGTGAAGTTATATGAAGTGTCTTGGCGATACGATGCGAGACATCTTCACGAAATTTCGAAGATTGCGATTTGGAAGGAGCGCGTCGATGTTGGATAATGTGGGAAAGATCGATCCCGGATCCAGTAGTGCTGACAGACCGGTTCAATCTTCGTGGTGAGAGGAGATTGAGTGTCGGAGCTTTTCAAGTTGTCAGGTTTGGTAGCACATAATTGTCCGCTTCAGTTTTGCGTGGGAGTGGTTCACGCGGCTTGCCCTGTGGCAGGGCTCTTAGATTTTGGTGCCATCGGGGATCCATTGAGCAATGGGCGGGCGCCGTAAAAGAACGCGAGCGTGTCATCCGGGTAGTGCCTCATCTTAACCGTAGCTTTGACGCAGTGATGCCGGATCGGACTCTGCGGCAGTTGCAATCGTAGCCGCGCGAATGCGATCGTGTTGGCGCGGGTAACAACGCGCTTTTCCTCGATGCAACAGGACCTCGGCCAACTGTTCCGGGGCTGCGACGGCAAAGGCGCTGTCCTCGACCGCGGCCGGCGTGGCGAAGCGGGCATTGTGGGCCGGCAAATACATAGATCTGCGCGAAGGAGAGGTTGGCGTTTTGTGCGGTCGCCGATAGCGGTGTTGCGCATCTTGACCTGCTTGAGACCGTTGCGCTGGATGGCTATGTGCGGGGTGACTCGGCGCCAGCGCAGGTCGCCAACGAAACCATGACGTCATACAACTTATCCGCGCGCGGGGCTGATGCGATGTTTGCTTTGCCGCCGGTCGAACACGCCAAGCGTCGCTTCCCGCTCTTCCTTGCCGGTGGAGTGCGTCAACGTTATCGACCGCCAGCCCGCAGCGGTTGTCCATCCGCACATGGCCCATGACGCACAGGCGGCTAGGATGGCCGGTCTCGCAAGTTGCGCTCATCATTGCGCCTTGGGGCGTCGAGATCGCCCGAACCGTCCTTCGGGTGGAAGCTCTTCATCGAGCCCTGGCATTGTTCAGCGTATCGTCCCGAGAAAAATGCTCGCTCGACGACAGAAGCTTACTCACCCGCTTGAGCCCCCAATCAGTTCGCCAAAAACTCACGCGCGACAACGGCTTGAAACAGCCGCTCGCGATTGTGGGAAAACCGTCGCATTGCCATGCCGGCGCATCAAGCGGCAGGTCCACGACCAGCTAAACAGCAGATTGTAATCAATCTGCTCCAGCAGTTGCCGTTCCGAAAGAACCGAAAAAACGCTTGCAGCAGGGTTGCCTGTAGTAACATCTCCGGGGATCGACAGCCGTCGCCTGCCCGAATAGAGCGCCTCGAAACCGCCATCCAAACGACCAAGCACTTCATCGCATGATCGCTGGATAGCCCGCAAAGGAAGACCCAAAGAAATGCGCTTCTCTAACGGAACATAGCTAAAAGACTTTGATCCTTCACCACGACCACGCATCCAAACCATTTCGTTGGCCAGCGGAAGTAATCAACGCCGTCGACGCCGTTCAAAGTAGATTTGACAGACGGTGTCATAGGTAAGCGAAGCCGGAGCGAAAAAGCGCTCGCGCAGAGCCCGCTTGTGGTTGCGGAACCAAAGGAGTCGTCCATAGCGGACGCATACCGCCGCTCGCTGGCGTGGACGATGAATAGTCAACCCGCTTGTTCAGCCTACTCGATTGGCGTCCGGCGGTTGTGGCTCTCGGCCAGGTGAACGGAGAGCAGTCTCCAGCGAAGCCAAATCGACATTGTGTCGACTTCGTCGGGCCATGCGATCAGCATTACTCATTTGCTTCAGCCAAACAGCTGAAAACTGCCACAAAAGATGTATCCATCGCCACTTCCGACCAGTTGGCACGAGTCTTGATACCTCGTTTGCGACTGGGCAGCATGTGCGGACGGCGGCGCCGCCGAAGGTTATCATCCATCCCCAAATAGAGGAACACCCATGAATACTCCCGATCAGCAGACGGCACTGCAGCAAGCCACGCGCAACCAGAATGAGCGGGTCCTTATACCGGCACAGATACGTGGCCGATGAGGACGCACACTATCGTGTCTGCTGGGTGCCCGTGAAGGTCAGCGCAGAAGAGAAAAGGGGATTGTGATGAAGCTACTGACCACTCGGTGGCGAAACTGGGTTAGAATACGATATGGGATGCGAGCGCCTGCAGATGCGATCGAGGTTCCCGGCGCTCTTTCCCATTGCCAGATCAAGCAAGTGGCCGATGAGCCGGTATTCCGGCTGAACGGCTCACCCCTGACTTCCCCCAACGGTGGGTGTTTGGCCTCAACCGAGGTACACCGGAAATTTGAAAACGGGTATTCTAGCATGTTGCTCTGACGACTAGCAGGCCAGATCGCAGTGCCTGCTTTCACGATCGCGGTCATCGCCTGAAACAGCAGTTGCTACGGGAACTTGGCAATTCGCTTCCGGAGCCGGACAATAACAGAGCTTTGTATCTACTAGACCAAAAGGACCACTGCCGAATGACAAGATTAGCCCTCACAGGCGACAGCATCATCCAAAGGCGATTAAACAGTAGGAGCGACCCAGATCTTATTCCGTTGTTCGATTTGGTTCGTGACGCCGATGCTGCCTTCACCAATCTCGAAGTCCTGCCCAATGATTATCGTGGTGACCCTGCGTTTGACAGCGGAGGATCACATTTCGGCGCACCGGCCTGGATCCTTGACGAATTAATGGAGGCCGGCTTTGACATGTTCGCCACGTCGACCAATCACAGCATGGACTATAGCATTTCCGGCCTCGAATATGCCCTTGAGGAGCTAGATCGCCGACATCTTTGTCACGCCGGTTGCGGTCGGAATCTTGAGGACGCTAGACAGGTTTCCTATCTCACAACGCCATCAGCAACGATAGGAATGGTTGCGTGTGCCTCGACTTTCGCCAGAGGGCAGCAGGCGAGTAGGCAGACGAGGGCAATGCAAGGCAGGCCTGGTCTGAATCCGCTTCGCGTGGAGAGCATATATGAAGTCTCGCAAGAGCAGCTCGACCAAATAAAGAGCGTCGCTCTTGATTTGGGGATCGAGCAACTTCGGCGCCTTGACATCGACCTCGGTTTTGCCTTTGAGGCGCCAACTGACACCTTTCCATTGAATGGGATGAACTTCCGGGCAGGTTCTCAGCCCAGGCATGTCCAAAAGCCGAACAAGCAGGACCTTGTCGAAATCTTGCGATGGGTCGAAGAAGCGCGACGTATGTCTGACATAACATTGGTTAGCATACATGCGCATGAGCAGGGAAGGACGGAAGATGAGCCTGCTGAATTTGTTTCAGAATTTGCGTACGCATGTATAGATGCCGGAGCCGATCTAATTGTGGGTCATGGACCACACATTTTGAGAGGCCTTGCTTTCTACAAGACGAAACCGATATTCTACAGCCTTGGAAATTTTATCGGCCAAAATGAGTTGGTACAGCGCCTGCCGGCAGATTCATACGATTTCTTCCGAGTAGAAGAAGCTCTTACGCCCGGAGCGCTTTATCAAAAACGCACCGATAGCGACCGTATCGGATTTCCTGCACATCATCGATATTGGCAGACGGTATTGCCAATCTGCGAATTTCAAGACCATGAACTCGTCTCTTTGACTGTTCACCCAGTCTCACTGGGTCTCGGCGAAGGCTTTCATCGCCGGGGCAGGCCGAGGCTAGCTTCAGGTGAAGAGGCATCGGTCATCCTCGAACGGTTCGCAGCCCTCTCCCGGCCGTTTGGGACCAAACTAGACATGAATGCGGAGGCCTGTAGCCTGACTTCTAAATACCATATACCATCTTAGACGTTACGTCGTTATGTCGCACAACCCCCAAAGCTCACCGCTAGCCGGCTCTTTCCTATGGACCGCATGTTGCGTCATCATCATCCCTTATTTCGTCATTCGAAGATCCTCATTAAGCTGTAAGGAAGCGCTGTTGGTCGAGTTGTTCCTTGGTGCGCACGCGGGCCGCCCGAAGAAGTAGTGCTCGATCTGGACGCCACCGACAACTCCTGCACGGCAATCAGGAGGGACGGTTCTTCCATGGCTATTACGGCCTCTACTGCTTCTGCCGCTCTACGTCTTCCGCGGCAATCACTAGTTATGCGCCAAGGTGCGGCCTGCCACCATTGACGCCGCCGCCGGCTCAATCGTGGAGATCGAGCGCATGGTGTGCCACTGCGCGGCCGCTGGGCCCGCATCGTGCTGCGCGCCCATTCCGGCTTAGCCCGTGAAGACCTGATGCTTGGTGCGAGACCAACGCGTCTCCGATCTGTTCGGGTTGCTCGCAATGTCCGGCTGGTCCGGCACATTGCGGCCGAGCTGGAGCAGACCTGTGACAACCCGCAGAAGTTGGAACCGCCGGCGCCCGGTCGTGGCCAAGCCGGAGTGGACGGCAAGGCGAGGCCAATCCGCGCTTCCTCGCCACCTCGCTCGACGCCAAGGTCTGGCCGGCACGGAGCCTCTATGAGGAGCTCTACTGTGCCCGCGGCGAGATGGAGAACCGCATCAAGGAATGCCAGCTCGACCTGTTCGCCGACCGCACCTCGGCGGCCACCATGTACGCCAAGCACCTCAGGTTCTGGTTCGCGTCAATGGCCTATGTGTTGATCTGCGCACTGCGCCGCATCGGCTTAGCCGATACCCGCCTCGCCCGGGCAAGCTGCGCCCGCCTCAAGCTGTTCAAGTGATGGGCGCCCTCGTCAGCATCTCGGTGCGCCGCATCAAGCTGGCCATGAACTCCGCCTGCCCGTTCCAGCGCAATCGGCTCTCACATACGCCACGTTATCGGCAGCCGCTTAAGCGCCCCGCCTCCACCCAACCCGTCAACAGTAACGAGCACCCAACCATAACAACCCGCGTGGCGATTGCTCTTGCCTGCACTCACCCCCATGCAAAAGCCCGGCAACACATCCTCGCCGGAATACAGTGTGAGATATCCGGACTAACGGACGTGATGCACTAGGCGCGGCGGAGGAATTTCGACAGACGCTGACCGATGCCGGTTTTCATGCGTTCAAAACCCATATTGTATCCGGCAATTTGGTAGGACCTCTTCCTGAGCTTGGGAACGCGCAGTTCGAATCCCGATCCGATACCGTTGCCGGTGAGCCAGCCGCAGCAAGGTCTTCTCGCCATCGCCGGCGCCGATGGCCGCCCACCTGCAGTTCCATCAGCCGCTCGGCGGCAAAGCCGATCATCTCGCGCAGGAGATCGAACATCCGGGTCGTTTCCGCCGCGCCGGTATGCCACCAGCGTAGGGCGGCACGCGCTTCGGCCGAAGAGGAACGCAGTGATCACACTCGTATCCTTTCTATGTCCGAATCATCTTCAATTCTTCACAGATCTATATCACTGACTAAACAAGGAAACAGTAATTTCACGCATATCAACTTGCAACTGCTTTCAACTAGCTTCATTACTCAGCAACCGTTCGACGTTCTGGGCGACTCATTGGCGTGAGAGGCGAAGTGATCGATCCAATGTAGCATTCAAACAAGCTTCGCACGGTGCACGACTGGCGGAGATTCTTGTCCCTCAGGCGCACCGCTGACGGCGGCCGGGAACCCCACCGGTCGCCCGGCTCAGTGCCGTGGTGAATGGCCAAATCGCAAAGCCTGCCCGTCCCGGCGACCTAAGTCGACGCAAGTGCGCGAAGAACACGGGGACCATATCACCGTCTCCCTGTTTCAACAGTTCAGTGGGGCACGACTTTTGCGGGTGATTTTTTCCCGCGTCAACCCAGAACTCTTGGCCTAGACCTCGAGCTCACCAACCTAGGAACGCTTGTCATGTCGTCGTTTTCGATCGTGAACCCGAAAATTGATCCTGCGCGAGGTCCAACTGCGCTGAAGCCCGATGGTAGCATCGATTACAACGATCGAGTGGAGATTGGACCGACGGATGTCGCCTTCTCCGAGTGGGCAGCGCTGGGGCTTACTCCGCCCAATCTGCAGCGGATGCGCAAGAGACGCCTGGATCGAATCGTCCAACAACTGCACCAGCGGGACTATGCGGGTGTCCTCTGCTTCGACCCACTAAACATCCGATATGCCACAGACTCATCAAACATGCACATCTGGATTATGCACAATCCCTCGCGTGCCGTGTTCGTATCAGCGGATGGGTACGTCGTTCTTTGGGACTTTCACCGTTGCAGCCATCTGTCAACCTACCTCCCGTTGATCAATGAAATTCGCGATGGCGGTGCTGGATTTTACTACTTCGTTGCCGGCGACGAAGTAGAGGCAATCGCAAAGGAATTTGCCGGGCAGGTCGATGAACTGCTGCGTCGATCTGGAGGCAAGAATCGGCGTCTCGCCATCGATAAGATTGAGATTCCAGGTCTACGCGCCCTAGATGCCCTCGGCATTGACGTCTGCAACGGGATGCAGCTTATGGAACATGCCAGGGTGATCAAAGAAATTGACGAAATTAATGCGATGCGCTGTTCTATTGCAACATGCGAAATTGCAGTCGCCAAGATGCGGGACCGTCTGCAGCCAGGGATCGCCGAGACCGAATTGTGGTCCGTCCTTCATGCCGAGAACATCGCACGCGGCGGCGAATGGATTGAAACCCGCATCCTAACCTCCGGTCCCCGTACGAATCCGTGGATGCAGGAGGCCGGGCCACGTCGGATTGTATCGGGAGACCTTGTCGCCTTCGACACCGATATGATAGGGCCTTATGGTATGTGTGCCGATTTCTCCCGGACCTGGTATTGTGGCGACGGCCGGCCAACCGATGAACAGCGAAGGCTGCACGCGATTGCGTATGAACATGTGATGACTAACATGGCGATGCTGAAGCCTGGGGTGTCTTTCACCGAACTTACGGAACGCAGCCATAAGCTTCCTGCGGAATTCGTCGAGCAGCGCTACGGCGTGATGATGCACGGTATTGGCCTTTGCGACGAGTATCCTGCGATCCTCTACCCGGAAGACTTCATTTCTGGAGCATTCGACTATGTACTCGAACCCGGGATGACTTTGTGCGTGGAGGCGTACATCGGCGCTGTTGGGGGGTGTCAAGGCGTGAAACTGGAGGAGCAGCTGCTGGTCACTGAAAGTGGTCTCGAAAATCTCACAAAATGTCCTTTTGACACGGTTTTGATGGGCTAGCTTATGGATTGTAACTGAACATGTGAATGTTGGCCCTTGGTATCATATCAGGTCTGATTTCGACGTGATTTGTGTCCTGCTGGGCGGGTGAAGCAACAGTCGCGGCGCGGAGCCTTGTCATAGGGAGCGCAAGGAACGGCGCGGATTGAAGGTGGTGGCGAACTCGGCCGCTTCCTGACGGTGGATTTGAGAGTGCGGCCCAGCGGTGTTGTTGCTCGGTGTGCCACAGATCGATTTGAAGGCAGTGCGCCGGCACGATGTATTCACAGGTTCCCACCAGCGGCGCAACTAACGCCAAGAGGAAAAGCTGCGGGCAGTTGCGAAGACCTAGCAGGTTGTTGAAGAAGTGCTGGCGCGGTTGTTGGAGCGTGATTCACTGCTCCCCGATGATTTGGGGACTGTGGCCGCGCGGATTGAACGAACCGGCGGGTTCGCTGTTTCCCTATATGGATGTTGAGGCGGTTCGTAGCGATCTTTCCGCTTCGTCATACGGGAGATCGTGAACGCGGCTCTTGCATGATGGATGGCGATCTTGCGGTGCTTGTCCGCTTGGGCTCGGGCCGGCCCTCGTTCGCGCCCCACGAATTCGCCTTCGGCTGCGTCACCGGGCAGATCTTCGGGGGCCGAGCGCAATCACGTCGTCTTCTCCTGGCAAGGTGACGACGAATTCGACGAAGCCCAAGGCGCCGGCTGGGCCGACATCCAACCAGATGGCTCCGTCATGGGCCAAATCTGCTTCCATAACGGTGATGAAGCCGACTTCATCGCCCGCAAGTCGACTTCTTCAACAGATGGGGTGAATGGGGTCTCGCCCGAGCCAAATTGAGGGCGGCTGCTCCTGTCGAGATTTGAGAATGTGGTCGATGTAGATCGCCACAAACATCAGGAGGTGGCGAGACGCTAGCCCGATGTTCGCGCCTTCCGCGCCTTGTCTGCTAGACTAGAGCGGGATGAATTGAGTCTGAATCGAAGGGGATTCCCGAAGGCGAGCAAATCTGATTCAACCTGCTGGCTGGGTCAGGAGGCCGGCATGGATGGG
>NZ_JBVVQQ010000059.1:0-14868 GCF_055811135.1 Mesorhizobium sp. WSM4817 | reverse complement strand
TGGCCCTGTCAATTCCAGCAGGAATAGTTGTCGGCAAGCGAACTGCGGCAATGCTGCACCCGACAGGATTCGAACCTTTCGGCAAGCCGCCTAACCCGAATGCCCTGCCGTTCCCGAGCGGTTGGGATAAGCGTCTCGACATGCATGAACTCGTGCTTTCCGCACCGTTCGCAGAGGTGGCTAGTCCACCTCCTGCTCAGAAGGAAGGATCATAGCATGAGTGACGAACTGATCCGCCTTCCGGATGCAATGGAGCCCGTCACGCGCCCCGGCATTATACACCATAGGTGCGAGCATCCCGGCTGCGCCAAGAATGCGGGATGGGGCTTTGCCAATGTCCTCTGTTCCAGGTCGAAGTATCCAAGATCATAGGGCATGAGGCTCAAGGGCCAAATGCCATCGTCGAACTCGTTGACGCCGAACCTTTGATCGGCGGGCACGGTGACGATCTTCTTCCTGTGCATGCAGATGCGGCCGGAGGCGGACGAATCTGTTCACCTTCGGGACGAGCCTGCGCTATTCGATTGATGAATCACCCTCATAACGACATGCGGATTTTGCCGTCTAATCGATCGCCGGCGTCGTCGCTATTCTATTTGGACATTCGCAACACTGCCGCTCATGCCGAGGAATGAGCATGGGCGGCAGGCCTGCGACAGTTCAGGACGATCAAAGGAGACAGGCATGAGCAAGCAGATCGGAATCGAGAGCACGGCGCAGTCCAGTGTCGACTTTGGCCGGCGTGATCTCCTCAAGCTGACCGGCGCCGGGGTTGCCACGCTCGGTGCGGCGTCGCTGTTCAGCATCCCCTTCGCAAAGGCTCAAGACATGTCAAACGGCGCCAACAACTTCTACACCAGCGATAAGGTGACGCTGGAAAAGATTGCCTTCAAGAGCCAATACGAGATGAACGTTGTGGGCAATCTGTTCATTCCCAACAAGCTCGACCGCAATGCGCGCCATCCGGCGCTCGTCGTCGGGCATCCGATGGGTGCGGTGAAGGAGCAGAGCGCAAATCTTTATGCCACCAAGATGGCCGAACAGGGCTTCGTCGCCATGTCCATCGACCTGCCGTTCTGGGGCGAAAGCGAGGGCGAGGCCCGCCAGATCGTTTCACCGGATGTCTACGCCGAAGCATTCAGCGCCGCGGTCGATTTCCTGGGGACACGGCCATTCGTCGACAGAAACCGCATCGGCGCGATCGGCGTCTGCGGCAGCGGCAGCTTCGTCATCAGCGCGGCCAAGATCGACCCGCGGATGCGCGCCGTCGCAACCGTCAGCATGTACGATATGGGGGCCGCCAACCGCAACGCGCTTAGCCATTCACTGAGCGTCGAGCAGCGCAAGCAGGCCATTGCTGCAGCTGCCGAGCGGCGCTGGGCAGAGTTTGAAGGCGGCGAGGTCGAATATACCAGCGGCACGGTGCATGAGCTGACCGCCGACACCCATCCGATCCAGCGGGAATTCTATGACTTCTACCGTACGCCGCGGGGTGAATTCACGCCCGCCAGCGCAAACCCGCAGATCACCACGCATCCGACGCTGACCAGCAACGTCAAGTTCATGAATTTCTACCCGTTCAACGACATCGAGACGATCTCGCCGCGCCCGATGCTGTTCATCGCCGGCGATCAGGCTCACTCCCGCGAGTTCAGCGAGGATGCCTACAGGCGAGCGGCCGAGCCGAAGGAGCTTGTGTGGGTTTCCGGCGCCGGGCATGTCGACCTCTACGATCGCGTCGACCTGATCCCGTTCGACAAGCTGACCAGCTTCTTCAATCAGCACCTCTCCGCGTGAGCGGCGCGACGGAGCCTGTACCGGACGGAACAGGCTCCATCAGCATAGATCGGGAGACACGACGGCATGCTGAAACTGTTGCTGAACGCCGCTGTTATTGCACTCGGAACGGTTGGATCTGGCATGGCTCAAGAACGCATTCGCATTTTTTCGGATTGGGGCGAGGTCACAGCCGATCTCGCCGATAACGAGGCCGCAAGATCTCTGGCGCAGATGCTGCCGCTTACGATCGAGATGTCCGATCATCTGCGCCAGGAAAAGACCGGCAATCTGCCTTCCGCCTTGCCCGAGCTGGCGCGGCAGCGCGACTTCTCTGCCGGCACGCTTGGGCTATGGAGTTCCGATCATTTCGTGATCTACTATCGGAGCGGTCTCCTCCCGGCGCCTGGCATCATCAGGCTCGGGCAGGTCACTGGCGATGTCTCGATCTTCGATCGTCCCGGTTCCGTCACCATCCGCGTTGAACGCGCCGACTGAAACCTGCGCAATCCGCTCGTAGTTCGTCGCCGGGGCGAGCGCGGATCGAATAGCTGCCGCTCAATGAATCTCTGTGTTCGCCTTCGATTCATCCGGTATAATCGAATTCTGGCTATCACAAGGATTCATGAGTGCCGCGGCAGAATGTCAACGATCTGCTCGCGTTCCTGGCTGTTGCACGGGAGCGTAGTTTTACGCGCGCCGCAGCCCGGTTCGGCATATCGCAATCGGCGCTAAGCCACACGATCCGTCAACTCGAAGCGCGCCTTGGCGTTCGCCTGCTCACACGCACGACCCGCGCGGTGGCTCCCACGGAGGCGGGAGAGAGGCTTTTGCAGCGGATTGGGCCGCACTTTGACCAGATCGAAATCGAGGTCGATGCCCTGAACGAACTGAGAGAAAAGCCCGCCGGAACCATCCGGCTGTCGGCGCCCGACTATGCAATCAGCAGCATCCTTTGGCCCAAGCTGAAACGCTTTCTCCCGAAATATCCCGACATCAAGGTCGAACTCCTGCTCGACAACGGCCTCACCGACATCGTGACGGAGCGCTTTGACGCCGGGATCCGCATGGGCGAGCAGCTTGCGAAAGACATGATCTCGGCTCGCATCGGACCGGATTTCCGCTTCGCGGTCGTCGGCGAAGAATCCTACTTTGCCGAGCATCCCGCGCCGGAGAAGCCGCAGGATCTCGTGCAGCACAATTGCATCAACTACCGTTTTCCAACGTCCGGGGCCCTTTATGTGTGGGAGTTCGAGGAGAACGGCCGCGAGATCAAAATTCGCGTCGATGGGCAGCTCGTCTTCAACAACATCTTTCATGTCCTGGACGCCGCGCTGGCCGGCCGCGGCCTCGGCTATGTTCCGGAAGAAATGGCCCTTCCCCACATCGCCAAAGGGCGGCTGGCGCGGGTCCTTGAAGGGTGGTCGCCCTATTGGGATGGCTACCATCTCTATTATCCGAGCCGCCGGCAATCCTCGCCTGCTTTCGTTGCCCTGGTCGATGTGCTGCGCCATCGCGACTGACTATCGATGCCGCGGGCTTCGACGTTCTTGCCACTCAAGCCCCGCAAAGAGGGCGACGACAACCGTCCATACATCATGGCTCGCCAGATGACGTGAACCGCCGAGGCTGCAGCATAACGGTCAGGGCTGCTGTATTGCCGCCAGCTTCCAGTCGCCGCCGTTCTGGCGCGTGAAGGTCCACAGTTCGGTTGTTTCCGTCGGCCGATCGGCTTCGCCGGCGACGATCTTGCCGCTGGCGCGATCGCGCATTACGTCAAGAGACTCGTAGCGCAGGGCAGCCGTCGCGTAGTCACGATCATCTTCCCGCCAGCTCTCCGCAATATCGGCCTCCAGCAGGCTGACGTTCGACACCTCGTTCCTGATGCCGTTCTTGGCATTGTCGGCAAGTTCTTCGGACAGGTACGACACCATCTCGGGGGTCGCCAGCCGGCGCAAGCCAGCATGGTCTTCACGCCCGAACGCTTCCTGAACTTCGGTCAACCGCTGCTGGAATGTATCGAGATCGGCCGGCGTCATCGTAATTTGATCGTTGGCTGGAGCCGTCCGGCCAAAGCCAGACCCGATGCCTGGAATGGGGAAAGATGTGACGTTGTCCGCTTCGCGCTGGGCTGCCGCGTTTCGCCCAAAATTGCCCATGCTCCGCGGAACACCGGCCATGGCAGGCGCTTGGTTGCCTGCCGATTGCGACCGGAAAAAGCGGATGATCAGCATGATCGCGCCGCCGATCAGCAGTCCTTGCAGCAGCAGGCCCAACATGCCAGCCAAGCCGCCGAACCCCTGGCCCAAAAGAAGTCCGATCAGACCGCCGAGCAGCAGGCCGCGCATCATCGAACCGCCGAGGCCGCTGAAGATCCCTGGTCGCTGGGCTGCCGGTGTCTGGCGGGCCGCATTGTTCGTTGCGGTGTTGGGCGTCATCGAGCGCTCGACCGGCGCGGCCGGCTGTGGCGCCGTCCTGGTCGGCGGGACCGACTGGAAAGTGCGCGTGCCGCGGCTGCCGAAGCTGCCGCCACGCCGCGCCTCGGCGTAATCGGCCGTGACCATGGAAAAAGCCAGGAACAGTCCTGCAAACAAAACCGCAAACCGGCTCGAACGCGAAATCATCATGGCAAATCCTCAAGCGACACTTTGGCGCTATATGGGGTGCGCCGATCGAAATATCAGTGGCCGCAGCTTCCGTACCTGGCAATTGAGGAGAATTCCAGGACCGCCACAAATTCAGCAAAGCAGCCGACCGTGATCCTTCTGCCACCTTGTGCGTTGTCGCCTGAGGCACACCGAGGAGAAAAACGGTGTTTGCAGGTTTCAGGGCCACCAGCTTGCAACTGGACGACACGACCATTTTCGCAAGGGTCGGCGGAACCGGTCCGCCGCTGCTGCTGCTTCATGGTTTTCCAGAAACGCATCTGATGTGGAGGGACATTGCCGCGGCCCTGGCGCCCCGCTTCACAGTCGTCGCCGCCGATCTTCGAGGCTATGGGCAAAGCGGCTGCCCGGTCTCCTCGGCCGAGCATAGCCCATACGCCAAACGCGCCATGGCCGCAGACATGGTTCAAGTCATGCAGCAGTTGGGTTTTGAGCGGTTCATGGTTGCCGGACACGACCGCGGCGGGCGGGTCGCCTATCGCCTGGCACTCGATCACCCCGATGAGATATCCAGGGTCGCGGTCCTCGACGTGATCCCGACCGCCGCCGCGTGGGACAGGGCGGATGCCAGACTGGCTCTCGGCTTCTGGCCCTGGAGCCTTCTTGCGCAACCGGAACCGCTGCCGGAGCGGCTGATCGGCGCGGCGCCCGATGCCATCGTCGACAATGCGATTGTGCAGTGGGGATCGCCGGCAGAAATGTTCTCTGCAATGATCAGGGAGGCTTATGTCAAGGCGCTTCGCGATCCCGTTCATATTCACGCGATTTGCGAAGAGTATCGGGCCGCTGCCACGATCGATCGTGAGCATGACGCGCTGGACCAGATAAACGGTCGTCGCATCAAGTGCCCGCTCCTGGCACTGTGGAGTAGCCAGGGCGGCCTGGAGACCTGGTATGCGGAGCAAGGCGGACCGCTGGCTATTTGGAGGAAATGGGCCGACAGAGTTGAAGGAGGTCCCGTTCCGGGCGGGCACTTCTTTCCAGAAGAGCACCCTCACCGGACCGCAGCGGCTCTCTCGAAATTCTTCGAGGTTGAATAGGGAATGACGCCCAGGGCAGAGTGTTGTAGAGGCTTCACATGCCTCATTCGCCCGTCCGGCGTCAAATCTGCTTGATAAAATGAAAGCCATCTCGCCAGCCATATCCCTGATATGCAGCATCGTGTTTGTCGGAGGTTGCGCATCGCCCTTCCATGCATCCTTTGATGCCGCGAAATACGACAGGATGAGTTGCGTCGAACTCAACGTGGCCATGGGTGGAGTCGCCAAGGAGCTGTCGGCGACAGCGATCACCCGGGGCAAAGTCGCGAGAACCAACATTCCGAACTGGCTATGGGGAGCCCGGCGTGTCGCCACTACCGTCACAGTCCGCCAGAACGCGAAAATCGAGCAATTGCAGCAACAGGAGGCCGCGATCGCAGCTGTGAGACGAAGCAGGTGCTGATTGCGGCATCGGTGTGAGAGCCTGCTGCCGAAGGCTGAAAATGACCGATTTCGCAGTATTACAGCCGAGGCTCGACGGCTCCGTGGATTCTGTCATCCTCACCGTCACGGCTTCAGTCTCAGCGACACGGCCAGCCGAGGAAAACGATAACGGCCTAATTGAGGCGCAGGATGTCCGCGTCGTCTAACCGCCCGATATTTGCGCCGATCTTGGACTTTGGGACCGTGGTGATCTTGTCCACCATCAGTCGGCAGACGGTGAGCAGCCCGTTGCGCTCGTTCGGTTCGACGGACAGACGGAACAATGGCGCGTCCGTCTCGTCGGTCGTGCAGCCGCAGATGGTGATCGAATCCGTCGCATCGAAACTGTCATCCTGGATGATGACGACAGGGCGCGGTTTGCCGGCGTAATCCTTGTCGCCGGCGACCGTCCAGATATCGCCACGCTTCATTCATCACCCCAATCCGATATCGCGTCCCAATCGGAAATCATGTCAATGAACGCCTGATCCTCGCTTGCATGGGCGCTTGCCGCAACCGCCAGTGACTGGCGATGCGCTTCCGAACGGAAGGCCGGCGCACGCACGTCCGGCATCCAAATCTGTATCGGCTGCAGACCTTGCCGGCGCAGACGTTCACGATGTTCCCGCACCTTCATGCCCGAGGACTTAGGCTTCGATGGCGAGGCCATGACGATTCTCCTGCTAGTGGTTACATGTAACCTGTTGCAGAGGGCGAGCTTTGACCAGTCCTCATCGGAAGCCCGCCGGGCTACGACACCGGCTGTGACTTGCTGCTATTGCGTGCCATGCTATCCTATTGGCTTCAGCCGTTCGATGAAGCGCCCCTTGCGGATATGCCGTTCGCGGATCGCCTGCAGCCGGTGGGCGAACTCGCCAACCATCCCCCGCTCCTCGGCGATCGCCTTGAGGTCGAGCAGAAGACCGGCGGCCGTATCGTAGCCGGGAGCATTGCGGCGCTCGATTTCGGTCTCCACCTCGCGCCACACGGTTTCGCCGCGCCGCATGATCGCGTCGAGCCGGGCGCGGCGGGCGCGTGCCTCTTCCGCCTTCATCCGATTCCTTTCGGCCTCCCGCCGCTCGCTTTGCTCGCGCTCGCGAGCCTCGCGGATCGCATCGGCACGGGCGCGCAATTCGCCAGCCGAGCGCCGAGCCACGGCGGGTCGAGCCGCCGAGGTCTCCTGGCGATCCCGAACGAGCGCCCGAAGCTCGTTTCCCACATGCGGATCGCCGTCGATCACGCGAGCCAGCAGCGTCGTTTTCTCACGATCAGGCAAATCGGCAAGGGCACGACGGATGACATCCGATGACAATGGGTCCTGCGCCGTCGTGCCGGCGGGCGTTCGGCCGCCGCCGCGACGAGATCGGAAGGCCGCATCGAGCGTGACCGAATGCGAGATTTTCTCGAGCGATTCCACACCGAGAGGCTTGCCGGTGACGACGATTTCGCCTGGATCGCCTGATTGGAGGCAATCGCCCGGCTTGGCTTGCGCGATCTGGCGTCGCTTGTTTACAGCGCATGGGACGACGGCCGCATCCCCGAAGGGGTAATCGACCGAAGTGATTTCGAAGACGATCTCCTGGCCGCCGAGCAAAGCCCGAACGACATCGATCGATTCGAGCGCGCCGGTCTTGGCTATATCGACGATGTGCTTGAAGCGTTGGAATGGACCAGCCACCTTGAGTATTTGGCGAGGAAGATTTGCAATCGCCCTTGCCGGAACAAACTTGGCTCGACGAACTGAAGAACCTGACAGCGCCGGTCACAAATCCTTTGCGCCATGTCGGACGAAATGACCCATGTCCCTGTGGCAGCGGCAAGAAGCGAAGAATGCTGTCTCGCAAATTGACCTGCTGCAGCACCGCGGACCGATCTTTGGCTGTCTCAGGCCGATCCACGGGATTGGTGCGCAGCGATTGCGCCGAGGAAGATCTCGCCGAATTCCCTGAGTTTTGCGACGCCGACGCCGTTGACTGCGGCGAAGGCATCGAGGTCGCGCGGGCAGCGTTCGGCCATATCGATTAGCGTGCGATCGGAGAAGATCACGAAGGCCGGCACCTGGCGCTCCCGGGCGAGACGCAGCCGAACCGCCTTGAGCGCGGCCAAGAGCGCGGTATCCAGGTCTTCCGTGCCCGCGGCAGCATTCGGGGTGGGACGAGTCTTGCCTTGTGCCGCGCGGTTCCGCACCTCTACGCGATACCGGAACGGGACCTCGCCACGGGCCAGCGCGCGGCCCTTTTCGGCGATGGCAAGGCCGCCATGGCCGCCTGAGTCCAACGTCAGAAACCCTCCCGCGACGAGTTGGCGGATGAGCGACTGCCAGACATCCTTCTTGCGCGCCACACCGGTCCCGAAGCTGACAAGCCTGTGGTGGTTCCTGGCCAGGACCTTCTCGGTTTCATGGCCGAGCAGAACATCGACGATATGGGCGGCGCCAAAACGCTCGCCGGTCTGCGCGATGGCCGCGAAGACGATCCGTGCCTCCGCCTCGCCATCCGCATGCGGCGTCTGGTCAAGGCAGTTGTCGCAATTGCCGCAAGGCATTGCTGGTTCGCCGAAGTAGCCAAGCAGGATCTGGCGACGGCACTGGGCCGTTTCGCAATAGCCGATCAGCGTATCGAGCCGGCCATGCGCGCGCCTTTTATGTTCCGCCGGCGCGTCCTCGTCATCGATGAAAAGCCGCCGCATGCGAATGTCGCCGAGACCGAAGAGCATATGTGCCTCGGCAGCCCGCCCGTCGCGGCCGGCGCGGCCGATTTCCTGATAATAGGCTTCGAGGCTGCCCGGCAGGTCGGTGTGGAAGACATAGGCGACGTCAGGCTTGTCGATCCCCATGCCGAAGGCGATGGTCGCCACCATCACCACGCCTGACAGGGTCATGAAAGCGTTTTGATTTGCTTCACGCGCCTCCTTGCTCATGCCGGCATGATAGGCCAGGGCGCGCACGCCGTTCTTCTCGAGGAACGCCGCCATCTCTTCCGTCTTCTTGCGCGACAGGCAATAGACGATGCCGCTGCGGCCGGCATGACGCTGCACGAAGCCCAGCAATTGGCGCTTGCTGTCCTGCTTGGCCTCGACGCCAAGCTTGATGTTCGGCCGGTCGAAACCCAGCACCAGGGTTTCGACGCGCCCGGCGAACAGTTGTGCGGCGATATCGGTGCGCGTCGCCTCGTCCGCTGTCGCCGTCAGCGCAATGATCGGCACATCAGGGAAAATGTCGCGCAGCCGCGACAACTCTTCATATTCGCGCCGGAACGACGGCCCCCATTGGGAGATGCAATGCGCCTCGTCGACAGCGATCAGCCGGATGTCGAGCCTGGCCAGCGCCTCGAGCATCCGCGCGGTCATGAGCCGCTCCGGTGCAAGATAGAGCAGGCGCGTCTGGCCCGCCGCGACGCGGCGCCATGCGGCGACATTGGCATCGCGGTCGAGCGAGGAATTGATCGTATCGGCCGCCACGCCGGCAAGACGCAATGCGGCGACCTGGTCCTGCATCAGCGCCACCAGCGGCGAAACGACAATGGTGAGGCCGCCCAGAACCAGCGCCGGGACCTGATAGCAGAGCGATTTGCCGGCGCCGGTCGGCATGACGGCCAACACATGACGCCCGGCCAGCAGCGCCTCAGTCACGGCGTCCTGGCCGGGACGAAAATCGTCGAAGCCGAACACGTCCTTCAGGGCGCGCCGCTTGGGATCCTCCGCCGGGACGCTCGCCGCCGCTGCCTGCATCAGGGAATTTCTATGATCGGCGCTGCCCGAAAAGGCAGTGGGTGAACGGCTCGAGGCAGCGGCGACGTGACCTGCCAAAGCTCCCTGGCGAATCGTCGGGTGACTGCCCGGACAGCCGATTCGAACATTCGAACGCTCCTCAAGTCCTTTCTCCCCCGACACCGTCTGAAAGGTATGCCCCTCATTGGCGGATATGCGAGCGTGATTCCAGCCTCTATTCGCTTTGGCTGTGAATATCGCGCAACGGCTCGGGTCGATTAACCCTATCTTCACCATGATTCGGCAGGTTCAGGTCCTGCGGTGATGTTTTGAGTACCGCGGCGCCACAAGCGCCCAGGCAACACGCCCGCGTCTCTCCGGAGGCGCGGGCTTTTTTGCTTCCGAGACAGGCTGCCGCTGCGTACTGACCTGCGGGGGTTCTCGTCAGACGAGGAAATCGGCGCGGTGCGGTGTAAAACTGTCGACCAGGCGGCCGGCCTCGAGCGCCTTGACGCCGTGGACCAAATTGGCAGGGACAATGAAGCTGCTTCCCGTCTCCATGATCTCGGTCGTGCCGTCGATGGTGACCTCGAAGCGGCCTTCGGCGACATAGCTCGCCTGGACATGCGGGTGCGAATGCAGCGCGCCGACACCGCCCTTGTCGAACCCGAATTCGACCATCATCAATTCGTCGGTGTGCAGCAGCACACGCCTGCGATTGCCATCCGGGGTCGGCGTCCACGCGCCCTCGCCGGCATGCGTAAAGATCTTCGTTCCGGTCATCGCCACATCCTCGTCATGGGCATGCGCGTCATCGCGCCAGCCAGCCGCCGTCCACCGGCACCACCGCGCCATGCATGTAGTTTGACGCCGGCGCCAGCAGGAAGACGGCCGCGTCGCCGATGTCTTCCGGCCCGCCCCAGCGCCCGGCCGGAATGCGCGCCAGAATGGCGGTGCTGCGGTCCGGGTCGGCACGCAGCGCCTCGGTGTTGTTGGTTTCGATGTAGCCGGGCGCAATACTGTTGACGTTGATGCCTTTCGACGCCCATTCGCAGGCGAGCAACCGGGTAATGCCGACCACGCCGTGTTTCGAGGCGGTGTAGGAGGCGACGCGGATGCCGCCCTGGAAGCTCAGCACCGAGGCGATATTGACGATCTTGCCGCGCCGTTCGGGATCGGCAAGCACGCGCCGGGCAAAGCTCTGGCTGAGAAAAAACACCGTCTTCAGGTTGACGTCCATGACATCGTCCCAATCGGCTTGCCCCAAATCGACGGCGTCGGCGCGCCGGATGATGCCGGCATTGTTGACCAGCCCGTCGAGCGGCCCGGTTTCGTCCCAGACGCGATCGAGCATCGCCTGGGCGGCGGCGTGGTCGGCAAGATCGCAGCGCACCGCCTCGAAGCGGCCGCCCGACGCGCCGATCTTTTCCGCGGTCTCATCCATTGCAGAGCGGCCGACGCCGACCACCGCACCACCGGCGCGCGCGATCGACAGGGCGATGCCTTGGCCAATGCCGGTGTTGGCGCCGGTGACGAGAATGCGCTTGCCGGCCAGGCTGAAAGCCGAGAGGTCGCTCATCGCAGCCCTTCCATCGCTACCGGATCGACATCCGTATAGTCGACATTGTCGCCGGCCATCGCCCAGATGAAGGCATAGTTGGAGGTGCCGGCGCCCGAATGGATCGACCAACCCGGCGACAGCACCGCTTCCTCGTTGCGCATGACGAGATGGCGCGTCTCGTCCGGCTCGCCCATGAAATGGAACACCCGCGCCGTCTCCGGCAGGTCGAAATAGAGATAAGCCTCCATGCGGCGGTCATGCACATGGCACGGCATGGTGTTCCAGACCGAGCCTGGGGCGAGCTGGGTCATGCCGACGACGAGTTGGCAGGTTTTGACGCCCTCGGCATGGATGAACTGGAAGATCGAGCGCTCGTTGCAGGTCGCCTGACTGCCGAGATCGAGGCGCTTGGCATCGCCGATGCGGATCAGCTGGCTGGGATGGCTCTGATGCGCCGGCGCGCTGAGCAGATAGAACTTGGCCGGCTCGGCTGGATTGACTGAGGCGAATGACACCTCATTGGCGCCCATGCCGAGATACAGCATGTCGCGGGGTTGCAGCTCGTAGGACTGGCCGCCGGCTTTGACGATGCCGGCGCCGCCAATGTTGACGGCGATCATTTCGCGGCGATCGAGAAAGTTCTTTGTTCCGGTCGGCTTGATCGCTTGCAGCGGAAGCGGTGTCCCGGCTGGCATGGCGCCGCCGACGATCATGCGGTCGTAATGCGTGTAGGTCAGGCCGATGCGGCCGAGCTGGAACAGGCCTTCGATCAGGAAATTGTGGCGGAGCTCGTCCGTCCCCATCGCCGCGGCGGTGACAGGGTCGATGGCGAAGCGCGAGGTGAAGTCGGTGTGGTTTTCAGTGTGATTCATTGCTGTCCCATTGGGCTGCCTCATTGGTCATTCGGTTGCCGCGGCCTTGACCGAATCGGCATAAAAAATCTGACGTGCATGCAGGCGCTCGCGATAGCGCTGCTGGCTGGCGCTGAGATGCGCGCGCATCGCTTCGCGCGCGGACTCGGCATCGCCTGATGTAATGGCGTTCAGGATCACCAGATGCTCGTCTTGCAGGCCGCGCTGATAGGCGTCGGATTGGGCGAGTTCGGTCGACCACGGCGATGTCACGTCGCAAGGAATGGCGCGCCGGCCGAGCACGTCGAGCATCTCGACATAGAGCGGATTGTTGGTGGCGCTGGCGATTGCCCGGTGGAAGGCGAGGTCGGCCGGACCTGTCGGCTCGCTGTTCAACAGCAGCCGCTCGAACTCGAAGAACGCCTCCTGGATCGCCGCTTCCTGCGCGGCATTGCGACGGATAGCGGCCAGCCCGGCGGATTCGATTTCGATCGCCAGGCGCACCTCCAGCACGTTGAGCGCGATCGAATCCTTGCTGCCGATGTCCGCAGCCAGCGTGCCGAACATCGTCGAGATGTGCTCGGTGACGAAGACCCCGGCGCCTTGGCGCGGCTCGACCAGACCGTCGGCGGCAAGCTTGGCCAGCGCTTCGCGGATGACGGTGCGGCTGACCCCGAAGGTTTCGGTCAGCCGACCCTCGGTCGGCAGCTTTTGGCCTGGCTGGATCTCGCCCGCCTGCAACTGCTTGCGGATCGCCGCGACCACGGTCTCCGACAGCTTGGGCTTGCGTTCGACCTTCAGGTTGATTGCCATATCCGATGCCATTGCCAGCCCTTATTTGAAGACGCTCGGCAACCATAGCGAGATGGCCGGAATGTAAGTGACGAGCCCCAGCACCACGATGCCGGCCCCATAGAACGGCCAGATCGAGCGCATCGCTTCCCAGACGGATATCTTGCCCACCGCGCACGCCACGAACTGCACTGCGCCCACCGGCGGCGTGTTCAGCCCGATGCCGAAGTTGAGGATCATGATGACACCGAAATGCACCGGATCGACGCCGTAGGCCTGCGCCACGGGCAGGAAGATCGGCGTGCAAATGATGATCGTCGGGCCCATGTCCATGAAGGTGCCGAGGAACAGCATCAAGAGGTTGAGCAGGAGCAGCACGACCAGCGGATCTTCCGAGATCGCGTTCATCGAGGCTATCAGCGCTGCCGGCACTTTGAGGAAGGCCATCAACCACGAGAACGCCGCTGCCATGCCAATGATGAGCAGCACCATGGCCGTGGTGCGCACGGCGCCGTGGGTGGCATGAACGAAACCTTTCCAGGTCATCTGCCGGTAGACCAGGACAGTCACGAGCAATGCATAGATGACGGCGATGCAGGAACTCTCGGTGGCTGTGAAAACGCCCGATCGCACGCCGCCGAAGATGATCGCTATCAGCAGCAGGCCTGGCACCGCGACCGCGAAGAGATGCGCGACGGCGGCGAAGCCAGGAAACGGCTCGGTCGGATAGCCGCGCGAGCGCGCCACGAAGTAGGCGGTGATCATCAGCGCCAGGGCCAACAGCAGGCCCGGGATGATGCCGGCGGTGAACAGGTCGGCGATGGAGATCTTTCCGCCTGCCGAGATCGAGTAGATGATCATGTTGTGCGACGGCGGCAGCAGCAGCGCGATCAGCGCCGCCATCGAGGTGACGTTGACGGCGTAATCCGCTCCATAGCCACGCGCCTTCATCTGCGGGATCATCAAGCCGCCCACCGCCGCGGCCTCCGCCACGGCGGAGCCCGAAATGCCGCCGAACAGTGTAGCGGTCGCGATGTTGACCTGCCCGAGGCCGCCGCGCATGTGGCCGACCAGCGAGCCGGCGAAGGCAACGATCTTGCTGGCGATGCCGCCGCGCACCATCAGGTCGCCGGCGTAGATGAAAAACGGAATGGCCAGCAGCGAAAAGACGCTCATGCCGGAATTCAGGCGCTGAAACACGATGAGCGGCGGCAGGCCCATATAGAGAACGGTGGCAAAGCTTGCGACGCCGAGGCAGAAAGCGATTGGCGTGCCGATGAGCATCAGGACGGTGAAGACGCCAAAAAGTATCCAGAGTTCCATGGCGTCAGACCTTCACGTTGGCTGTGTCGAGTTCGGCTGCGACTTCGGCCGGCGGCAATTCGTCGAGCGCATCGTCGATCGGCGCACCGGAGAGGCGAAGCACGATGCGCTCCAGCGTGAACAGCACGATGAGCACGCCTCCCGCGACAAGCGGGACGTAGTCCCAGCCCCCCGATATGCCGAGCGACGGCAAGGTGGCGCCCCAGGTCAGCGCGACCAGCTGGCTGCCATACCAGATCATGCCGATGCCGAAGGCGAGCGCGACGAGATCCGAGATCATCCTCAGCCAACGCTTTCCGCCTTTCGGCAGCACGTAGAGCAGGACGTCGAAGCCGAGGTGATAGTTCTCGCGCACCCCGACGGCAGCGCCGAGGAAAATGAACCAGCTCATCAGCATCACCGAGCCCTGCTCGGTCCAGCTCGGCGAGCGGTTCAGAACATAGCGGCCGAACACCTGCCAGGCGACGAAAGCGGTCATCAGCACCAGCCCGATGCCGGCGATCCACAGCGCCGCCGTGCTGACGCGCGACATCACGCGCGCGATGCCGGACAGGGACGGTCTCTGTTCTGAGCTGGAGGTCACTGGTTCTCTCCGCAAGAGGGGCGGGGGGGGGGGGGCCCCCCCCCCCCGCGGGGCCCCCCCCCCCCCCCGGGTAGGCCCAACCCCAAAACAATGTGGTCGTTGAGGGGGTTTTGTATTACCGGGCCCCCCCGGGGGCGGAGGGGGG
>NZ_JBVVQQ010000058.1:0-15837 GCF_055811135.1 Mesorhizobium sp. WSM4817 | reverse complement strand
GGCCGGACATTAGGCTGGCGGCCCCCTATTGGAAGCAATCGTTACGGCGCAATTTCCCGCTCTGAAGGACGCAGGGCCGGTCCCTCCCACACTCCAACGCGGTTCGCGTCATGATGACAACAGCCACTTGCTAGACGTCATGTTCCGAGGCGGAGAACGGTGGCCCGCCCTTTCGTGCGATTAAGAGACGAGGGTTGCTCGGATGGGCCGAGCCAATCCTCCAGCACGGAGAGCGAGCCATGGGAGAGTATAGCGAAGCATTTGTTCGCGTTTGATGTAGCCAAGAAGAAGCACGCGGTGGCGATCACGGGGGCGGCCGCACTGGCGAGGTCCGGGTCGTCGGCGAGGTCGAGAATAGTCCTGCGGCGATAGAGCGGACGATCAAGAAGCTGGGAAGAAAGTATGATCGACTGCACGTCTGCTTCGAGGCTGGGCCGACGGGTTATGGTTTGTGCCGGCAGGTCCGCGATCTTGGTCACGACTGCATGGTGGTTGCGCTCTGGTTCAGGAGAGCTGGGTTCAGGCTTTGACATCGGCATCCGGCACCGCACGCCACAGGTTGACGACAATCGGACGCAGGAGGATAGGCGAACGCCACGGCCAGCCTCTCCAAATGCTCTCGCTACGTTGCCGTACTGGATTCCAGGTTATTACGACTAAAACCAAGGCCCCGCAGATTGTTCTTATTCGCCGAGGTTGGGAGACGGTGTGATCGACCAATCGATTAAATCTGCGGCCTGCTGAAGTATTATCCGGGTCTGAGCATGACTGGGTGAAACGGCAATGACATGTCCAATGCGGTCTCGGCAATCGCCTTTCCTGGCGATCCGCGCCTTATGTTCGATATACCACTCGACCTCGGACACGCCTGAGACAGCAGCCGCCCGAGTGTCGCCATCCATCCAATCGAACGTTCCGTCGCGATCAGAAATCAGGAACCGCGCGGCCGCCGTATCGGTAGGGCTTCTCCGCAAACTGCGTTGGGCGCCGGTCACAAGTTTGATGTGCTCGGTGATGAGATCCACGCCATAAGCCAGCTGAACCAATTCAGGAGCCGGCGAAGCTGGAAGATGCGGGCTAACTCCAATCACAACTGGACCACGGTTCGTCAACCGGAGCTCAATGTTCGTTGGCCCCCAGCCAAGGCCCAGTGCCTGCAAGCAATTCAGCGAAACCTCGGAAATTTTTTCATGCTCGTTTTCAGTAAGCACAGCCGGATAGGTCCACTCACGACAGATGAAACTGGGCCATTGACAGAACTCAACGGTGGCAATGCCAATTAATTCATTCCCTATCATGTTAACGTTGTATTGTGGCCCCTTTATGAAATCCTCCACCAGTATCCGTTGAGCAGTACGCGCGGTCTGTTTCGCCCCAAAAAGACTGACTGTATGTGCTGCTAACTCTTCGAGATTTCTGCACAATTTAGCACGGGTGCTTCCGCTTCCTAAAGCTGGCTTGACAACCACCGGCAGCCCGATCTCACTCGCAAAGCTTTCAGCCTCCATCCCGTTCGCTGCCATGTGATATGCGGGTACTGACACGCCGGCCTCCGAGAGAAGCTGACGTTGAGTGAATTTGTCGGAGCATTGTTCAATCGCAACAGGGCTCGGTCCCGGTAGACCGAAGTGCCGGCACAGCTTACCGACTGTCGCGGAGGCTAAAAACTCGCCGCTCGCGAATCCAGTAATACCAGCAATGTCATACCTTCTGCGAAGCCCGTAACACTCGCGGATCAGCGCATCGATATTGGCTGTATCAACGCCAATAGCCTCGATGCTTCCCGCCGCAACATATCCGTACCGAGCCGGATCTACCGCCAAGGTAATTGGGTGAAGCCCGAGACGTTCAGCCGCTTGGACGCAGAGCGGACCATTGCCCCTGTCACCTTCTACCAGGATGAGCGCTTTTCTTAACACGGACTTGGACTCCGATGTTGCGTTCTGTGCGGCAGCCAGGAGCGTAAGCAAGTACTGCGCCCGATTTCAGACTTGGCTGTAAGGCCATGGCAAGAGGCTCCGCCCCGCCGAGGTGCAGGCGCTGCTAAAAACGTAGTTCACCAAAGCACGGGAACACTGCTTGCCTTTGCTTGATCACGCCGGTGCGGCGAGCGCTCGTCAGCCAACGGATGTTCTCATCCTCATTGGTCGCAGCCTACTAGGCACCAATATCCGCCAACCGCAGGTGGGACTGCCCTCAAAAAACCGGACGTCGCTCATCATCCGGCCGGAGAATGAGGCCGACCCAGGTCTGACTACCACTTACCTTCATGGAAGACTTAGTTTGGCAGTGCGGCCACCATCCACGACAAAGATCTGGCCGGTGACGAATGCAGCCTCGTCGGAGGCAATCCATGCGACCATAGCCGCGACCTCCTCAACGCGACCGGTTCGTCCCAGCGGATGAATAGTACCCAGCCTTCCTCGCGCCTGCTTCGGCAATGCGGCGACGAAATTGGCGTTAAGATCCGTATCAATCCAGCCAGGAGCCACGCCATTGCAGCGCACGCCGTCTGGCCCCCCATCGACCGCCACGGCACGCGTCAGGCCATGCAGGCCTGCCTTCGAGGCACAATAGGCGGCGTGCCCTGGGTTGGAGGCCAATCCCTCTATCGAGCCGATATTGACGATTGAGCCGCGGCTTCTCCGAAGATGAGGCATGGCGCGACGGATCAGCAGAAAAGGAACATCAAGATTGAGCGCCATTGTGCGTTGCCACTCGTCCAGCCCCGTCTCATCTACCTTTGCCTCAACCATCCGCCCAGCGTTGTTGACGAGGATATCTAGGCGGCCGGCCTTTTGAGCGACATGGTCAATCACCATGTCCGAAACGCCGGGATCGCAAAGATCCGCGACGATCGTTTCTACATCGCCGGTCTCTTCAAGCTGAACCCCAAAGACTCTGGCTCCCCCGCTAACAAGCCTACCGGCGATTGCCGCCCCAATCCCTCTGCTGGCTCCGGTCACCAAGGCGACTCTCCCGACAAAGGGCTTCATGCGAGTGCCCTTTCGTCGTTCACCCTGCCAACCGCGCCGTCCATGAGTCGCGCGCGGCAGCCCGGGTTGACCCGAACACCTTCTGGCGCATAGTCGAGACGACCCCTTCGTTCGGTCGGCGAAGCGAGCACCGGCTTGGGCATCGCCCTGAGCGACCGCCAGACGAATAGAGGCATTCCTGCCTCCGAATGCGCGGGCACCTTATGGCTGACCGCCTGTCGCGTGGGATCCGCAATACTAACCTCAACATTCTCAATCAGCGCCGACGGCCTGATCTGACCGCCATGCGCACGTCGCGCCAGGCCAATCTGGCGCCCCCATTGGTTGCCGTTAGTCAATTCGAATTGAAATGCAAGCATCTTCGCTAAAGCTCTTTCTTCGTTAGGTGCTGAGCCTTCGTCCCGTTCCAGTACGATTTTATGGGTTCGAAAGCGTCCGCGAAAACATCCTTGTATAAAAACCTACCGTAATTGATGCCAATTCGTTCAGCACTGCGATGGGATCCATTTGCATGAATGAATTGGCCGGTAAGCCAGTCGGCTATCGATCCTTTTTACGCTTTCTCCTCGGCCCGCCGCGCGGTCGCGCCTTCTTGAGGAAATTGGTTTGCGGAGCTGCACAGAGATTGCCGTAACAAACCTCCTCACCCTTGTAGTTGGCTAAAGCCTGCAGCAAAGTCGGTAGAAGGTGCTGTTTCAGTTCGTCCAGCATAGGTTTCGGACTGTCCAGCGACTTCAATGCGAACTCGACCAACTCGATCGCGCGATCTTGGTTGCCGCTCTCGTGATAGTATCGAGCGACCGCCGGATACGTCCGGAACTTGTGACCGTCGCCTTGCGGTGGATTGAGTGCAAGGAGCTGCTCTGCCAGCTCGTTGCCGAGCGAGAAACGCTCAGGTGACGGAAAATGCGAGTGATCATGCGCCGGACCGAAGAGTTGGTCTAGTGTTGCCAGCATCCAATGCTCGGACTTCCTTTCGATGGCGTCGCGAGCCAATTGGCGTATGACAGGCAACCCGGTCCGGATATCCTTCATTCTGTGAAGCAATAGATGCGCATGAGCCAGGCGGAAATTGATGTCGCCGGGCATCAAGGCGGTGCCCTCCTGGACTGCCGAGAGCGCCGTATTCCAGTCCTGGTTCCTCACTGCCGCCCAAAATCTCTTATTGATTGACTTGTTCAACGCCTGTTCGCTCGCTGTGAGTTCTCCGTCCGCGATCCGGTTCGCGTTGGCAGCTTTCGGGGCGCCAGCTGCCGCTGAGCACTCTCGGCAAGACGTCATCGAGTTCTGTCCGGTGACCGATAAAGGCTGTACGGCCATCTAGATCGGTCACAAACGAGGTCGGAGCTGCGGCAAAAAAGCTGGCCTCCAGCCAAGGCTTTTTCATTTCGCCTGTGTAGTCGAACGCGATCGGGAAATTCAAGTTCAAGCACTTTTCGGTCAACCGCGTCCAGCTTGGCTCCCGCCTCAACCGTCGTTAGCACGCGTTCATGCGCTGGGGCTCCGATAGTCTCGAGTCCACTGTCCTTGAACCTTTCCTGCAACTGCATCAGGTGGCGCATCGCCGCCGCATATGGTTCGGTCCCAGTTGCCGAAAATTCGACGACGTACAGTTTGCTGGGCTGGACGTGTGCGATGGGCTCGCCGCCCAGCCAAGTCTCCACTTTGATCGAAGGAGCCGGCGACCCCATCTGCAACACCATATTGCTTCCAACGCCATGCCAAAGTTGCGCGGCTTTATGGCAAGCTGTTCCCTGAGAGACGGGGCACGGGGCCGACGGAAAGGAGGCCATCGCTCGTTCCTGCGGCTTCGATGCGATCAGCCGTCAATCAGTTTTGCCGCATTTCAATTAGCAAAGGCTGTGCCAGCGTGCTGAACGCCCGCTGACTGCGCAATTACGCTTCGAAAACGTCCCAGTGGCTCAGGAGGGCGGATGTAATGAAGCGGACATTTTTGCCAGTGTTTGTTTTGAACCCGACATTTTGTTAGCCGCTGTCGGCCTCGGGTTTAGAGTCGTCGCCCCCAAACGGCGATAGCCCAGCAGCACCTGAACACTTCTAGAGGTCTGTTTGGAGAATCGAGGGATTGGGTTTGCAGAGAGGGAATTTTTATTAAAGCTCTGAACACTGGACCAAGCAGAGCCGCGGGCATATGGCCCATCGCCAAGAAAAACGTAGCGCCACCCGTCCTGAGCTTGCCCCTCTGATCAAATTCGGTTTGAAGCTCGTTGCTTAGTCGCTTCTTTGAAATCATCGGAATTTCGGAAAGAACATGGGGCCGGGTGCCGGTTGCCGATCTGTGCTGCAAGCACGGGGCAGCGACGCCTCGATCTACAACTGGAAGACGCGCTTCGGCGGGATGGATGTCTCCGAGCCTCGGCGACTGAGGGCGCTCGAGGACGAAGCGCCTCTGGCCCACGCCATGCTCGACAATTGCCTCGTTGAAGGATCTTGTGGGAAAGAAATCGTGACGCCCGCGGACAAGCGGAAAGCTGTCGCTCGCCTGAAGGAAGACTTCGGGACGAGTGCGAACGGCGGGTGTGTAAGTCATCGGCTATTGCCGTATGACGGCTCGCTACGAGCCCACCAGGCCGGACGACCGCGAGCTTCGCGGGCGGATGAAGGCGATCGCGCAGGAGCGTCGCCGGTTCGGCTACCGGCGTCTTCTCGTGATGCTGAGGCGGGAGGACCTGGTCGTGAGCCACAAAAAGCTGTTCCGGGTGTATCGGGAGCAGAAGCTCGTCGTTCCCCGCTGTGGCGGCCGCAAGTGGGCGATTGGGACCAGCGCGCCGATGCTGGTGAAACGGAGGGCCGACGAGCGCTTCGCTCGACTTTCGTATCGGACCAACTCACCGAAGGGCGGCGCTTCCGCATCCGGGCCGTCGTCGACGACTGCACGGAGAGTGCTTGGTACTCATCGTCGGTACGTCTCTCTCGGGCATTCGGGTTGCCCGGGAGTTGTACCGGCTCATCCACCGAGCGCGGCCGGCCGATGATGATCGTCAGCCACGATGGCAGCGAGTTCACCTCGAACGCCAGTCTTTCCTGTGTGGATCAGAACCGCGTCGAAGGCATTGCATTGCGCCCGGCAAGCCGATGCAGAATGGCTGCATCGAGAGCTTCAACGTCCGATTGCGCAATGAACTGCTCAACGAGACGCTGTTTACCTCGCTAGCTCAGGCGCGCGTCGCCATCGCCCTGTGGCGCGCCGAATACAACTCCGCGCGCCGCACTCCCAATCGCTTGGCAGACAGCGGCCGAGTTCGCCATCACCTTCAACCCGCGACGGTCGCTCGCGCTGCGCTATGCCAAAGGCTCCGCGCCAGCGCCCGTCGCTTCACCCGCCCAGCAGGGGGCACGACCCACGCTGGAAACAAATCAAACTAGATAGAATCAAGGTCAGGTCTGCTCCGGTTGCGGTTGCCGGATGCTGCCGATCCATTTCGGGCCGTGGCAGACGGTCTACGGCCGGTTCCGCGAGTTGGCGCTTTCTGTTCCAAACCATCCGAGGTGGCGCTGATGCTGGACCGCGATCGGGCCGGACGCGAGGTCCGTCCCACGGCAGGCGTGATCGACAGCCACAGGGTAAAGGCTCCGCAAGCTGAAACAATGGGCGACAACGCTGTCAGCGAACAGATGTTTCATTCTAGCCCCAACACCTGCGGATGCCGTCCAGGATCCCCCGGCATTGTCGGAGATGTCAGCGGTGGTGAGGTTGACCACCCGCATCGACCGCATGTGTCGCTTGCGGCCGACAATCTTATGGCTGGCGCCCATGCTTGATTTTTCAAATGTTCCGGGCTCGGCGCGCCAGGCGACAACGAGGTTTTGGCAAGTTCTGCTGCTTGACGTTTTGGCATACTGCACCGCCCCTCATGGAGGTCGGATTCAGTCAAACAGTGAACCGTCCAATCGATGGATTGACCTTCCGCATCTTCGGTCAACACCACAAGCTAACGATGGACATCGTCGTATCGGGTGTTGCTCACTTCCAGATGCTATGAATCCACGATTTTTTTAAGCCACCCTATCTCTCTTGGAAGGTGCCTCGGGTTTTCTTGAGGTATGGTGCGTAGAATCCGGACACGAGCATAGGATGATCGCGAGGCAATATGGAGAACCCTCCGGCTGAGCCTTGGCAATTTCTCGACGAACAAAGACATACCGATACCCCAATGCACTCGAATTCCGATGTAGCGTAGTTCCACGTCACTTCGGCGCCAGAGGAGATATGCTGAATCGCGACGAAGTCGTAGGCCCCGAAGCGATTAGGCACAATCGCTAAGTTTGGGTCACAACAATGATTCACAATGACAGCCGGCTTTTGAAAGAGAGCATGGACATTCCAGTCAAGTTGAAACGAGTTTGTCGTTCGAACCGTTTCCATGCGGTCAATTAGCCCTATGACAACAATTTCCCCCGGCAGGAAGTCGCGAGCAGCGAATACCCCGCGCCCCCTATCACCACCCGTGCTGAGGATTTTTACGTTGCGGGCATTGAGCTGCCTTGCGCACGCGACGTCATCCGTCAAAATAGACAGATCTTGGTTTATGTGAGTATTGGTCATGGCCGATTTCTTTCGTCTGCACGAGCTGTTGTTGAGTGATGAGTACTTTTCGCAAGAGATCACTTGGACTTTCACTGCTTTCGGGAGCGTCTTCCTCAAATCCCAATGGTTCCGAGGTATTTACGAAGTTCGGGATTTGCCCATGTCTTTGCACCTTAGACGGTGCCGGTCGGCGGCGCCTACTGCCTCGTAGGAACTCAAAAATCGTGCCGATTCACCCGAATCGCGGCAACGAAGGAATTTTGATTGCCTCTCGGCTAATTACTGAGGCAAAAGAAGAGATTGCCTACCAACGCGTGTGTAGCGGATCCGACAGACCTGACGCAGACATCTCGAATGGCGCTGCTGGACGTCCTGTGCATCGATCTGGCAGGCGGAGGAGTGGTGGCAACGCGTCTGCAAGCGAGCAGTTCATTCTGCTGCGGACGTTGCGCGTGGCACCTAGCCGAGAGTCAGGTATCGAAGTGGTTAGCATACCGTCGGAAGTGGCTGCGAAACCCCTGCATAAGTGCCGCCGGCGTAGCAGGCTTGCTAGACGGAAAGTAAGCGGTGTTTCCGGACCACCCTTCGAGAGTGGTCGCGATCTGTGAGGTTGCCGATCCTGTATTGGTATCGGAGATCGGCTTGTGTCTGGACTTGACCTTACGCTTGACCCGGAGCGGCAGCTTCGACGTTTCGAGGTGATCAACGGTGCTGGCGGTCGTCGTCATTGGTCGGTGGATGACAAGGCGCGGATCATCGCGGAGACGCTGGAGCCGAACGCAATCATTTCCGAGGTCGCCCGTCGGTATGGCCTTAGGCCCCAGCAGGTCTTCGCCTGGCGCCGCGAAGCGCGCAAACAGGCCGCTTCGGTGCAGCAAGATTCTCCTACTTTTGTGCCGGCGGTTGTGGCGGCGGCGGAACCTGTAGCCAGCCGTTCACCGAAGCAGCGGAAACGGAAAGCCACTCGAGATGCCGGCATGATCGAGCTTGAGATTGACGGCATCGCGATGCGCGTTAGCCGGGGCGCCGATACCAAGACCGTGGCCGCAAGTGATCCGCGCGCTGAAGGCGACGTCGTGATCGGGCCGACGGGTGCGGTCAAGGTCATGGTGGCGACGAAGCCGGTGGACTTCCGCGAGGGCGCGGAAGGATTGGCGGCGCTGGTGCGAGAGACGATGGGCGCCGATCCATTCAGCGGGGCCGTTTACGTCTTCCGGGCGAAGCGGACTGACCGGATCAAGCTGATCTTCTGGGACGGCACCGGCGTCTGCCACTATGCCAAGCGTTTGGAGGATGGGGAGTTCCGCTGGCCGAAAGTGCATGACGGCATGATGCGGCTGACGGCCGCGAAACTCTCGGCGCTATTGGAAGGGCTTGACTGGCGGCGGGTTTCACGAGGCGCCGGACCCGCGTTCCGGTTCAGGCGGGCTGACCCGCGACGAAGTGAATCAGCTTGGATTCCGCTGTCGCGGGCTGTCGGCGAATATGGTCTGATCCTGTCATGGCGATGCCTGCTGACCAGCTTCCCGACGATCCGGACGCGCTGAAGGCGATGGTCCTGGCGCGCGACGTCGAGAAAGCCCGCCTTCACCAGACATCAAGGAATTGCAGCGCCACCGCTTCGGCCGTCGTGCTGAGACGCTCCCCGAGGATCAATTGCTGCTGGGACTCTAAGAGGCTGAACAGATCGAGGCCGCCGGTGACGAAGAGCAGGCACAGAGCGCTCATGGCGAACGTCAGGCGCGTGTCGCCAAGCGCAGGGCGAACCGCGGCGCGTTGCCACCCCATCTGCCGCACATCGAAATGGTCGTCGACATCGAGGACCATGCCTGCCCATGCTGCCGCAACGGAATTCATCGGATCGGCGAAGACGTCAGCGAACGGCTCGACATCGTGCCGGCGCAACTGCGTGATCGTCGTGCGCCGGCCCAAATATGCTTGCCGCGCCTGTGAGGACGTGGTCGTTCAGGCTCCGGCGCCGGCCCGGCTGATCGAGGGCGGTCTGCCCACCGAGGCAACGGTCGCCCAGGTTCTAGTCTCCAAATATGCCGATCATCTGCGCTCTATCGTCAGGCGCAGATCTACGCCCGGCAGGGCATCAGTCTCGATCGCTCCACGCTCGCCGACTGGGTCGGCCGCGCCGCCTGGCGCCTGCGTCCGGTGCATGAGCGGCTGCTTGGGAAGCTGAAGTCCTCGCCAAAACTCTTCGCCGACGAGACGACCGCGCCGGTGCTCGATCCCGGCCGCGGCAAGACCAAGACCGGGCAGCTCTGGGCTTACGCCCGCGATGATCGACCATGGCAGGGGAGCGACCCACCTGGCGTCGCCTATGTCTATGCGCCGGACCGCAAGGCCGAACGGCCCGTCGCTCATCTCGCAGGCTTCACCGGGATCTTGCAGGTCGACGGCTATGGCGGCTATCGCGTACTGGCCGACAAAAGCGGCGTCACGCTTGCCTTCTGCTGGGCGCATGTCCGTCGGCGCTTTTATGAACAGGCAGCAGCCGGTCCCGCGCCGATCGCCAGCGAGGCGCTGAGACTGATCGCCGAACTCTACAAGATCGAGGACGCCATCCGCGGCCGATCGGCTGACGAGCGCGGCGTGATGCGCCGGGAAAATAGCCGCGCTATTGTCGCCGATCTCGAACCTTGGATGCGCGAGAAGCTCGGTCTGATCAGCCAGAAGACAAAGCTCGCCGAGGCGATCCGCTACACTCTCTCGCGTTGGGAAGGGCTGACCCGCTTCCTAGACGACGCATCGAGATCGACAGCAACATCGTTGAGTCATCTATCCGCCCGCGCGCGCTCAACCGCAAGAACGCACTCTTCGCCGGCTCGGACGGCGGCGCCGAGCACTGGGCGGTCATTGCGTCGCTGATCGAAACCTGCTTATGCCGCGCGCGGCATAAGCAGGTTTATGCCGACCGCCGAACTATGCCGAGTGAGCAAGTTTTTACCAACACTTTCCTCAACGTAGCGGTAGCTGGATCGGCATAGCTTAGGCTCTCTCCGTCGCAATTGACGCGAAGGAGAGGACACATGAACGCAAGTGACTATCTGCAACGCAGTACACTGTATCGGAAGCTGACCCACGGGCCATATGGCGATTTTGCACGCGTTTATGCGGGCAGATTGTCGGACGAAGGCTTCGGTCGGCAATGCACCTGGCGATCGCTAAGCCTATTTCGTGAGCTGAGGGACTGGCATGTCGGCAACGGGCACGATCTCCAGGATTTAAGCGAAGTTCATGTTGAGCGGTTTCTTGAGCACCGTTCCAAACACTGGAGCATCGATTCGGGCGACCGATCGGCGCTCCGGCGGTTGCTTGCCGCGTTACGGCAAGAAGGTTTGATACCAACCGCCCTTCCGATTGAGCGCACGGAGTACGGGCAGATTGTTGATGTGTTCGCGGCTTACCTCACGAATGAGAGAGGGCTCGCCGCCTCGACGGTGGAAAGCCACAAGCTGCTCTCACGCCGATTTCTGCAGGAGGTCTGTCCGGCTGGCGCAGATGGGTTTGCAGCGCTCACCCCGGAGATCGTCATCGGTTATGTCGAGCGACATGCTCTCGATGGCTCCGCCGACAGCGGCAAGGCGATGTGCGGGGTGGTGCGCGCCTTCCTGCGCTATTTGCATCTGAAGGGCTTCATTTCGGTGGCCTTGGCCGATTGTGTGCCGTCGATCCGTCGCTGGCGGCTTGCTGGCCTACCAACCTTCCTGCCACCACAGAAGGTTCAGGTGGTTCTCGATGCCTGCGATCGGACCACGGCAATGGGGCTTCGCGACTATGCGGTTTTGATGGCGCTGGCCAAGCTGGGCTTGCGCGCCAGCGAGGTTGCCGCGCTCAGTCTTGACGATATCGATTGGCAGTCGGGCAGTGTCCTCGTCCATGGCAAGGGACGGCGGCAAGCGATGATGCCGCTACGCCACGACGTCGGTGCAGCTATCGTCGCCTACATCCGGCATGGGCGATCGGTTTCACCGTGTCGCCGGTTATTTCTGCGAATGCTTGCTCCGCACGTCGGCTTTGCCTCAGGCTGCGCCATCACGATGATCGCGAAGGAGGCCCTCGAGCGGGCGGGTATTCACGGCTATGCGCACCACGGCGCGCACCTCCTCCGCCACAGCCTTGCGACCGACCTGCTGCGGTCGGGGGCCAGCTTTGCCGGGATCGGCCAGCTGCTTCGTCACCGGAGCATCGACAGCACAAGGATCTATGCCAAGCTCGATATCGAGAAGCTGCGCGAACTGAGCCTGCCCTGGCCGGGAGGTGTCCAATGAGCCGTCTTCGAACAGCGCTCGAGCGCTATGTGGGCATGCGCCAGGGATTGGGATACAAGTATCATGGCCCCGCTCGACGGTTGTCGGATTTCGTCACCTTCATGGAGGCTCGCGGCGCCGAGACCGTCACCACGGCGCTGGCAATGAAGTGGGTGACGTTGATCGGCCGACAACCGAGTTGGTCCATCCGCCTGATCGATGTGCGCTGCTTCGCTCAGCACCTCGCTCATTTCGACCCCATGACGGAAGTGCCACCTCAAGACGCTGTGTCGCCGGCGCGGCGTGCAAAGCCCTACATCTATAACGATGCTGAGATCACGGCGCTTCTGGCGGCGGCACTGTCGCTGCCGCCGGCCAACGCCCTGCGTCGCTGGACATATCATTGTCTGTTCGGATTGATAGCGGTCGCCGGGCTACGCCATTCCGAAGCGCTCGACCTGCGCCGAGACGACGTCGATCTCGACCAAGGTATCCTCACCATCCGGGAGACGAAGTCGCAAGTCGCGGCTGGTCCCGCTCCATGCCACGACGGTCGCCGGGCTGTCGGACTATGCCGCGCGACGCGACGCGCATTTCGTCGCGCCTCGTAGCCCCTATTTCTTTGTCGCCGAGCAGGGCGGCAGATTGCTGCACCAATACGTGCACCGGGTGTTCTGGCAGCTGTCGCGACAGATCGGTCTGCGGCAGCGGGGGCAGCGCAATGGTCCGCGGATTCACGATCTTCGTCACCGTTTCGCCGTCCAGGCCCTGACCAACTGGTATCGTGCGGGCGAAGATGTCGAGCGGGAACTGCCGGTCCTCTCGACCTTTCTCGGCCACGCCAATGTTCGCGACACCTACTGGTATCTATCCGCCGCGCCGGAGCTAATGACCCATGCCGCGCGACTGCTGGATAAGCGGTGGGAGGTTCGCTCATGAGTGCCTCGAACGATGTGGCCGTGCTGATCGAGCGGTGGTTCACCGATCGGCTCATGCGACATCGAGGCGTAAGCTCCAACACCATCGCCTCCTATCGCGGCATGAGAACTATGCCGAGTGTCAACGAGCGGTTCTTGGTCGAGATGGCGGGCAAAGCGCTTCATACCGCCATGATCGGAAGAGGCGCTCGGCATAATTCGGCGGTCGGCATAAACCTGCAAACTCAATGGCGTCGAGCCACTCGGCTATCTCGCCGACGTACTCACCAGGATCGTCAACGGCCATCCGAACAGCCAGATCGACGACCTGCTGCCTTGGGCAAACATCCGGGCGGCCGAGCTAAAGGCCGTGGCCTGAGAGCACCGCTTACGACGGAAAAGCACGCGCTTAATATAGACCTGCATCTTGTCTAAGCTTCGCAACCGGTACCATCGACGCACTCGCTTTTGTCTTTGAAGCTGCTGGCCGCACATTGAGCTTCAAAGGCGCGGCCAGGGACTGTTGCGTGACAGTATTGTCTCACCCACGTCGTTTTCCGAAGTTCGACTGGGCCGCTTCGACTCCCGCTGTGTAGTGTCACGTGAGTAGGTGGCTGCCGCTCTCTCACGCTTTGGCCAAGTGAGCATAACTTGCTGCGAAACGCCCGAGTTTGTGTTCGCCGCAAGTCACCGGCCGGTAGCGCAGAGGGTTGCTGTCAGTGACACATGAGGCCAATGGCTCAATGATCGCATCGAAATCAGCGTCGATAAAGAAGGGGATTGAGTATCGCTCACGCCCTGAGCTATTCACCACGCGATGTAGGTTCGCCAGATAGACACCGTTGGTGAGCCGCTGAAGCAGGTCCCCGACGTTGATTATGAAAGTACCGTGGATCGGCGTGCCTTGTACCCAATCGCCATCTCGGTTCATGACCTGAAGACCGCCCACGTCGTCCTGTGCAAGGATGGTCAAATTGCCGTAGTCAGTGTGGGCGCCAATTCCGATCATGTCTTCGCTAATATAACCACTCTGCGGCGGGTAGTGAAGCAGCCGCTGAATGCTGATCGGGTTCCGCATGAGGTCCTCGAAATAGCTTTCCGCCAGGCCCAGACTGAGCGCAATTCCCTGCAAAAGTTTTTTCGCGAGGCTCACCATCTCTTGATGGTATCTGTATGCCAGCTCCCGAAACTCGGGCCAATCTGAGGGCCACTGGTTGGGACCAAAAAACGGGCCTTCCAACGTCGAACGTTCAGGTCCGAAGTCGAAGCACTCCTTGAGGTCTTTGGTCTTGCCCGGATCGGTGTTCTCGCCGAACGGCTCAATGTACCCGCGAAAGGCCGAATCGGAATTGCTAATATGCAGCGACGACTTCTGCGACGATGGCAAATCAAAAAACCTGCGGCTCACATCAAACACCGACTGTATGAAATCCTGCGGGACACCGTGGTTCTTCACATACATAAATCCAGTGTTGGAAAGCGCCCACCGTATCTCCCTGGCGACCACCTGTTTGTTTGTACCATTGAGAAGCGGGCCGATATCAACTACCGGTATTTTGTCAAACGTTTCGCGTTTTGCGCGCAACTTATCGTCTAGTCTGGCTACTAAATCTTTGGACATTAGTACACCTGTTGTGCCGATTGGAGCCGGCGCATTGCTACCGGCCATTTGGATTATCGTGACGCGAAGTAGGACGGAAACGCGCCACAGTGCCGGGAGAAACCCTTCCTCGTCTTTAGATCGTCCACAACCGAGTTTCGCTCCCGAGGCGGAGCATGATCACAACCCCTGTCCCTCTGCCGCGCTGACCTTCTCGGGCACTTGAAAGACCCAATAGTCCGCACGTTCCTCGGCGACGTATCTGCCGTTGCTTAGACACTGCGCCAGTAAAAGAACGCCCTCATCCTGCAAACGCCGCGCCTGATCGTCGAAGAATGCGGCGTCCGCATAGCTCTTGCGGATGCTTGTAATGATGAATCCTTTCGGGCGCGTGACGCGAGCCAGCTCGCGCAGCCCTTCTGGTCTGACGTGCCCAAGCGTAAAGACACCGCAGCAAACCGTGATATCATAGCCCGCGTCGGCATATTCGGAGAGTGCCCCGTTAAGGTCGACACAGTCTCGGACATGACGGTAGACTCGGGTTTGCCCCGCCTTTTCGGCCATCTCTTTGGAAAGATCGAACCCATCGATCAGCCGGAACCCGAGGCGTTCCAGTTGCACGCCGACAAGGCCTGTTCCGCAGCCAGCATCCAGGATGGTGATGGCAGTTCGCTCGCTGCTCAAATATGCTGCCTGCACGGCGCCCGCTAGTTCCGCCACGATCATCGGCCCGTAGTACCCTTCGCAGCCAACATCCACATCGTAGGCACCAGCCCATCCCCGATAGAAGTGGGTTAGCCGATCGGCGTCGCCCTCGAGGGCAAGGGCGTCCTTGATGCGCTGTCGTGCGACTTGCTCCAGTGTCGTCTGCTGATCGATGGTATTCATGGCAGATCCTCCGTTTAAGGTCATGCTCGGCAGTGGCTGTCCGGCTCCTCAGGCCAACTCGCAAATGTGAGCCTCAAAGCTCGTGCCAATTGGCGAAAAGGGCGCGAAGAAAGACAATTTTGATGAATTCGGCTATTTAGGCTGAGGCATAACAACACAACATGGCTCCAACTGAGCCCGTACCGCAGACGACAAAGCTGACAAAGTGTCGGGTTGTGAACTTGCGACCGATGTACGTCGACGTCGCCGAGGGTGACGGCGCCCCGCGTACAGCATCGCCGCCCGCGAAACTCGGGCAAATCCCGCGCCCCTCTGCTATCAGCTCTGGTTTCCAGGCTCTGGAGATCCAGCATCGTCTGCGCGTCACGCATAGATGGCGGCCCGGTCCCGAAGCAAATTTCGAGATGATCACGATTCTCGCCGAAAGGAATCACATGCGCTCCACCGCATCCTTGGTTTGGAGCGATAGCTGGCGTGCCGGAAACACTCGCCTGTCCATTCCCTCGGCATCATCTCTAGGTCCGTAGCGCGCTACCGATGCGGTGCGCCTTTTGCGCATTTCGCAAAAGCCGGACAGGGGTTCCGCTAATTCCCGGACAGCGATTTCGCTAATGTCGGGACAGTTTGG
>NZ_JBVVQQ010000057.1:0-16840 GCF_055811135.1 Mesorhizobium sp. WSM4817 | reverse complement strand
GGGATATCGCTCGGCGGCGTGGTCCCGCAACCCTAAGCAAATCGCCGATGTGGCCTGTTACGCTGGTGCCCCAGCGCGCACGACTGCCGACATAACTCCCGAACAACAACAACCCGGCCTGCCGCCCGCGACGGGCGTTGCGGCCCCTAAAGAGTCCTAAAGAGTAATGGATCGAAGAAAGACCCAGTGCCGCTGGGTGGTTCGCTGGACACCCTTCGCTCAGATTGGTGGGTTGTAACGATCAATGCGAACACCGCAGCACCAACGTGCTATGTCCTCACGAAGGACGAAGTGAAAGCCGCAGCGCATCGGGGAATGAGTGCAACTGGCACGATATCGTATTGGCTACAGCCAAAGTCCTATGCGCTTCCTCAGTATCAAGAAGCATGGGACAGGCTCGGCAGCCCTGCCGCTCCCGGAAGTCTTTGAAACTCAAACTGCAGCTGTAGCCCCTCAAGCAATGGATAGCACATGACGGTCTTGGACACTGTACGGGAGTTCATCCAAGGGAAAGCTCCCCGCGCCGTTTGCGACGACTGCATTGCGGACAGTATCAAACTGTCAATTCGCCAGCACGCCAATCACAAGACACGAGAGCTTGCCTGCGCATTCGGATTCAGCCGACGAAAAGAGGTCTGCTCCACGTGCAAGAAGACAAAGAACGTCATTAGCTACGCCCACAGGACCGGCTAGGCAGGCAAATCTAGACAGTACATGAGGCGTGCTCGCCGAGGTACCGACGACCACCGGCACCGGCCGCTTCAGTCATGCACCTGGACATAAGGCTGTCGGGTAGTTGGCTAGCGTTGCCGCTACAGGCGCACCCGTCAGGCTCGCAGCTGCACTGTCGGGCGATTTGTCGGCCAGGGTCGCGACTGCCGCGCGGAGAACTGGCCTTTAGCTTTCTAAAGAAGCCGGACAGAATATTCGGACCCACTTCGCCGGGCCGCAGTCTAATCCCGTCCTCGAATGAGTTCAGCGTCACGCAGAGCGCAACAAAATCAGCAATTTCGGTGGCAAATGCAGGACTTTTGAATTTCACTCAGGTCTTCGCGTCACTAAGCGACACTAATATTTCTCAAGGCTTAGCGGGATTCCGAGGGTAGAGCGACCAGTTCAGAAAACGCGCCTGTCGCACCGCGCGGCATCACTGCGACGCTCCCGGAGTCAGTCGCAATATCTTTCCCGCTGGTTCGTCGGTCAACGCCATGACCGCGCCGTCGGGAGCCTGCACCACGTCCCGGATACGCCTGCCGAGAGCGAGGACTTCCTCGCCGGCGACCTGCTTTCCGTCGATCCTGACACGAACGATACCTTCCGCCGACAGTCCGCCAATCAAGAGGTCGCCTCGCCAATCGGCAAACATGTCGCCGGTGTAGAAGGTCATGCCAGAAGGCGAGATGACGGGCGTCCAGCTATGGATGGAGTCGGCAAACTCCGGCCGCGTCGACGGTTCGGGGATGCGTTCGCCCGAATAGTGCCGGCCCCAGCTGACCACGGGCCAGCCGTGATTCCTGCCCGCTTGCGGAATGTTCAGCTCATCGCCGCCGAGCGGTCCCATTTCCGCCGTCCAGAGCACGCCGGTTTGGGGATGGAGCGCAGCACTTTGCACATTGCGATGGCCGTAGGACCAGATCTCGTCGGCGCCGTCCTTGCCGACGAAGGGATTGTCGTCAGGCACGGAACCATCGGGGTTGATGCGGACGATCGTGCCGAGATGATTGTTCGGGTCCTGCGCCTCACGCATCTTGCCGCGCTCACCGAGCGTGACGAAGAGCTTGCCATCCGGCGCGAATACCAGGCGGGAGCCGTAGTGCAGCCGGCTGGATACGGCTGGTTCCTGCCGGAAGATCACTTCGAAGTTCGAAAGCGCGCTGCCGTTCTCGTCCAGGCGTCCACGGCCGACCGAGGTGGCCGCGCCGCCGCCGCGTTCCTCCGAATAGGAGAGATAAACCGTTCGGTTGTTGGCAAAGTCCGGATCGAGCGCCACATCCAGCAGACCGCCTTGTCCGCTGGCAAGGACGGCCGGCACACCGTCGATCGGACCGGAAACGGCTCCGTCGGTCAAGACAAGCCGCAGCCGCCCCGGACGCTCGGTGACCAGCAGCGCGCCGTCGGGCAGGTAAGTCGCGCCCCAGGGATGCTCAAGCCCTTCGGCAAAGGTCTCGACCGCAACGCGGCCTGTCTCGCTCTCGATGCTGCTGCCCTGCGCGAGCGTGGTCGAGGGGGCACCGAAGGCGAGAAGAAAAGACGAAGCAATGAATATCCGCAGCATGATTTCTCCATCCGAACGGAGGCATAGGGGAGGAGCCGCCGGCTCTCCGATATAATGACCGACTACCGATGCAGTTCCAAGCTGGCGCCGCGCCAGGTTTTTCAGCTATGGCCAGGTCGAGGTCGGCGAGAGTTCGGCCTGGCACTCTCGGCATGCCTCTAGATAAAGAAGACAAATGAGCGCGAACTGAAACCAATTGAGACACAACTGAAACACATCCAGGCGCAGGCGACATGCATGCGAAACGCTTTGGGGTGATGGTCGCCGCAAGACCAGGAACGCAGGAGCGTCGCCGATGACACCCGACCAGACCAGACTTATCCAGGACAGTTTTCGCGAGATCGTGCCGATCCGCGTGGCCGCCGCCGCGCTGTTCTACGAGCGCCTGTTCGCGATCGACGCGGATCTTCGCGCGCTGTTTCCGGTGACAGACATGACCAAGCAAGGCGCCAAGCTGATGGCGAGCCTCGGCTTCGTCGTGCATGGACTGGAACGCGCCGACACCATCCTGCCGACGGTGCGCGTGCTCGCCAAGCGTCACGTGACCTACGGCGTCGAGGAGCGTCATTACCCGATCGTCGGGCAAGCGCTCATCGAGACGCTGGCGGCCGGCCTCGGCACGGCTTTTACGCCGGCTGTCCGCGAGGCCTGGGAGGCGGCCTACGGGTTGCTCGCCAGCGTGATGATCGCGGCTGCCCGTGAGGATCAGCTCGCCGCGTAATTTTTGGGGATGCAGCCGCAGGCGACCACCCACCCAAACGACAATTCCAAATGGAGAGAAACACCATGTTCAGATACACAGCACTTGCAGCGCTTTGCGTCGTGGCCGGTTCCGCTTCTGCCGGCGAACTCACGGCCCGTCAGGGTGGGACCGTTGATCTCGGCAATTTTCATGGCGTCGTCTACTACACGGAGGCGGATGACGGCTACCGGGTGGTCACCACGATGGCGGCGGGCGAAGAAAACCTGCCAGTACGCTTCGTCGCGACCCTCAGCGAGGGCCAGGCGTTCGTGATCTCGGTCCCGGGCGCGTTGGCAGGGGCCGGCCAGGCACTCGAAATCTCGCGCGCCAAAGGCAAGCTGGTTGTGGCGGAGGTGGAGTCCACCCAGTAACAGGTTGAAAGTTGACGTCGCGACGCAACCGGGGCGCCCGCTTCCGCGTCTTCCAGCAGCGCGAAGAGACAAATCGGCACCGTCATTGGGATGGGTATCGTCCTAACCTCGGAGAAACGAGATGCTCAAGGTGCAAAGTGCGGAAGTTCGATTTCGACTTTTTGAGTGCGGACAATTTTTCCTGATCCTGATGGTCGCTGGTCTACTTGCGCCGGCCGCTTTTGCCGATGTCGTCGAGCCAGCGACCCTCGCCGTCGCGGATTTCGAGTTCAGGGATACATCAGGCGAAGTCAGGGACCAGACCGCCGAACACGAAGCGCGACTGAAGGCATTTGGCGTTACGTTGCAGGATGGCCTTTCGGAGAAGATCAAGCTGGTCGCGTTACCCTGTCAGGCAGAACAGTGCACCATCAAGGACCCCGGCCTTGTCGATCTCTCGAAACAGGCAAAAACAGCCAGCGCGAAATATCTCCTGATCGGTCAGGTGCACAAGATGAGCACGCTGGTCGGCTGGGTGAAGTTTGCAGTGCTGGATTTGAGCAACAACAAACCTGTCTGCGATCGATACCTGACTTACCGGGGAGATACCGACGAAGCATGGCGGCGAGCAGCAGAGTTCACCGCGCGTGACGTCGAGAAGCACTGCATTCCGTAGGAATCGCCGTCGCTGTAGTCTTTGATCAGCCGGCGCCCTGAACCTCAGCATGGGCTGGGTACCGCAATTGCGGCGTCAGGCGGCCTTCTTCTTCGCCAGCCTCGCCTTGATGCTGGCGACGTCGGCGCGCGGCGTCGCCGCGAACAGCGTTTTGGTGTAGCTGTGCTTGGGGTCGGCAAAGACCTCGTCGCGCGAGCCGTATTCGACGGCCTCGCCATAATACATGACCATCACCTCGTCGGCGATGTAGCGCACCACCGACAGGTCGTGGCTGATGAAGACATAGGTCAGCTCGAACTCGTCCTGCAGGTCGGCGAGCAGGTTGAGCACCTGCGCCTGCACCGACAGATCGAGCGCCGAGACCGGCTCGTCGAGCACCAAAAGGCTCGGATTGAGCATCAGCGCGCGGGCAATGGCGATGCGCTGGCGCTGGCCGCCCGAGAACATGTGCGGATAGCGGTTGTAGTGCTCCGGTCCAAGGCCGACCTTCTTCAGCATCTTCATGGCGAGATCGCGCCGTTCGTCGGCTGGCGTGTCGGTGTTGATGAGCAGCGGCTCGCCCAGCACGTCGCCGATCTTCTGGCGCGGATTGAGCGAACCATAGGGGTTCTGGAAGACGATCTGCACCTTGCGACGCATCTCCTTCGTCAGCCCATTTTTGGCGGTGTCGACCTTGTTGCCGTCGATGAAGAGTTCGCCCGCTGTCGCCGGATCGATCAGCGTGATGATACGTGCGAGCGTCGACTTGCCGCAGCCGCTTTCGCCGACGATGGCCAGCGTCTTGCCCTTGTCAACACTGAACGAAACGCCCTTGACCGCATGCACCGTGCGCGAGGGACGAAACAGGCCGCCGCCGACATGGTAGTCGCGCACGATGTTCTTGCCTTCGAGAACCGTCACGCTCATGACGCGGCTCCCGCAGCACGCCCGGCTCCAGCAGCATAGGGGGCCGGTTCGAACAGCATGTCGGAAATGGTCGGCAGCCGGTCGCCGACGGCGTTCTCCGGCAGCGCCGACAGCAGCGCGCGCGTGTAGTTGCTCTTCGGCTGCTCGAACAGCGACAGAACGTCGGCCTCTTCCATCTTGCGGCCCTTGTACTGGACGATGACGCGGTCGGCTGTCTCGGCGACGACGCCCATATTGTGGGTGATCATGATCAGGCCCATGCCGTATTTGGCCTGCAAGCCGACCAAAAGGTCGAGAATCTGCTTCTGGATGGTGACGTCGAGCGCGGTGGTCGGCTCATCGGCGATCAGCAGCTTCGGATTGCAGGCGATGGCGATGGCGATCATGACGCGCTGGCACTGGCCGCCCGACATCTGGTGCGGGAATGAGTTCAGCCGCTCTTCAGGATCGGCGATGCCGACCAGCTTCATCAGTTCGATGGCACGGGCCCGGCGCTGGGCGCGGTCCATGCCCAAATGGAAGCGCAGCACCTCCTCGATCTGGAAACCAGCGGTGAAGCACGGGTTGAGGCTGGCGATCGGCTCCTGGAAGATCATCGAGATGTCCTTGCCGACGATCTTACGGCGCTCGGACGGGCTGAGCTCAAGCAGGTCGATGCCGTCGAAGGCCATGCGATCGGCCTTTACCGTCGCCGTGTTCGGCAACAGCCCCATCACCGCCAGCATCGCCACCGATTTGCCGGAGCCGGATTCGCCGACGATCGCCAGCACCTCGCGCGGCTCGATCGACAGGTCGATCCCTTGCACGGCCATGAATGGTCCGGCGGCGGTATCAAACGACACGGTGAGGTTCTTGATCTCGAGAAGAGGCATGGTCACGACCTCTTCAGCTTGGGGTCGAAGGCATCGCGCAGGCCATCGCCGATCAGGTTGATCGCAAGCACCGTGATCAGGATGGCAAGGCCGGGGAAGGTCACCACCCATGGCGCGCGCAGGATGAACTCGCGCGCCGTGGCCAGCATGGTGCCCCATTCCGGGGTTGGCGGCTGCGCGCCGACGCCAAGGAAGCCAAGAGCCGCGGCCTCGAGAATGGCGTTGGAGAAGGACAGCGTCGCCTGCACGATCAGCGGCGCCATGCAGTTCGGCAGGATCGTCTTCACCATCAGCCTGAGATGGCTGGCACCGGCCACCTTGGCGGAGATCACATATTCGCGGTTCTTTTCGGCCATCACCGCCGCACGGGTGAGCCGCGCGAAATGCGGCTGCAGCACCAGCGCGATCGCCAGCATGGCGTTGAACAGGCCGGGTCCGAGGATCGCCACCAGAACCAGGGCAAGCAGCAGCGACGGGAAGGCCAGGATGACGTCCATGACGCGCATGATCAGCGTATCGACCCAGCCGCGGAAATAGCCGGCGAGCACGCCGAGGACGATACCGCTGGTCAGCGAGAAAACAACGACGACCAGACCGATGAACAGCGAGAACCGAGCCCCGAAAATCAGCCGCGAAAGCATGTCGCGGCCAACGGCGTCGGTGCCGAGCAGGAACGTCGATCTGCCGCCCTCCTGCCAGGCCGGCGGCGCCAGCAGCGCATCGCGGAACTGTTCGTCAGGCGAATGCGGCGCGACCAACGGCGCGAAGATCGCCACCAGCACCAGCGCAGTGAACACGACCAGGCCGATGACGGCGCCGGTGTTCATCGAGTAGTAATGCCAGAACTCGGTGAAGGCGCGTTGCCGGCCGCCGGTCGGAATGGAGGCGGCGGTGGCTTCTGCCGTGGTTTGGTCGGTCATCTCACTGCACCCGGATACGTGGGTTGATGACGGCGTAGAGCACGTCGACGATCAGGTTCACCGCCATGACGATCAGCGCGATGATCAGCAAGCCGCTCTGGACGACAACATAGTCGCGCTTGGCGATCGCGTCGATCATCCACTTGCCGATACCGGGCCAGGAAAAGATCGTTTCGGTCAGGATGGCGCCCGCCATCAGCGTGCCGACCTGCAGGCCGATGGTGGTGACGACGGGGATCAGCGCATTGCGAAAAGCGTGGAGCCCGATGACGCGACGCGGCGCCAGGCCCTTGGCGCGGGCGGTGCGGACATAGTCTTCGCCCAGCACCTCCAGCATCGCCGACCGCGTCTGGCGCGCTATGACGGCGAGCGGGATTGTCGCCAGCACGATCGCCGGCAGAACAAGATGACTGGCGGCGGACCTGAAAGCGCCGCTCTTGCCGGAGATCAGGCTGTCGATCAGCATGAACCCCGTCGTCGGCTTGAAGAAATATTGAAGGCCGATGCGGCCGGAAACCGGCGTCCAGCCGAGATAGCCGGAGAAGAAGATGATGAGCAGCAGTCCCCACCAGAAGATCGGCATCGAATAGCCGGTCAGCGCCACGCCCATCGTCGCCTGGTCGAACCAGGATCCGCGCTTGACCGCGGCGAAGATGCCGGCGGGAATGCCGATGAGCACGGCGATGATCAGCGCGATCGTCGCCAGTTCCAGCGTCGCCGGAAACAGCGCCTGGAATTCACCGAGCACTGGGCGCTTGGTGGCGAGCGATATGCCGAAGTCGCCGGTCAGGACCCTGCCGATATACTCCAGATACTGGACGACATAGGGCCGGTTGTAGCCAAACCGCTCGACAAGCTCGGCGTAGCGTTCCGGGCTGACGCCGCGCTCGCCGGCCAGGGCCGTGATCGGGTCGCCCGGCAGAAGCCGGACGAAAGCGAACGCCGCCAGCGATATGCCGAACACGGTCGGGATGATCAAGGCGAGCTTGTGGAGGAGATAGCGGAGCATCTTGCTTCATAGAACGGCGGCGCTTTAAGTCCAGCGTCGCCGTTCTATTTCTCAGCAGTTATTCGGCGACGTCGACGCCGTCAAACCGATGAATGCCGAGCGGATCCATGATGAAGCCCGTAACTTTCTTGTTCATCGGCATGAAGACCTTGGAATGGGCGATGGTCAGCCACGGCGCCTCACGCTTGAACACGACCTGAGCCTCCTCGTAGATCTTGGTGCGCTCGGCGACGTCCGTGGTCGCCTTGCCCTTCTGCAGCAGGGCTTCGAACTCCTGGTTGCACCAGATCGCATAGTTGGACTGGCCGATGGCATCGCAGCCGAGCAGGAACAGGAAGTTGTCCGGGTCGCCATTGTCGCCGGTCCAGCCGAGCTGGAAGGCGCCGTCACGGTCCTTCTGCTTGCCGCGTTCGCGATACTCGGTCCATTCGTAGCTGACGATCTCGGCCTTCACGCCGATCTTGGCGTAGTCGGCCTGGATCAGTTCCGCGACCCGTTGGGCGTTCGGATTGTACGGGCGGCTGACCGGCATTGCCCAGATCTTCATCGACAGATCCGTGACGCCGGCATCAGTCAGCATCTTCTTGGCCGCGTCCGGATCGTACGGATCGTCCTTGACCTCCTTGTTATAGGACCACATCGTCGGCGGGATCGGGTTTATCGCCGCCTGGCCAGCGCCCTGATAGACCGCATCGAGAATGGCCTGCTTGTTGACGGCCATGTTGAGGGCCTTGCGGACCTCGACCTTGTCGAAGGGCGCCTGCGTCGTGTTGTAGGCCATGTAGCCGATGTTCAGGCCTTCCTGCTCGTCGACCTTGAGGTTCGGGTCGGCTTTCAGGCCGGCAATGTCGGCCGGGGCCGGGTACGACATGATATCGCACTCGCCCGCCTTCAGCTTCTGCGCGCGCACGGCCGGATCGGTGGTGATGGCGAAGATCAGATCGTCGATCTTCTGGCGGCCGCCATAGTAGCCGTCCCATGCCGCATAGCGAATGACCGCGTCGACCTGGTAGTCGACGAACTGGAACGGACCGGTGCCGATCGGCTTCTGGGTGAATTGCTGCCTGGTGCCGGCCTTGTCGAGCTGGTCGGCATATTCCTTGGAGACGATCGAAGCGAAATCCATGCCGAGATCCGGCAGGAAAGCGACCTCAGGCTTGTTCAGCACGAATTTCACAGTCAGGTCGTCGACCTTGACGATCTCCTTGAGAAGATCCGGGAAGCCCATGCCGGCAAAATACTCCCAGCCGGTGCCTGCCAGATAGTCGAACCACGGGTTTTCCTTCTTCCACTGGCGCTCGAAGGAGAAGATCACGTCGTCGGCGTTGAGATCGCGCGTCGGCGTGAAGTAGTCGGTGGTCTGGAACTTCACGCCCGGCCGAAGCTTGAACGTGTATTCGAGACCGTCGTCGGAAACCGTCCAGCTCTCGGCGAGGCCAGGCGTGATGGTGGTCTTGCCGTGTTCGAACTCGACTAGGCGCGAATAGATGGTGCGCGACGACGCGTCGAAATCGTTGCCACCGCTCCACGGCGACGGGTCGAAGCCGGCCGGCGACGCCTCCGAGCAGTAGACCAGCTGTTTCGCATTGGCCATGCCGCCGAGGACGCTTGCGGCCAGCAACGCGGCCGCAAAAGTCAGTTTCTTTTTCATGGAGGACTCCCTGATGTTCTTCCAAGCCCCTCTATCAGGCTCGTGAAGCGCGCATATAAGCACCGTTTTTCCGGCTTTGGAACACCCCGTTTGCCTACCCCATGGGAAGCAGAATTTATTTCTGCGCACTCGCCAAAAAGGAGAACGAAATGTCAATTACCGCCTATCACGGTAATGTTAACGACTGCATTTTTTTATTGATCTTCAACCCGGCGTTGGTGAGGAACTGCGACCTTCGGCTGGTCGTTGCCGCGGACGATTTCTTCCCACCTTGCCGCAGGGGCAGACTTGCACGGCTGCCGATAGTCGCAATACATAGATGACAGGCTGGATTTCCTGGATGCCGGCAGCAGCGGGGGACGTCTCTGTCATTCGGAGGCGACGCGGTGAGCAGGCAGAGACAATAAGAACAATCGAGGGAGGGACGAGTGGCAAAAACACCAAGGACGACGGCACCAGCGACAGCCAAGGCCAAAACTGCTGCGAAACCGGCCAGCCCCGACAAGCTAAAAGCGCCGACGGCCAAAGCCAAGCCGAAGGCGGCCGCGGTGCCCGCGAAGGCCAATGTATCCGCGAAGGGTGGCGCAAAGCCCGCCGCCGCCAAACCAGCGGCGAAGGCGGCACCGACAGCGGCTGCATCGACGTCAAACCCAGGTCCGGCCACAAGGCTGCCGAATGTGGTTGCCGCCGGATTGCCGGAAAAACCCTGGCTCAAAAGCTATCCGAAAGTCGTTCCGGCCGAGATCGGCGCTCTGCCCTTCGGCTCCATCGGCGATCTGCTCGCCGACGTCTGCAAGCAGTACGCCAGCCGGCCTGCCTTTACCTGCATGGGCAAGACCATCACCTATGCGGAAGTCGAGCGGCAATCGGCCGCCTTCGGCGCCTATCTGCAATCGACGGGACTGCCGAAAGGCGCACGCGTGGCGCTGATGATGCCGAACGTGCTGCAATATCCGGTTGCGATGATGGCAGTGCTGCGCGCTGGCTATGTCGTGGTCAACGTCAACCCGCTCTACACGCCGCGCGAGCTGGAACATCAGCTCAAGGATTCCGGCGCGCAAGCCATCGTCATTCTCGAGAATTTCGCCAGCACCTTGCAGGCGGTGATCGCCAAAACGGCGGTCAAGCATGTCGTGGTCGCGGCGATGGGCGATATGCTTGGCGGCCTGAAGGGGACGATCGTAAATCTCGTCGTGCGCCGCGTGAAGAAGATGGTGCCGGCCTGGTCGCTGCCGGGCCATGTCAAGTTCAATGCCGCGTTGAAGGCAGCCGCCGGCATGAATTTCAAGCCGGTGCATGTCGCTGCCGACGACGTCGCCTTCCTGCAATATACCGGCGGCACCACCGGCATCTCGAAGGGCGCGGTGCTGCTGCACAGCAACGTGCTGGCCAACGTCGCGCAGAACGCGCTGTGGATCGAGGACGCCTTCACGGTCAAGCCCAAGCCGGCGCATCTCAACTTCATCTGCGCGCTGCCGCTCTATCATATCTTCGCGCTGACGGTGAACGCGCTGATGGGCATGCAACTGGGTGGCCAGAACATACTCATTCCCAATCCGCGCGACATTCCCGGCTTCGTCAAGCAACTCGGCAAATACCCGATCCACATCTTTCCAGGCCTCACCACGCTGTTCAACGCGCTGCTCAACAATGAGGATTTCCGCAAGCTCGACTTCAGGCCGCTGATCCTGACGCTGGGTGGCGGCATGGCGGTGCAGAAGGGTGTCGCCGAACGCTGGAAGGCGTTGACCGGCTGCCCGGTCACCGAGGGCTACGGGCTTTCGGAAACCTCGCCGGTGGCCACCGCCAACACATTCAGCGACGGCAACTTCACCGGCACGATCGGCCTGCCGCTGCCCTCGACCGAGATCGCCATCCGCGACGAAGACGGCAATGATTTGCCGCCCGGCGAAGTCGGCGAGATCTGCATCCGCGGACCGCAGGTGATGGCCGGTTACTGGAACCGGCCGGACGAGACCGCCAAGGTGATGACCAAGGACGGTTTCTTCAAGTCGGGCGACATGGGCTTCATGGACGAGCGCGGCTTCACCAAGATCGTCGACCGCAAGAAAGACATGATCCTTGTGTCCGGCTTCAACGTCTATCCGAACGAACTCGAGGAAGTGGTGGCGCTGCATCCGGGCGTGCTCGAAGTGGCCGCGATCGGCGTGCCGGACGAGCATTCAGGCGAAGTGCCGAAGCTGTTCGTCGTCAAGAAGGACCCGTCGCTGACCGCAGAGGTGCTGACTGTCTATTGCCGCGAGAACCTGACCGGCTACAAGCGGCCAAAATACATCGAGTTTCGGACCGAACTGCCGAAGACGCCGGTCGGCAAGATCCTGCGGCGGGCGTTGCGGGAATAGGAAGAATTTGGGCGGGAATAGGGACAATTTTGGCCGATGGCCTTACTGTCGATGACGCGGCGGATACGCTTTCCCGTCCCGATCCGCTAACGTTCATCAAGGCGAACATGCGTATCGCCCCTGTTGCCGCGCTTCCCGAAATCCGGCTTTATGCAGCCCATCCAGCGAGCGGACTGTGGCGGCTGACGCGTCCACAAGGACGAGCAGCCGAGCCGGAAGAAGAAGCAAACGAAGCCGACGAGGATGGCCCCGAGCCGCAGCCTCCTTACTGGGCCTATGCCTGGGCCGGCGGCGCGGTGCTTGCCCGCTACATCCTCGATCGGCCGGAGACCGTGGCTGGGCTTCGCGTGCTCGATCTCGGCGCCGGGTCTGGCCTCGTCGGTATCGCCGCGGCAAGGGCCGGCGCCAGCCAAGTGATTGCATCCGAGATCGACCGCAATGGCGTCGCCGCGCTCGGTCTCAATGCGGCGGCGAACGGCGTCGAAATCACGGTCGTCGGCGAGGACATCACCGCCGGTCCGCCGCCGCCCGTGGACGTCGTGGCAGTTGGCGACTTGTTTTACCGGCAAGATCTCGCCGACCGGGTGATCCCCTTCCTCGACCGCTGCCTGGCCGCCGGCATCAACGTGCTGATCGGCGACCCGGGCCGCGCCTACTTGCCCCGCTCGCGGCTTCGCCAGTTGGCCGAATACCAGGTGCCGGATGTCGGCCAAGCAAAAGGCGCGGCGACGAAGCCGAGCGGCGTCTTCTCGTTTGAGCCGGAGCAACTCGGAGGCGAGTTCAGATCGTCTCCTTGACCTTTGCCGAAAGAAAGTCGGGCAGATCGGCAACCGAATCCAGAATGACATCGGCGATCTGCGACAGCGATTCCCGCGTCCCGGTGCCGGAAAGCACGCCAATCGCCAGACCGCAGCCGCCGGCCCGCGCCATCTCCAGATCGTGGCGATTGTCGCCGACCACGGCGATCGCGGCAGGCCTCAGGCCGGTCAGGTCCGAGAAGGCGAGGATCGTGTCGGGCGCCGGTTTCGGATTGGCCACCGCGTCGTAACCATAGGCGGCGTCGAACAGCTGCGCGACGCCCAGCGTGAGCAATGTCTTCTCAGCGCCAGTGGTCGAATCGTTGGTGGCGACGCCGAGCCGGTAGGATTTCCTGTGAAGAACGCCAAGCGTCTCGACGATGCCCGGCAGCGCCACCGCCATCGACGAGCCCTGCACCGAGGTTATCTCGTTGAAGCGGGCGACGGCAAGCATCTGGTCTTCATCCGACAGTCGCGGAAACCAAAGCTCGACGACATCCATGTTGGTGCCGGAGGCAAAGATGGAATCGGGCTTGAAGCGTTTGGTGGCGAAATCGTAGCCCGCCGCGGCAAGCAGCCTGTCGGCCTTCCAGCGGTCGCCCTCCGCCGCATCCATCGCCATGAAATCGGCAACGCCGAGCCACGTCGCGTTGAAGTCGACAAGGGTGCCGTCCTTGTCGAACAATATTCCTTTGATCTCGGCCAAGCTGCTTACTCCGATCCGCGCAATCGATGGATGTGTCCCACCAGTCCGGCAGTCGAAGCGTCCCGCTTTGCGGCATTCTCCTTGCCTTCCACGACAGGCAGTAGCCCGGTCGCCAGTTCCTTGCCCAACTCGACTCCCCATTGGTCGAAGGAATTGATGTTGAAGAGCGTGCCCTCGACGAAGACGCGGTGCTCATAGAGCGCGATCAGCCGTCCGAACGTATGCGGATCGAGTTGTCTGTAGAGGATCGTCACCGAGGGCCGGTTGCCGGAGAAGACGCGATGCGGGGCGATCCTGTCGACCTCGGTGGGCGCCATGCCCTTTGCCAGCATCTGCGCACGCGCTTCCTCCAGCGTGCGACCCTTCATGAACGCCTCCGACTGCGCCAGGCAGTTGGCGAGCAACAGGTCGTGGTGATGCTTGAGATCCGGCTCATGGCCGATGGCTGCGGCGAGGAATTCGACCGGAATGAAATCGGTGCCCTGGTGCAGCAGCTGGAAGAAGGCGTGCTGGCCATTGGTGCCGGGCTCGCCCCAGACCAGCGGGCCGGTCGGCGTCTGGACAGCGCCGCCGTCGAGGGTGACGCTCTTGCCGTTCGATTCCATATCGAGCTGCTGCAGATAGGCCGGCAGCCTGGACAGGCGCTGGTCGTAGGGAATGACGGCGCGGGCGGGGTATTGGCAGATCACCCGATGCCACCAGCCGATCAGCCCCATCAGCGCCGGCAGGTTGCTGGCCAGCGGCGCCGTCTGGAAATGTTCGTCCATCGCATGCGCGCCATCGAGAAAGGCGCGAAAATTCTTCGGGCCGACGGCGATCATCACCGGCAGGCCGATCGCGCCCCACACCGAATAGCGTCCGCCGACCCAGTCCCAGAAGCCGAAGACGCGGTCGGACGCAATGCCGAACTTGGCCACCAGGTCGAGCGCCGTCGAGACGGCGGCGAAATGCTTGCCGACCGCTTCCTTGCCGAGCGCCTTCTGCACCCATTCGCGCGCCGTCTCGGCATTGGTCATCGTCTCGATGGTGGTGAAGGTCTTGGAAGCAACGATGAACAGCGTGGTTTCGGCGGAGAGGCCCTTCAGCGTGTCGTGGATATGGGCGCCATCGATGTTCGACACGTAATGCGTGCGCGGCCCGTCGTGATAGGGCGCCAGCGCCAGCGTCGCCATGGCCGGGCCAAGGTCGGACCCGCCGATGCCGATGTTGACGATGTCGGTGATCTTCTTGCCGGTGGCGCCGGCCGCCTTGCCGGAGCGCACGGCATCGGCGAAGCCACCCATCGCATCGAGCACGGCGACAACCTGCGCCTTCACGTCCTGGCCGTCTAGCACGATGCCCTTGCCGTTCAGGTTGCGCAGCGCGGTGTGCAGCACGGCGCGGCCTTCGGTGACGTTGATCTTCTTGCCCGAGAACATCGCAGCGCGCCGGCCTTCGAGATCGGCGGCTGCCGCCAGCTTCTCGAGCAGATCCATCGTCTGCGCATCGACCGCGCATTTCGACCAGTCGAGCAGCAGGTCGCCGTCGGTGGCGGAGAATTTTTCGAAGCGCTGCGGATCGGCGGCGAAAGCCTCGCGCATGCTGCCCGATTTGGCCGCACGGTGATCGCGCAGGGCGTCGAGCTGTTTTTGAAAGGACGATTGATCCACTGCCTCACTCCGAGCCTTGAAATGCCAACATAACAGACCGGGTGTTTCCGGCGCGTGTCGTCGCGCCGAACTATCTAGCCGAAATCGACTGGTTTCAATGCGCCGCGATGACGCGTTGCGTCAGGCAGCGATGACGCAACGCGGCACGCGGGGGATGGCGCGCTGCGTCAGGCAGCCGGATGACGCTTTGCGTCACCAGCGGGATTACGCGCTGCGTCACCAGCGGGATGACGCTTTGCGTCACCCTTGGGAAGGATCACTGGCGTAAATCCCAGTGATCAGAAAAATTGATTGGCGCAACAGCTTGTGCCACCGGTACATTCGACTGGTCCAGCCAGGTGAAAAAGGCTGGCCATCGAGGAACATCCCCATGCCACAGCGAAACGACACGGCCATATGGTCCGGCCTGTTCCGGATTTCGGCGGAATCCGGCCAGACCCTGCAGGCGCAGATCCGCCAAGCGATCGTCGCCGCCATCCTCGACCGGCAAATCGCCGCTTCGATGCCGCTTCCGTCCTGCCGGATCCTGGCCGAGAAACTCGGCGTGGCGCGCGGCACCGTGGTGCTGGCATTCCAGCAGCTCGTCGACCAGGGTTTCCTGGTGGCGCGCGAACGGCGCGGCCATTTCGTCAATCCGGACGTGCTGGCGACGCCGGCCAAACCGCACCAGAAGGCGCCAGACCAGGCCAATGAGATCGACTGGAAGGCGCGCCGGCAGATCGCGGCCAGTGACATGCCGCCGCCGGCCAAGCACGACAACTGGATCAAGTCGTCCTACCCCTTCGTCTATGGCCAGTTCGATCCGGCACTGTTCCCGACAGCCGAGTGGCGCGAGTGCAACCGCATGGCGCTGGCCGTGCTCGAGATCCGCAATTGGGCGTCCGACATGGTCGACCGCGACGATCCGCTTTTGATCGAGCAGATCCAGGCGCGGCTGTTGCCGCGGCGCGGCATCTTCGCCAATCCCGATGAGATCATCGTCACGCTCGGCGCGCAGAACGCGCTCTACATGCTGGCGACGCTGCTGATGACCAAGGGCTCCAAGGTGGCCATGGAAGACCCCGGCTATCCCGACGCACGCTCGATCTTCCGGCTGGCGGGTGCCGACGTCGCACCGGTCCCGGTCGACCATTCCGGCATTGTAACCGCTTCTATTCCCAACGATTCCGGCTTCGTCTTCGTGACGCCCAGCCACCATTGCCCGACCATGGTGCCGCTGTCGGCGGAGCGCCGGCAGGATTTGCTGGCGCGCGCCAATCGCCACAACCAGATCATCATCGAGGACGGCTATGACAGCCAGCTTCTGGACGAGGCGCCGCAGCAGGCGCTGAAGAGCCTCGACCGTTCCGGCCGCGTCATCTATGTCGGCTCGATGTCGAAGACGCTGGCTCCGGGCCTTAGGCTCGGCTACATCGTCGCCTCGGCCGGGCTGATCTCCGAGCTTCGCGCGCTGCGCCGCTTCATGCTGCGTCATCCGCCGGCCAACAACCAGCGCGCGGTCGCGCTGTTCCTGTCGCTTGGCCATCACGAGGCGCTGGTGCGGCGGCTGTCGAGCGCCTTCGACGAACGGCGCAAGCGTCTGATCCATGCGATTTCCGCCTTCCTGCCGGAGTGGCGCTCGACCGATTCCGCCGGCGGCGCGTCGCTCTGGCTCGAAGGGCCGCGCGGCACCGATTCGCGCGGGCTGGCCGAGGCCGCCGCCTCGCGCAGCGTCATCATCGAGCCCGGCGACCGTTTCTTCGACCGCACCGAAAAGCCGTCGCGCTTCATGCGGCTCGGCATCTCCTCGATCGCGCTGCAGCACATCGAGCCCGGCATCCGCGAACTGGCGACGGCGGCCGGGCGCAGGCCCGCGCCCGCCCGGGGGGGGGAGGCGGGGGCGGCAGCGGCCCCCTGGTGTTTTAACACACCCAAAAGGGACCGG
>NZ_JBVVQQ010000056.1:0-17080 GCF_055811135.1 Mesorhizobium sp. WSM4817 | reverse complement strand
TTTGGGACGGGCGGCTGGACGTCAATGGGCTATCGGGGTCGGATTGCTTGATGGAATTCACTGTCAACTCGCTGGATGAGGCCAATCGGCGGCGGCGCCCGTCGTATGTTCATCTCAAAATAGATCATAGAGGCGACGGCTCGTAGACCGAAAAGATTGCACTTGATATAGATCAAACTCATATCGAGGCTGCGCACTAGCTCTCATGTTCCCTGTCAAGGTTGAAGGCAAGAAGGCTCGCCTGCTTGGCAGGTTTGCCATGCAGTCGGATCGGCTGAAGCTCCACAGGGCTGGGGGTGGAGCTCAGAGACGACGGTTGATCATCATCCGCGGGTTGGTACCGCCTTTCCGTGTCTTCGTCTCGGAGCTGTCCTCGGTCTAGAGGGCGGGCGTCGGGCGCATCGGCTCGGCCACATAAACCAGCGACGGGAGTTCCCCACCGTGGCCCCGCCCCCAGCACTGTGCAGCGGGTTGGGTCGAGACCGGTTATGACGGCGCGACCTCTCGGCCGATGGCCCACAAGAAGGCGGCCCATCTCGCGTGCGATCGCAGCCACGACCACCGGCGGCTTCTTGCCGTTGGCGCTGAGGCGACGATAGCGGGCGCAGAGCCGGACCTGCCCCTTCCAGGCAATATCGCGGACAGCCTTGGGCAACCCCCTCGAGCCGCACTCTCAGGCCTCGCTGACCTTGGCGGGGTAGCGGTAAGTCCATGCCGCTTCGACCAGGGCGCGACGGGCGTGTCGATTGCCGGCGAGTGTAAGGCTCGACCGGCGAACCGTGTCACCGGTCGAGCGCTCCCCCGGGACGAGGCCGAAAAAGGCCATCGACTGCGGCGGCGTATCGAAGCGACGCACATCCCCAATATGGCGCGACAGCACCCGCACGAGCAAAAAGAGCCCGGCCTGCACGAGATCCAGCGTGTGCAGTCGGACGAGATGCCACCGCCCAGCACTATGCAATGCAAGTGGGGATGTTAGGTGAGCGTCCGGCCACAGCTGTGCAACACTGCGATGAGGCCGATTTCGGCGCCCAGATGTCTGGGATCGGCGGCGACCGTGCGTAGCGTCTCGGCCGCCGCCTTGAACAAGATCGTGTAGAGCGCCGTCTTGTTCTGGAAGGCGATCGCGGCGACCTTCGATCGGCAGCGTGAACACCACGTGGAAGTAGGGCACCGGCAGAAGCTCGTCCTGCCGCGCGGCGAGCCAGTCCCGGCAGGCCTGGCCTTGGCACTTGGGGCAATGCCGGTTGCGGAAGGAATTGTAGGCCACGCGGATCGCCCCGCAGGAGCGGCAGCCCTCGACATGACCGCCCAGTTCGGCGGTCCGGCATAGCTCGATTCGCTCATCGTGCGGCGCTCGACGCGCCCGAGATGGCCGTCATGGACCTGTCGATACGCCTCGCCATGGCGGCGAAAGATATCCGCCACCTCCAGTCTCGCCGGCATGGTCGGGGCCTGATCAGCCCGGCGGCACGACCTCGACGTTCAGCCGGTCGAGCGGGCTCGTCGTGCGCCGGATGAGGCCATTCGAGACCCTGGTGTAGCGCGCCGTGCTCGACAGGTTGTTGTGGCCGAGCAGCCACGAGTCATAATGCTGACTTTCTATGTCATTGAAAATCAAAGCGCTGTTGAGCCGGATCGGCTGTTAGCGGACGCTGCGGGGCGTTCTGCGCGCGATAGGCGACGATTTCCGCCGCCTTGAACGCCCAGGGCGCGCCATAACATATTTGCCGCCCTTTGATGATGCCAAGCCGGGCCATGCGCAGCGCCGTCATCACGCTCACATCCGTGATTTGCGCGGCAGCTTCAAGCGTAATCTCGCCGCGCTCAGCCCATTCGCTCGCGCGGTGGACGGCAATGCCGTAATGACTGCGGAACGAACAGATCCGCGCCTGGGTCCAGCCATTGCCTCGCCCGGTCGGCTTACCGGCTCGATTGAGGAGCCGCGCAATCTGATGGCCGGCATCAGGCGCGCAAGCTCCCGGACCAGCGTGAAAGTATCCTCGGGGACTGTCCAGCGATCCTTGCCGCCGGCGTTCAGGACACTATCCCTAAAAGTGCATCGATCTCGGCGCGCAGAGATTGCAAGGCCCCAAGGGAAAGCCGCAGCTCAGTCGATAGCTTGAAGTATCTCGCCGCCTCGCGCATCATCCACGCCGGTATGCAGGCAAGGGAGCCGTCATGCTGCGAAATGACCACCAACTCGGTTCCACGGTAGGCATAGCGCCTCAGAATAAGCACCGTCTCACCGCAGCGAGGATGAAATGGATAGTTAGATCCGCGGAAACCAGAACGATGAAATTCGCAGGGTGGGCATCGCTGCGCCGGCACTCGCTCGTCGTGGCTCTAGTCATTACGTGGTGCAAAGCATCAGAGCTAATTGCACCGCCTTCGCTTGAAACGACATCCCAGGTGTAGGCTTCCGAATCGAGGACCTTGTTGACCGCACTGAGGCCAGCTATGATCCCCGAATATGCGAGGGTGGGAAATCCCTCAGCGACGAAGATCTTTAGCTTCTGGTTGGTTGCCCATTTGTCCATTACTGCTCGCTCAAGAAATTTCTAAGGACCACGTTGCGCGGTAACTCGGGTTTGAAGCACAAGCTAAGCACGTAACTGATATTGCTGCCCGCCCAGTAGGCCTTCCAAGAAATGCCAAGCCGGCTGAGCGCTGCCTGACAGCGAAAACTACGGGGCTCCGGTCGACGCATGGGGGTGGTCAGGCAAATGGCGTAAGCTCTCGGTCGAACACTCTTTTGGCCGACGCCTCGCGCGCCGCATTCCTGATGTGATCTGGCAGCAAAATTGCCTTGCGCTCTGCCAGATCGAAATAGACGGATTTTATGTCGTCCGTCGCTGCCAGATTGTCGTTCGAGTCCAGCATCCTATGGCAGGTAGTCAAAGACTTGGTGCCGCATTCGAGAACGCTACTCACAACGCAGAAAAGGTCCCCTGACCTGAGCTCCCGCAGAAAATTTATACCGTGACGGACATCCGCCCAGCCCTCGTTCCTGGTTATTCGTGCTTCGAGCGAATAACCCAACGACCGAACCAGATGCCACATCGCTTGGTCGAATGCTGCCATATAATGCTGAACATTCATGTGGCCCATTGCGTCACATTGGAAAGGATAGACAACACCTGTGTAAGTTCGCATCGACAGACTCCTATTGCGAGCTTAGGTGAGACGCCGGGTGAGTTAAGGAAATCGCCGTTGGGCCGATGTTCTCGATGGCCCTACGAAGCCTCAAACAGCGCCGCCGCACCCATGCCGCCGCCCACGCACATGGTAACCACCACATTTCTGAAGTTCCTTCGCTTGGCTTCGAGCAAGCCATGTCCTGCCATGCGTGCGCCCGACATTCCATAGGGATGACCAATCGAGATGGCGCCTCCGTTGACGTTGAGCCGCTCCGACGGCAGGCCGAGCCTGTCGCGGCAATAGACCGTCTGCACGGCAAAGGCTTCATTGAGCTCCCAGAGATCAATGTCATCGACCGTGAGCCCGTGACGACTCAATAGCTTCGGCACCGCGAGAACTGGCCCGATCCCCATTTCGTCGGGTTCGCAGCCGACAACGGCCATGCCCCGGAAGAACCCGAGCGGCTCAAGTCCCCTTCGTTCCGCTTCCCTGCCGTCCATCACCACGCAGGCCGACGCGCCGTCCGACAGCTGGCTGGCATTGCCGGCGGTTATGCTGCCGTCTGGGTTCGAGACGGATTTTAATGCAGCCAGTTGGTCGAGGGTGGTCGTGGGCCTGTTGCCCTCGTCTCTATCCAGCGTGATGTTGACCTCTGCGGTCCCGGCGCCGGACTTGTCCCTGGTCCTCATGGTGACTTCGATCGGCACGATTTCCTTAGAGAAGCGTCCGGCAGCCTGGGCATCCGCGGTGCGCTTCTGGCTCTCTAATGCATAAAGGTCCTGGGCTTCGCGCGAAACACCGTAGCGGACCGCCACATTCTCCGCCGTGTCGATCATCCGCATCCAGATATCGGGCTTGTGGACGGAAAGCCATTCCTCCCGTTCGCTTACAGCATTCATAAAGGGTTCGACCAGGCTGATCGATTCGACACCGCCGGCGACCATGATATCCGCCTCGCCCAGCATGACCCGGTGAGACGCGAAGGCGATTGCCTGCAGGCCAGAGCTGCAGAGCCGGTTGACCGTCGCGCCTGAAACGCTGACAGGGAGGCCTGCACGAATCGCTGCAAGGCGCGCGATATTGCGGCCCGTCGCACCCTCCGGCATGCCGCAACCGAGGATCACGTCGTCGATGTCCTGGGGTGCCACACCGGCGCGTTCGACGCTGGCGCGGATCGCGTGCCCGGCAAGGGTTGCGCCATGCGTAGCGTTGAATGCACCGCGAAACGCCTTGCCGATCGGCGTGCGCGCAGTAGAAACGATAACCGCTTCCCTCATTTCTGACGTCTCCATGTGCTGAGCGCGATGCGCTCGTTCATCGCCCTGCGAAGCAATGTGGCCGGCACGAGGCCCGACTTGTCGAAAAGGCGCTCCATCTCGGAGACCAGGTTGGCGAGCCCGAAGCGGTCGGCCCAGAAAAGGGGGCCGCCAAGCTCCTTCGGGAATCCGAAGCCCGACGTCCAGATAACGTCGATGTCACTGCCACGCTCGACCAACCCCTCTTCCATGATGCGGCAGGCTTCGTTGACAATGGCGTGGAGGCATCGCGCGCGGATCTCCCTCTGCGGAATCGCGCGCCTTGCGATACCCATTTCGTCAGCCCGCCGCGCGAGCAGTTCCGAGATTTGCGTGTCGGGAAGTGGTTCGTGGCTGCCGTTTTCGTAGCGATACCAGCCAAGGCCGGATTTCTGTCCCAGCCGGCCCAGCGCGACGACGCGCTCCAGCAACGGCGTGGGGCGGCCCGCCTCCCGCGCCAGGCCAGGATTTTCCTGCGCCATTTTCAACGCCACGTCGTTTCCCGAAAGGTCATAGACCGCGAAGGGCCCCATTGCGAAGCCGAATTGATGCAGCGCAGCGTCGACATCCTGAGACTCGGCGCCTTCCTCCAAAAGCAGCGTCGCCTGGCGCAAGTAGGCGGCGAGCATGCGGTTGGCGGCGAACCCTGGACCGACCTTGACCGTAACGGCCACCTTGCGCAGAAGCTTGGCGATCACCATGCAGGTGGCGACAACCGCATCGTCGGTGCGTCGGCCGACGACGATTTCTACCAATCGCATCACATTCGCCGGGCTGAAGAAGTGCAAACCGACAACCCGCTCGGGATTGGGAACGTTGTCGGCTATCAGGTCGATGTCGAGGCTCGACGTGTTGCTGGCGAGGATAACGTCGCTGCTGCAGAACCTGCCGAGGCTTGTAAACAGCGCGCGTTTCGCGGCTATGCTCTCAACGATGGCTTCGACGACGAAATCGGCCGCCGCCGCGACTTCCAGCTGGTGGGAGAAGGCCAGCCGCTCGCCGAATTGTTGACGAGCCTGCGCATTGAGTCGGCCCCGTCGGACGGATGTCTCGAAGTGCTCGTCGAGGAGCTGCTTGGAATGCGCCATGCGCTCCGCATCCTGCTCAACGACAGTGACGCTTAGGCCTGCATCCAGGAATGCAAGGGTTATGCCCCGGCCCATGGCGCCGCCGCCAATGACCGCGACCTGGGACGGAATAGTGGGCTTAGCCGCCTCCGCGGACCTTCCCTGCCGCTCAGCCTTAAACAGGTAGGTGAGGCTTTGCGCCGCTGGTGACTTCAGGCAAAGTGCAAAATTATGCGCCTCCTGCTGGAGACCCCGATCGAAATCGAGGGATCGGGCGGCCTCTATCGCATCGGTCGCCTTCTTCACCGCGAAGCCGGGCTGGACGCGTTTGGATGGAACGAACTTGCCGACAGGAGTCGCAACGCTTCTCTCGCTTGTGCGCGCTTTGGGGCGAGCAGTAGTTTCCCCGGCGATAAACAGGGCCCGCTCCAGGGGCGACTCATCGACTATATCGGCGAGCCCGAGTTGCGCAGCCTGCAGGCCGGTAATGGATTCGCCCGAGGTTATCAGGGCGCATGCATTGTCGATGCCGATCAATCGGGGAAGACGCTGGGTGCCTCCCGCGCCTGGGATCAGGCCGAGCTTGATCTCCGGCAATCCCAGCGTAGCCGATTGCGACACGACCCGGAGGTCGCAGGCCATGGCGATCTCCAGGCCGCCGCCCAAACATATGCCCTCGATTGCCGCGATGACGAATTTGCCGCACCTGCCAACCCGTTCGACGAAAGCACGGACGGAAAGCCCCGGCGACACCTTATCCACATCGAGCATCTCGATATCCGCGCCGGCGCTAAAGTGCTTGCCGACGCCGGCAATGACAATAGAATGCACCTTCGGATCTCGTTCCAACCGGTCGAGTTCGGCCGCCAAGCGCGCTATGACGGGCGTGGCAAGGACGTTCATCGGAGAAGCTTCGATCAGCAGCAAGCCGATGCCCGGCATGACGGATGCAGCGCGAACTTCCTTGGCGCGCGGCGGCATCAGATCTTCTTGAACCACAGCGTCCTCCAGTCGCAGACCATCGCCGGCTTTTCCGAGCCTTCGAGTTCCACAGTATTACGCGTGGTGAGCAGTTTGCTGCCGTCCTTTCGCGGCTCCACCGACAACAGGCTGGTCAGCAGGCGAATGCGCGAGCCGACGGGCACCGGCTGGGTGAACCGCACCCGGTCCAGACCGTAATTCAGGGCTAGGTCGAGGCTCGGATCGGCGACACCCATCTCGTGCCAGAACTGCGTGAGCAGCGACAGGACGAGGAAACCCTGGACGATCGTGCCCTTGTAGACCGTCTCGCTCGCGCGCTTCGGATCGATGTGCATCCAGTCGTCATCAAGGGTCGCCTTCGCGAATGTATCGACTTGCATCTGGTCGATCTCGAGCCATTTCGACGCGCCGATGCTCTTGCCGACGAAAGAATCGGCGCTCTCGAATGAGAAAGGCACGGTCTCCTGCGGAACGGTCATTTCTGTTCTCCGCGTTTCTGATGTCCCCGGTTTTCGTCGACCCCCGCGAGTTCCTCGACCCCCGCGAGTTCCTCGACATTGAACATGTGGTTGGCGGCGAGGAGACTGTTTGCGAAACGAAGCCGTTCCGCTGGCGGATCCTGCGCATAGACGGCGCGATACCAGAGCACCGACAGGACTTCGGCCGCGTGATCATTCGAGGCGACCAGGGCCACGAGCCGGGGATCCTTAACCACGTAGATCAACCGCAAGAGTTCATCGACCATGGCGGCCAGCCCGTAGCCGACCAGTTGCAGAAGCTCGCGTTCGATCTTCTTGTTCAGGCGACGCGTCATGCCGTCGGCGAATATTCGGGAGAACCGGTGGTTGGTTTCGTTCCACAGCGCCTGGAAGTCACTGTCGATATCGCAGAGCTGCTGCAGGCAGCGTAGCAATCCTGCATTGGAGCTGTAGACCCGCACATATTGCGTAATCTTCGCCAGCACCGTGGAGAACGGATCGGAGCCGCCGATGGCCAGTCGGTTTTGGTCGTCAAGGAACGTGACCAGCTCGGTCATTAGTTCGACCGTGATGGCCTTCTTGTCCAGGAAGTATGTGTAGAACGTCCCCACCGCCACATCCGCGCCTCGCGCGATGTCGGGAATGCGGGCATCCAAATAGCCGATCTGCTCCAGGACGTCGATCGCACCGAGCTTTAGCCGAAGGCGTGTCCTGTCGCCTTTGGGAGCACTGGCGGTCTCCTCGACGAGTTTGGCGACATGATCTCGAAAACGCAAAAGGCACCTCTTTTGATTGGACCGCGGGAACCGTTGCTTCGCGGGCCCCTTGACAGCTGCTGGCAAAGACGAATAATTGAAATTGAATTCAACGTCAATTCCTAAGGACGATCTTAAACCCATGTTTCGAGTAAGCATCCCACAGCCGAATGCCGGGCCGGAGGCTCTACGCCGCCGCGTGGAGACGGCTCTATTGCCAAACAACCTCTTTGAGCTGCTCGAGACCTGCGCGTCGGATTCCGCCGACAGAATCGCGATGGATTTCTTCGAAGACGGTCGACAGATCACCTATGGCGACTTTGCGGCGGATGCGAATCAGGCGGCGCAGGGACTGAAGGGGCTAGGGGTCCGCAAGGCGAACAGGGTCGCACTAATGACGCCCAATATCCTCGAAAACCTCGTCGCCTGGTTCGCCCTGCTCAAGCTCGGTGCCGTCACCGTGCCGATCAACCCCAACTCCACTACGCGCGAAATCGATTTCGTGCTGGGGGATTCAGGTGCCGATATCCTGATCACGGTCGAGGACCTGCACGAGAAGCTGCTGGCGTGCGAATCCATGCCGAAGCTCCGTGCGACGGTGACGATCGGCGCAAGTGCCCTGCCCGGCGGAGTGAGCTGGTCCAAACTCCTGGTGGACAGCGGTAACGGAATTGATAACGAGTCGGTGCAGACAGGCGATCTCGCCAATATCCAGTACACGTCGGGGACGACGGGCTTTCCGAAGGGCTGCCTGCTGACGCATGAATATTGGCTGAAGCTCGGCTGGGTAGTCGCCGAGGAAATCGAGACCCCGCTCGACAAGCTCCTGGTTCCACAACCGCTTTTCTACATGGAGCCTTTGTACGTCCTAGTCATGTCCATGTTCAACCGCGCAACCTTCTACTGCGCTCGGCGCATCAGCTCGACGCGGCTGCTCGACTGGATCAAGACCCTCGGCATCAACTACTGCAATTTCCCGGAACTCGTGCTGCGGCAGCCGCAAAAGGCCGACGATCGCGAGAACGAGCTTAGATTCGTCCATGGCTTCGGCATCAATCCCGCCCGCCGACAGGAGATTGAGGACCGGTTCGGCACCATCGCGCGGGAGGCCTATGGTACGACGGAGCTGGGCGCCGTGCTTTATGTGCCGCGTGCCGCGACCGAAAAGGCGAAGGGTGCCACCTGCGGCATTCCCGCTCCGTTTCGCGAAGTTAAGATCCTGCGTCCCGACAACCAACCGGCTGCCGCCGGCGAACTCGGGGAGCTCTGGGTTCGCGGACCTGGCATCTCGCTCGGCTACAACAACCGGCCCGATGCAACCGAACGCGCGCATGTCGATGGCTGGTTCCGTACCGGCGACCTCTTCACCATGGACGAGGAGGGCTGGTACAGGTTTGAGGGGCGCCTCAATGACGTCATTCGCCGAAGCAGCGAGTTCATTTCGGCCTATGAGGTCGAGCATGTGATTTCGAAGCTCGAAGCGGTACGCCAGGTCGCAATCGTCAGCGTTGCCGACGACCGGCGCGGAGAAGAAGTCAGGGCCTGCATCGTCCTCGGCGACGAAGCCGCCCCCGACACGCTGCCGCCCGCGACGATCGCCGCGCACTGCGCCACCGCGCTGGCCCCCTTCAAGGTGCCGCGCTTCATCACCTACCTGCCAGCGCTTCCGATGACAGCGAATGGCGATAAGGTCGACAAGCCCCGCTTGCAGCAGGTCATCTTGTCGACGAATCCGGCCACCTTCGATCGCGAGACGTCGCAATGGTCATGAAGCGAGTCATCGACGGCAGTACCCGCACTGCCGTTCCCAGCCCTCGCCGTAGTGGTCGCGCTGCTCGTTTTCCTACTGGCCTTCGTCCTAGCCTATTCGTTCTGGATCGGGCCCAGCGCCGGCCCCGAGATCCCCGATTTGGATTGCGTGCATCCGCATGTTGTCTCGCCGGAGGAATAGCGCCATGACTTCACCGACTCTGGCCTTGGTCAAGGTCGACGCGCACAACTGGGAAGCCTGTGCCTGGCTCAAGGTTCAGGAGCGCCAGACGGCTTTCGTGTTCACGGCCGCCTTCTCGCTCGCCCAATGTGCCTACGTGCCGGAGCTCCTGCCCTTAGCCGTCGAGGTCGACGAGCGCGTGGTCGGCCATATCGTCCTCAAGCCGGACGACGAAACGAGCTGGATCCACCGTGTCATCATCGGGGCGGACCATCAGGGCCACGGCTATGGACGAGCCGCCGTCGAAGCTGCGATCGCTCTCCTCGTCGAGACGACCGCCTGCCGCGAGATCATGCTGGCGGTCACGCCGGGAAACGAAACGGCCACACGCCTCTATCGTTCGCTCGGTTTCGTCGCGACGGGAGAATTCAAGGACGGCGATGCCGTTTATCGCCTCGCGCTCAACCGCAAGTCCTTACAGGCAATTTCATGAAGACCGTCTATTCCGACAAACACCGGCTGCACCAGCCGCGCCATTTTCTGAACAGCCGCTTCGATATTCCGAATCCGGAAGTGCCCGAACGCGCCGATATCCTGCTCAAGGCGGCCAGAGCTGCGGGCTGTGAAGTCGTCCCGCCGAAGGATTACGGCCCCGGCAAGCGGGAGGCTGTCCACGACGCCGACTATCTAAAGTTTCTCGAGACCAGTTGGGCCAGGTGGCAACATGTGGATCCCAACGCGGTCGAGATCATCCCGAATGTGCATGCGGTCGGTCGCGGGCGCGGCGCCTATCCGCTGGCGGTTGAAGGCCAAGCGGGGTTTCACCTGACCAATGCCGCCTGCCCGATCTCGGCGCATACGTTCGAGGCGGCCTGCGAGAGCGCCAATGTCGCAGCCACTGCGGCGCATCTCGTTCTCGAAGGCGAGCGCTATGTCTATGCCCTTTGCCGGCCACCGGGGCACCACGCATCGAGCAATACCGCATCTGGATTCTGCTACCTTAACAATTCGGCGATTGCAGCCGCCATCCTTCGAAGCCGATACGATCGCGTCGCCATCCTGGATATCGACCTGCATCACGGGGACGGCACGCAGGAGATCTTCTATGAGCGCGGCGATGTTCTGACGATCTCCATCCATGCCGATCCGCAGCGCTTCTATCCGTTCTTTTCGGGCTATGCATCGGAAGTCGGCCATGGCGAGGGAGAAGGCGCCAACCTCAATATTCCGCTCGAACGCGGCTCGGGCGACGAGGCATACCTGCGAGGGCTCGAGATTGCGATAGGCGTAATCAATCGCTTCTCGGCATCCGCCCTGGTTTTGGCCATGGGTCTCGATGCGTCGGAAGAAGACCCGTTCGGTGGGCTGAAGGTTACCGGCGGCGGATTTTCGCGAATTGGCGAGATGGTCGGCAGTGCCGGCCTGCCCACCGTGCTCGTCCAGGAGGGAGGCTATGTCTACCCCTCGCTAGGAGCAAATCTGATCCGCCTGCTGCACGGATTCGAAGAGACACAGGCCGCTCTGGGCGTGAGGGCAATATGAGCAAGAGTTATGATGCAATCATCGTGGGAGCCGGTCACAACGGCCTCGTCAACGCGTGTTATCTCGCCAAGGCGGGGTTATCGGTTCTCGTCATCGAGAAGAACGACTGGGTCGGGGGCGCGGCCACAAGCCGTTCGCATTACCCGGGCTTCGTATATTCCAATTGCTCCTACGTGTGCAGCCTGCTACGCCCGGAAATCATTCGCGACCTCGATCTGCCGCGTCATGGCCTGCAGATCCTTCCTTTCGAAGGCGGCGCTGTCCTGACCCAGGACGGGGACGCGCTTGCGAGCTACCGCAACCACGACGCGCATCGGCGCGAACTCGAACGCTTTTCCCTAAAGGACGCCGAGGCCTACGAACGCTATGCGGCCGACTTGATCCGCCAGTGCCGTTTCATCCAGCCGATGCTGATGCGCACGCCGCCAGATCCAACTTCGTTCCGCCCACGCGACGTTTCCGAACTGCTCTATATCGGCAAGAAGCTGCACGACCTGACCGAACGCGAAATATGCGACATGATGCGGTTCTGGACCATGTCGATCTCGGATTTCCTCGACGAATATTTCGAGACGGAGGTTCTAAAGGCGAAGCTGTCGATTTCAGGCATTATCGGCACGGCGCTGGGGCCGATGTCGGCTGGAACGGCCTATGTTCTCCTCCATCACTACATGGGCGAAGTCGACGGAACGATCGGTGCCTGGGGCTATGCCCGCGGCGGCATGGGCGCGATCACGCAGGCGCTGGCGCAATCGCTCCAGTCCTATGGCGGCGAGATCCGGCTAAACGCCGGCCTCGACAAGTTCCTGGTGCGCGGCGGCCGTACCGTCGGCGTGGTTCTGGAAAACGGCGAGGAGGTCCGGTCCCGGATCGTCGTCTCGAACATGGACGCCAAGCGGACCTTCCTCAAACATGTCGACGAGAAGGAGCTGCCGGACACATTCCTCAAGAAGGTGCGCAACTACAAGATCCGCGGCTCGTCCGGCAAGGTCAACATCGCGCTCGACGGGCTGCCGACATTCCGCGCCCTGCCTAAAGGATCGCCCTGTATCAAGGGCGACCTGCATTTCACCGATACGGTCGAACGAATGGAGCGGGCCTATGACGACTGGAAGGCCGGCAAATGGTCGGCCGATCCTTTCATCGACTTGATGATCCCCACTACCGTCGATCCGACAATGGCGCCGCCGGGAAAGCATTTCATGAGCTGCTTCGTGCAATATTGCCCGCCTAAGGTGGAGGGCCGGGAATGGACCGACGCCGATCGCGACGCCTTCGCCGAGACCGTGGTCAGCCAGATTGCCGACTATTCCGACGATTTCCGCTCCAAGATCCTGCATATGGAGGTTCGCACTCCGCGCGAGATCGAGGCCGAGGTCGGCCTGACCGAAGGCAACATCTTCCAGGGCGAACTGACCTTCGACCAGATTCTGTTCAATCGCCCGATCCCCGGGTATGCCCAGTACAGGGCCCCGATCTCCGGCCTATATATGTGCGGATCGTCGACCCATCCCGGCGGCGGCGTCATGGGCGCTCCCGGCCGCAATGCGGCGAAAGAAATTCTCAGCGACCTGAAGCGGAACACAACTGTGGTAAGTGATGCCTATGCGATCCTTTGATATCATCGTAATTGGCGCCGGCCACAACAGCCTCGCATGCGCCACTGTGCTGGCCAAGTCGAAGCACCGGGTCCTGGTGCTCGAGGCCGGCCCCGAGATCGGCGGCGCGGCGCGAACGGCAGAGTTCGCGCCGGGCTACAAGGTCTCTCCAGTCGCCCATATCGTCAACCAGATCGATCCCGCCGTCATCGCCGCGCTCGATCTCGGACGTCACGGCCTAGAGCTTTCCCCGGCCATACTGCCGACCACACTACTCTCGCCGGACGGCCGCAATCTGGTGATGCGGGGCGGCTTCGGCGATACGATTGACGGCGACTTGTCGAAGGCCGATCTCACCGCATGGCGGGAGCTGCGCGCCAAGCTTCTCAAGCTGGCCGACACGCTCGGACGCATGCTGTCCGAAACGCCGCCACGCCTGAAGAACGGTGAACTCACGGACTGGATGACGCTCGGAAAACTGGGCCTTTCGATCCGAGGGCTGGGTCGCGAGAGGATGCGCGAACTGCTGCGCATGATTCTGATGAATATCGCCGACGTCCTCGAGGAAGAGATCGAGGACGATCGCCTGAATGGCGCGCTCGCCTTCGACGCCGTGCTGGGCAACCATTTCGGACCCCGCTCGCCGAACACGCTCCTGACCCTGCTCTACCGGCTCGCCGGCCAGGTTGCGGGTGTCCAGGGCGCCGTCGCTGTGCCCAACGGCGGAATGGGCGCGGTCGCCAAGGCTTTCCATGCGGCCGCCACAGTCGCCGGCGTCACGGTCGAGACCAATGTCAAGGTCCACAAGATCCTGATTGAGGACCACCGTGTCACCGGCGTGCTGACGGGCCCCGGCGAGAAGATCGCCGCGAAACTCGTAGTATCAGGCACCGATCCCCGTCAGACCCTGCTCGACCTCGTCGGTCCGAGACATCTCGACACCGAGTTCGTCCGCCGCGTCCGGAATTTCCGCGCGAGGGGCAATGTGGCGCGCATCCACATCGCGCTGAACGGCATGCCGCGCTTCAACGACGTGGAGGGCAACGGCATGGCCGGCCGCTTTCTCGTCGCGCCCGGCATCAACGCGCTCGAAAAGGCTTTCGATGCCTCCAAATACGGCCGCTTCTCGCCCAATCCGGCGCTGGAGATCGTCGTCCCGACCGTGACCGATCAGAGCTTTGCTCCGGCGGGGCATCACGTCCTGTCCATCAACGCCATCTATGCGCCGTATGCCTTGAAGGGCGGATGGAATGAGGAGCAGTGTGCTGGCTTCCTGGAAAGCGTTCTCGCAACGCTGGATACCGTTTCCGCGGGCCTGCGCCAGCAGATCGTCGGCACCGAAGTCCTGACCCCGGCGGATCTCGAGGCGCGCTACTGCCTGCCGGGCGGTCACTGGCATCACGGCGAACTCGCGGTGGACCAGATGTTCATGCTCCGGCCGGTACCCGAGACGGCGCAATACGAGACTCCGCTCAAGGGCCTGTGGCTCTGCGGCGCCGGCAGCCATCCCGGCGGCGGGATCAGGGGCCTCGCCGGCCTTAATGCAGCAAAGCGAATCCTCAAACAGAGGGCCGTGTGATGATAAGCGCCGATCAGATCCACAAATCCTTTCCTCGCGATCATTACCGCAAGCCGTTGAAGGAGACCCCGTTCTACCCGCGCATCTCCGAGCTCTCGACGACGCATGATTGGCACGGCTGGGCCGGCTATCTAGCCGCCGGTGTGATCGCCGATGAGTCGACGGAGTATTTCTCGATCCGCAATTCGACGTCGGTCTTCGACATCACGCCAATGGTGAAATACCGGATCACCGGTCCCGACTCGGCCGCCCTGCTCGACAAGATGACCCTGCGCGACATCACGAAACTCGCACCGGGACGGGTGCAATATACAGCTTGGTGCAACGACGACGGCAAGGTAGTCGACGACGGAACGATCTTCCGTCGCAGCGCCGACGAATTCATGCTGTTCTGCCAGGAGCGGCATTTCGCTTGGCTTTGCGACAGCGCGGTCGGCTTCGACGTCTCAGTCGGCGATGTCAGCGAGGATTATGCCGGCCTTTCCGTCCAGGGACCGACGTCCTGCACCGTCCTGAAGGAGGCCGGCTTTACCGGCATCGAGACATTGAAGCCCTTCGGCATCCGTGATTTTGTGATCGACGGCGCAACGATCATGATGTCGCGCACCGGATTCACTGGTGACCTCGGCTATGAGCTGGTCCTGTCGCCGGAAAATGCGCTTGGCCTCTGGGACAGGCTGTTCGATGCCGGCTCGCTCTACGGCATCACGTCGATCGGCAGCAACGCCCTCAACCTCGCGCGGCTCGAAGCCGGGTTCATCGTGACGAATTCGGATTTCGTCAGCGCAACCAGGGCGATTCGGGCCGAACGCCGTCGCTCGCCCTTCGAGATTGGGCTCGGCTGGATGATCGCCTTCGACAAGGCCGCGCATTTCACCGGACGAACGGCTCTGCTCCGCGAACGCGACAGCGGCAGTTCGCGCTACTCGCTCGTCGGCCTAGACACGGAAGGCAACGTGCCGGCGGTCGATTCCCTCGTCTACCTGAACGGCAACAAGGAGATCGGCCATATCACCGCCGCGGCATGGTCTCCCACCGCCAAGCGCAACATCGCTATCGCCTCGCTCCAGAGCAAATATATCGGCAAGGCCAACGACAATCTCTGGGTCGAGATCTACACGCTCCGCGAACTCGTATGGCGAAAGCTGAAGGTCCGGACCACGATCGTCGATCGCCCCTTCTTCACCCACAAGCGCCGTTCGGCGACCCCGCCCGCCGCCTTCTAGGCGGACCGGGCGGGATGCTGCCGGATGCGCTGCGAGGCGGCGGACTGCCGCCCCGTCCCCACCCTTGCTCCTCCGCTGGCGCAGCCGCATGGGCGAGGAGCGGATCGTGGCGCTGTTGCAGGAAAGCCTCAGCCTTGCGGTCAAGACCGGGGCGATGAAGCCCGGCGACACGCGCCAGGTGATCGTCGACACCACCATGCAGCCGAAGAACGTCATGTTCCCGACCGACGCCAAGCTCATCCACCGGGCGCGCGAGCGGCTGGTGCGGCTGGCCAAGAGGAAGGGGCTCCATTTGCGCCAGAGCTATGTGCGGGTCTCCAAGCTGGCGCTGATCAGCCACCAGCGTTATGCCCACGCCAAGCAGTTCAAGCGGGCCACACGCTGAAGCGCTCCAAGGGCGGCCAGTTCGCCCTGCATGCAAAAGCACTGCCCGGCAATCCCTATGACGGCCACACGCTGGCAAGCGTCATCCCCGACATGGAAAAGATCATCAGCAACGAGATCGGCCGCATTCTCGCCGACGCCGGCTATCGCGGCCACAACGCACCGCAGAGCCACAAGTTCAGGGTCTTCACCAGCGGCCAGAAACGCCGCGTCACCCCGGCCATCAAGCGCCAGATGCGCCGCCGCTCCGGCATCGAGCCCGTCATCGGCCACATCAAGGCCAAGCATCGGATGGGCCGCAACTACCTCGCCGGCCGGCAGGGCGACGCCCTCAACGCCATCCTGGCCGCCCCCGGCTACAACTTCTCCCTCCTGCTCAACTGGTTCAGGCAGCTTTTGTGGCTTCTCATCGCAGCCCTCCAAAGTCAGCCAAACGAGGCCTGACCAATCTCATTGTTCACGGTCGACTCCTCCGGCGGCAGCAAGCCGAATTCGCGTAAACCCATGAAAGGGATGATCTGTCATTTCCATCGAACAATGAGAATCGCTGTCGAATGATTTCAGACGCTTGTGCCGACGCGCGGAAAACATCTAGAATCCGCACGGGCGAAAGACCAGTTGCGACTGACCGTCGTCCGGCCAGTGATCATCGCGAGCGACTTGCCGACGAAGCGTTGGCTGAGCCGTACCGGGCCAACTCATGTGAGCGCCGCCACGGAAGGCCCGCATCGTCCAGGTCTTTGCATCATCCGACATATGCCGGCGCCTTCTACGGTGACGTGGATGGCCCCGGCCGGGCGGCGGGGTCTCTCAGATCGACAGGGATACGGCCGACTGACGGTTCGCCATGCCCAACCTGAATCCGATTATATGGACTGCGAGCGTTTTAGGACCAACCAAGAGCGTCTCTCCACCAACGCCCAGGCCTGCGGAGCAGCGCCGCGCCGGGCCGATCTGCGGAGGATACGCCTTGCTCTAGAGCGGGATGAATTTAGGTTGGCGCATAGCCGGCCTCGATGAAGTAACTTCTGCATTCGGTTGACGTGACAGTGCCGAGGATTTGGCCGATGGCGTCACAGACGGTCTCGACCGTTCGCCTGGCA
>NZ_JBVVQQ010000055.1:0-17167 GCF_055811135.1 Mesorhizobium sp. WSM4817 | reverse complement strand
AGTCTGTCAATGACCGTGGAATCGGGACCCCGCATTTTCGCGCAAAAGGGACCCCGGTGTTGGGGCGGTGAAGGGCAAGCCGATGAGCGCCCGATCAGGCGGAGCTGGTCGGGGTTGCACAGCCTGATCGGGCGCGGCTGATTGGCTTTTCGGCTTTAGCTTTGAGAGCGGCTGACCGCGCCGCCGCTGATCCGGCGTGCGTTTGGCGCCGCATCCCGCTCCTAAACCGTCAACCCCTTTGCCATGCGGCTAACGCGCCGTTTTTCCCACTGACATGAAAACATCAAAATAAAGTACCTTATCTCTACAGATTTTATAGAATATCGTTTGCCCTGATTTGGTGCTGGCCTAGCGCGCATGCAAAGTGTGGGAGATTGATGACTTGGCACGATTATCGGTTCTCGGAATATCGGGCGGCGTAAGCACGCCTTCCCGCACTACGGCGGTGGTGAATGCGCTGGTCAAGGCGGTCGCGTTGCGTGTGCCTGCAGACACCGGTCTGATCGAGATCACGGAGGCAGCACCCTCGCTATTCGCCGGGCTATCGCGCGGCGCACTTGGCGCATCCGGCGAAGCGATCATCCAGCGCGTCGAGAAGGCCGATTTGCTCGTGGTCGGAACGCCTGTTTATAGGGCTTCCTACACCGGCGCCCTCAAACACCTGTTCGATCTCGTTGATTATCGTGCGCTGACGGGCAAGACCGTGCTTCTCGCGGCGACCGGCGGCAGCCCATATCATGGCCTGGTGCTCGAACATCAGCTCCGGCCATTGTTCGGCTTTTTCGGTGCCGTCACCGTCCCGACCGGCGTCTACGGCGCGCCCGACGATTTCATCGATGTCGAAATCGTCGGCGCCGCGATCACCGAGCGCATTTCACGCGCCGCTACTGAAGCGGTTTCCTTGCTCAATTCCAGTCATGCAGACGCTGCCGTCGCCACGCGCGTCGGCTGAGCCAATCAAAGGGGAAACGACGACATGATCTCGCATTCCGACAGCCTCAAATTCGCCTACTGGGTGCCGAATGTCTCCGGCGGACTGGTCATCTCCAATATCGAGCAGCGGACAGGCTGGGATATCGATTACAACCGCAAGCTTGCCCAAATCGCCGAGGCCAACGGCTTCGATTACGCGCTGAGCCAGATCCGCTTCACGGCCGGCTATGGGGCCGACAACCAGCACGAATCGGTGTCGTTCAGCCACGCCTTGCTCGCCGCCACCACAACGCTGAAGGTCATCGCAGCGATCCTGCCCGGCCCGTGGAACCCTGCGCTGGCGGCCAAGCAGATCGCTACCATCAACCACCTGACCAATGGCCGCGTCTCCGTCAATGTGGTGAGCGGCTGGTTCCGTGGCGAGTTCGCCGCGATTGGCGAACTCTGGCTCGACCATGACGAGCGCTATCGCCGGTCAGAAGAATTTATCCGAGCGCTGCGTGGCATCTGGACGGAGGACAGTTTCACTCTGAAGGGGGATTTCTACCGCTTCACCAACTATTCGATGAAGCCCAAGCCGATCGAGCCCTTGCCCGAGATCTTCCAGGGCGGCTCGTCGCGCGCCGCGCGCGACATGGCTTCGCGGGTCTCCGACTGGTATTTCACCAATGGCAACACGCCGGAAGAGATCAAAAAACAGGTCGACGACATCCGCGCCAAGGCGAAGGCCAATGGCCACAAGGTCAAGATCGGCGTCAACGCTTTCGCCATCGCCCGAGACAGCGAGCAGGAAGCACGCGCAGTGCTCGACGAGATCATCGCCAGGGCCAATCCCGAGGCAGTCCAGGGTTTCGCCGACCAGGTTAAGAATGCCGGCAAGGCCTCGCCGGAAGGCGAAGGCAACTGGGCGAAATCCTCTTTCGAGGATCTGGTGCAGTACAATGACGGCTTCCGCAGCAATCTCATCGGCACGCCCGAACAGATCGCCGAACGCATCCTCACGTTGAAGGATGCCGGCGCCGACCTGATCCTGCTCGGCTTCCTGCATTTCCAGGAAGAGGTCGAGTTCTTCGGCAAGCGCGTCATTCCGCTGGTGCGCGAACTGGAAGCGGCTCGCGACAGGGAGCTTGTCGCCGCGGAATAGGTCAGGCGCGGCCCTTGGGCCGCTGCCAGCTCTCCTTCAAATCAGGGACGTTTCATGATTGGTGCTTCGCTGGGAGCCGCCGCATACGAGCGCGCGCCCGAAATTTCCGCCATCCTCGCGGTGACTAACCCCGTCGGCGACAGGCGTCCGGCATGCCTCTCGTCACGGCCGGATGCGGTTCTCGCACTGAGCGGGATCGGCATATCCTTTGGCGGCGTCAAGGCGCTGAGCGACATTGATCTCCAGGTCAAAGGCGGTGAGATCCATGCCGTGATCGGCCCCAACGGCGCCGGCAAGTCGTCGCTGATCAACATGATCAGCGGCCTCTATCACGCCGACCACGGCACGATCGCGATTGACGGCCAGTCCTTCTCACGGGTGCCGGCGAGCCGCCTGGCACGCCTCGGTGTCGCCCGCACCTTCCAGAACCTGGCGCTGTTTTCCGGGCTTTCGGTTCGCGACAACATCGCTTCGGGCCGCGTCCACACCAGACGCGCCAACTTCGTCGAGCATATTGCCGGTCTGCCACGCGCCCGGCTTGAAGATGCGGGAATCGCCGAAAAGGTCGATCAGACAATCGCGTTCCTGCATCTTGAGGCCGTTGCCGATCGTCTGGTCGCGACGCTCCCCTACGGCCTGCAGAAGCGGGTCGAGCTGGCACGAGCGCTGGTCGCCGAGCCCAAGATCCTGCTGCTTGACGAGCCGATGGCCGGCATGACGGCGACAGAGAAGGCCGAGATGGCCGGGTTTGTGCGCGCCGCGCGCGACCGACACGGCGTCACCATCATCCTGATCGAGCACGATATCGGCGTGGTCATGGGGCTCTCCGACCGGGTCGCCGTGCTCGACTACGGCCGCAAGATCGCAGACGGGACGCCAGCCGAGGTCAGGGCCGATCCGGCAGTGATCCGGGCCTATATCGGCACCGCCGAGGGCGGGAATGGCGAGGACATCTAATGAGCTACCATGATTTCCTCTTCGTCATCGAAGTGCTGGTCGGCGGCCTGCTCTCTGGCGTCATGTATTCGCTTGTCGCCATCGGTTTCGTGCTGATCTACAAGACGTCGGGCGTGCTGAACTTCGCGCAGGGGTCGATGGTGCTGTTCGCAGCGCTCACCTTTGTCAGCCTCGTCGAACGCGGCATCCCCTTCGCGCTTTCGCTGCTCATCACCTTCGCGGTCATGGTCGCGCTGGGCTTCACCATCGAGCGGACTGTGCTCAGTCCGCTGGTCAATCGCTCGCCGATGACGCTGTTCATGGCTACGCTTGGGCTGTCCTACATCATTGAGGGCGCTGCTCAGCTGATGTGGGGCACGCAGGTGCACGGGCTCGATCTCGGCATAGACGACACGCCCTTTGAAGTCGGCGGAATCCTGATCTCGTCGTTTGACGTTCTCGCCGCGGGCATTGCCGCGGCGATGGTGGCGGGCTTGAGCGCATTTTTCTATTGGACCCGGATCGGGCTGGCGTTTCGCGCCGTCGCCGACGACCAGTTTGCGGCGCTCGCCGTCGGGCTGCGGCTGCCCCGGATATGGGGAACGGTGTGGACGGCCGCGGGGTTCGTGGCGCTGGTCGCGGGGCTGCTGTGGGGCGCTCGTCTCGGTGTCCAGTTCTCTCTGTCGCTGATCGTTTTGAAGGCGCTGCCGGTGCTGGTGCTTGGCGGCTTCGATTCCATTCTCGGCGCCATTGTCGGCGGCCTCATCATCGGCGCCAGCGAAAAGCTCGCAGAGGTCTATCTCGGTGCCTTCGTCGGCGGCGGCATCGAAGGCTGGTTCGCCTATGCGCTGGCGCTGGTGGTCCTGCTGGTGCGCCCCTCCGGCCTGTTCGGCCAGAAAACCGTCGAAAGGGTCTGACCGATGGCCGTGCAAGCGCTCGATGCCGCAAGGCTTCCAATCGACTGGCAGAGATTAGCTCTGCCGGCCGTGCTGGTCGTCGTCGCCTACGGCCTGATCCCCGCCTATGCGTCGAGCTATCTCGTCGAGGCAATCCTGCTGCCTTTTCTGGCGCTCAGCCTGGCGGCGGTCGGCCTCAACCTTTTGACCGGCTACTGCGGCCAGCTTTCGCTCGGCTCTTCCGCCTTCATGGCGGTCGGCGCTTTCGCCGCCTACAATTTCAACCTGCGGGTCGAAGGACTGCCACTGGCGGCGACCATGATCCTGGCCGGGATTTCGGCCGCCGGCATCGGGGTCGTGTTCGGCTTGCCGAGCCTGCGGCTGCGCGGATTCTATCTCGCTGTCTCCACGCTCGCCGCCCAGTTCTTCGTGCAATGGGCGCTGACCAAATTCGGCTGGTTTTCCAACGACAACCCGTCCGGTGTGATTTCGGCGCCGCATCTCACCGTCGCCGGATTTTCGCTCGACGGCGCCACCGGCCGCTACCTGCTTTCGGTCACTACGGTCATCGTGCTGACCGCCGTCGTCTGGCGTCTCGTCAACAGCGCGACCGGCCGCAACTTTATTGCCGTGCGTGACAACGAAACCGCGGCGCGCGTCATCGGCGTGCCGGTGCTGCGAACCAAGCTGCTGGCCTTCGCCATCTCGTCCTTCATTATCGGGGTCGCCGGCGTCTTATGGGCCTTCACCTATCTGCGCACCGTCGAGCCGGCCGGCTTCAACCTCGACCGCTCGTTCCAGATTCTGTTCATCATCATCATCGGCGGGCTGGCTTCGATACGCGGCGCGTTTCTGGGGGCGGCCTTCATCGTCGTCTTCCCGCTTCTTCTGTCCCGCATCGGCGGCTTCGCGTTTGGCGGCCTGCTCGATTCGGGCGTGCTCGACATGAGCCAGCGCATCGTGCTCGGCGCCCTCATCATCATCTTCCTCATCGCGGAACCGAACGGGCTGTCGGCCCTCTTCGATGAACTGAAACGACGGATCGGCTCAAGGTCCAGCTGAGCGCCGCTCGAAATCCTCTCACGGACCCACACTTCAGGAGACGCAACTCATGACCTTCTTCAGTCACCTACGGAAGGCGGCGATCGCCACGGCTTTCGTGCTCGGCGCGACGGCTGTCCACGCCGACGAACAGTATTTCCCCCTGCAGAGCTATCGCGTCGGCCCCTATGCCGCCGGCGGCACCGGCTTCTTCGGCGGCTTCATCGACTACCTCAACCTGATCAACATCCGTGACGGTGGCGTCAACGGCGTCAAGCTGACCTGGAGCGAAGGCGAGACGCAGTATGAGGTCGAGAAGGGCGTCGAGGTCTATGAACGATTGAAGAGCAATCCGGGTATCGCCGGCTGGAACCCGCTTTCGGTCGGCATCGCCTACGCCATGATCGACCGCATCACTGACGACAAGGTGCCGCTGATCACCATCAACCACGGCCGCACCGACACCACGGACGGGCGCGTGTTCCCTTACGTCTTCCCGCTGCTGCTCAATCCCTACAGCGAGACTTCCGGCATCGTGAACTACATCGCTTCCAAGGAAGGCAGCCTGGACAAGCTCAAGGGCAAGAAGATCGTGGTGCTCTATCACGGCTCGCCCTACGGCAAGGAGACGATCCCGATCTACGAGCTGCTGGCGCAGAAATACGGCTTCGAACTGTCGCAGATCGAGGTTCCGCATCCGGGCAACGAGCAGCAGGCACAATGGCTGACGATCCGCCGCGAGCATCCGGATTACGTCGTGCTGCGCGGTTGGGGCGTGATGAACCCCGTAGCGTTGAAGACTGCGCAGAAGACCGGGTTCCCGGCCGATCACATTGTCGGCAATGTCTGGTCGAATTCCGAAGAGGACGTGATCCCCGCCGGCGACGCCGCCAAGGGTTACACGGCAATCACCACCCAGGCATCGGGCGAGCAATATCCGGTGGTCCAGGAGATCGTGAAAACGGTCTACGGCGACGGCAAGGGCAATCTCGAGGACAAGAGCCGCATCGGCTCGGTCTACCACAATCTCGGCATCGTCAACGGCATCCTCAATGTCGAGGCGGTCCGCATAGCACAGGCCAAGTTCGGCACCCGCACGCTGACCGGCGACGAAGTGCGCTGGGGCTTCGAGCATCTCAAGCTCGATCCGGCGCGTGTCGAGGCGCTCGGCGCCAAGGACCTGTTCCACTCGATCAATGTCTCCTGGGACAATCACGAGGGTGACGGCTACGTGACCTTCCAGCAGTGGGACGGCAAGAAGTGGAACGTCGCGTCCGACTGGATCGCGCCCGACTGGAAGCTTCTGCGCCCGATCATCGAGAAGTCGTCCGAGGCATACGCCAAGGAGAAGGGCATCAAGATCCGCACGGCCGAAGACGCCGAAGCGGTGGTCAGCAACTGAATTCAGCATCTCGCGACCGGCCCATGGGCCGGCCGCGCCATCCAGGCGCCAAGCGGAGTTATCGATGTCCACCCCGGAAAACCCGATACTGTCGGTCCGTAGCGTCGAGGCCGTCTACAATGGCGCCATTGCCGCCCTGCATGGCGTCGACCTGACGGTCGGCAAAGGTCAGATCGTCGCGTTGCTCGGCTCCAACGGCGCCGGCAAGACGACGCTGCTGCGCGCAGTGTCCAATCTCCTCCCGGCCGAGCGCGGCACCGTTACCGCCGGTCGGATCACCTTCGATGGCGAGTATGTTTCAAGGACAAGCCCCTCGCAGCTCGTCCGCAGCGGCCTCGTCCAGGTCCTCGAGGGCCGGCATTGCTTCCGCTCGCTGACCGTTGAAGAGAACCTCCTGACCGGCGCGCTCGGACGCTCGTCCTCTCGCACGGGCGTCAAGGCCGACCTCGATCGTGTCTATTCACTTTTCCCAAGGCTCGCCGAGAAGCGGCGAACCCGGTCCGGCCTCACTTCCGGGGGCGAGCAGCAGATGACGGCAATTGGCCGGGGTCTGATGTCGCGACCGAAACTCTTTGTTCTGGACGAGCCGTCGATGGGGCTCGCGCCGCTGATCGTCGACGAGATCTTCAGCGCCCTGAAACGGCTAAACCGCGACGAAGGCCTTTCGATCCTGGTTGCCGAACAGAATTCGGCGGTCGCGCTGAAATACGCCGACCGCGCCACCGTGCTCGAGAACGGCGTCAGCGTCCTCGAAGGATCGGCTGCCGACCTGCGCCAGCGCACTGACATCAAGACCTACTATCTTGGCGGCTCGCCGCTTCCATCCGACCATTTCCCCAAGGAGACCGCAGCATGACCATCCAATCGAAGCAGCCGTCCGATATCCGCAGCGCCGTGCCACCGGTCGAGCGTCCGTCAGCTAAGGCGCATGTTATCAGGACCGACGCCGAGGCGATCGCTGTCGCCGAAAAACTGGCCGCGGAATTTGCCAAGGATGCCTCCAAGCGGGACCGTGAACGCCTCTGGCCGAAGCGAGAGCTCGATGCGTTTTCGCAGAGCGGCCTGTGGTCGATCAACGTGCCGAAAGCCTATGGCGGGCCGGAGCTCTCCTATATGACGCTGTCGAAAGTGATCACCATCATCTCCGCGGCCGATCCGTCGCTGGGCCAGATTCCGCAGAACCATCTTGGCGTCGTCGCCGCAATCCGCACCGTCTCCGACGAGGCGCAGCAGAAGCTGCTTTTCGCCGAGGTTCTGTCCGGCACGCGCTTCGGCAACGCGTTCTCCGAGTTCGGCTCCAAGCGCGCGGCCGACTTCGAGACCAAGTTCGTCGATGCCGGCGACCATGTCGTCGTCAACGGCCAGAAATTCTATTCGAGCGGTGCTCTGCTTGCCCATCTGGTGCCGATCGTAGCGCTCGATGACGAGGGGCGCGCCTGGTATGCAATCGCCGATCGCGGCGCGCCCGGACTCACGGTCATTGACGACTGGTCGAGCTTCGGCCAGAAGACCACGTTGTCCGGCACGGTCCTTCTCGACAACGTGAAAGTGCCGAAGACGCATCTCGTTCCCGGCTACAAAGGCTATGACAGGCCGACGGCCGACGGTGCCATCTTCCAGATCATCCAGGCCGCAGTCGATCTTGGCATCGCGAAGGCGGCGATCGACGAGACTGTCAGCTTCGTGCGCACGAACTCGCGCGCCTGGATAGACAGCGGCGTCGATCATGCCTGGCAGGATCCTTATACGATCCAGGCGATTGGCGACCTTCGCCTGCGTGCCAATGCGGCTGAGGCGGTTCTGGAAAGGGCGGGGCTTGCGGTCGATCGCGCAGTCGTCGACCCGAACGAGAAGACGGTTGTAGAAGCGCAGATTGCTGTGGCGGAATCCAAGATCCTCACCACCGAGATCGCCATCAGCGCCACCAACAGACTGTTCGAGCTCGCCGGCACACGCTCGACGCTCGCCGAGCACAATCTCGACCGACACTGGCGCAACGCCCGCACCCACACGCTGCACGATCCGGTGCGCTGGAAATACGCGATCTTGGGCAACTACTACCTCAACGATGTCAATCCGCCTCTCCATGCCTGGAGCTGAGCAAGGCGCGCCAGGTCACAGAGGACGATTCATGAGCATTGCCACTCCCGACAGGGTCAAGGTCCTGTGGTTTCTTCCGACCCATGGCGACAGCCGCTATCTCGGCACCTCCGAGGGGGGCAGGGCGGTCGATCTGCCCTATCTCACCCAAGTCGCCAAGGCGGCCGATGCCATCGGCTACTATGGCGCGCTGCTGCCGACCGGACGCAGTTGCGAGGACAGCTGGGTCGTGGCGTCGGCACTGGCGCCGCTGACCCAGCGGCTTCGCTTCCTTGTCGCCGTCCGGCCGGGCCTGCAATCGCCGACGCTAGCCGCCCGCATGACCTCGACGCTCGACCGCATTTCCGGCGGACGACTGCTGATCAATGTGGTTACCGGCGGGGACCCGGTCGAGAACAAGGGCGACGGCATTTTCCTCAGCCATGACGAGCGCTATGAGGTGACGCGGGAATTCCTCGACATCTACAAGGCCGTGCTGCGTGGCGAGACCGTCGCTTTCGCAGGCAAGCATTTCCGCATCGAGGACGGCCGGCTGCTGTTTCCGCCCGTGCAGACGCCACATCCGCCGCTCTATTTCGGCGGCTCGTCAGAGGCGGCCAACGCGGTCGCCGCCGAGCAGATCGACAAGTATCTGACCTGGGGCGAACCGCCCGCAGACGTTGCAGCCAAGGTCGATCATGTGCGCGGTCTTGCTGAAAAAGCCGGGCGCCACGTGACCTTCGGCATCAGGCTGCATGTCATCGTCCGCGAAACCGATGACGAAGCCTGGGCCGATGCCGACCGCCTGATCAGCCGCCTGGACGACAAGACGATAGCCGAGGCGCAGAAGGTTTTCGCGCGCATGGATTCTATCGGCCAGTCGCGCATGAGCCGGCTGCACGGCGGCCATCGCGACAAGCTCGAAATCAGTCCGAACCTGTGGGCCGGCGTCGGCCTGGTTCGCGGCGGCGCCGGCACCGCCCTGGTCGGCGATGCGGCCACGGTGGCGGAACGGATCGACGAATACCGGCGTATCGGCATCGATACCTTCATCCTCTCCGGTTATCCGCATCTGGAGGAAGCCTATCGTTTTGGCGAACTGGTGCTACCGCTATTGCCGCTTGATCATGAAATCTCGACACGGGCAACGGCCGTGAACATGGGGCCTTTTGGGGAAACGGTGGCCGGCGACCATCGACCGTCGGCACTGCGCGCGAGTCAATCTTGAGCGCTAGAGAATCGGGCAGAGGGCCTGTCGTAGTCATCATCGGCGGCGGCTTCTCCGGTGCGGCGACTGCGTTTCATCTTGCACGGCTTCTGCCCGCCGGAGCTGCCGATATCGTGGTCGTCGAGCCCCGAGAGGGGCTCGGCTATGGCCTGGCCTATTCGACGCCGGATCCTTCACACCGCATCAATGTGCCGGCGTCGAGGATGACGCTGATCTCCGGCCAGGACAGCCACTTTGCCGACTGGCTGGAGCAAACTGGCGCCACTGCGGACGACCCCGAGGCCATTGCCGCCAATGGAGCGCTCTACCCGCAGCGTCGCGTTTTCGGGCGCTACGTGCAATCCCATCTTCAGCCCTTTCTGTTCGGCAAAACGATCCGCCATGTCAGATCCGCGGTCGCGTCAGCCGAACTCAGGGGCGAGGGCTACCACCTGATCCTCGCTGATGGAGGAACGCTCGCAGCGGACGCCCTGGTGATTGCGACGACGCATCCGCCACCGACCTTGCCATTGCCCCTGCAGTCCGTGGCTGGTGCAGCCGGGCTGGTAGCCAATCCCTATGATCTCGAAAGGCTGGAAGCGATAGGACGCTATGACCATGTGCTTGTCGTCGGCACTGGACTGACGTCGGCGGATGTCATCGCAACGCTCGACCGCAATGGCCATCGCGGTCGCATCACAGCACTTTCGCGCCATGGCTACCGGTCGCGAGGCCATGCGGCTACGCATGCCGATCCGATCGGCGACTTCACCGGCCTGCCTTCACGCAGCGCCACCGTGCTGCTCAGGCGTATCCGATCGACCATCGCAACCGCCGCGCAGCAGGGCGAAGGCTGGCACCCGGTGCTCGACGCAGTCCGGCGACAAGGGCAAATCATCTGGCAGGCCCTGCCGCTCGCTGAGCAACGCCGCGTCGTGCGCCATTTGCGCGCGCTGTGGGATGTGCATCGCTTCCGCATAGCGCCGCAGGTCGCAGTCGTGCTCGATCGCCGGCTTGCTGAAGGCACGCTCGCCTATCGCGCTGCATCGATGACTGGCGCCGAGCGGGTCCACGGGCGCGTTGGTGTCACGCTGCGGCCAAGGCGCCAACACACCCAGACGATCGAGACGTTCGACAGAGTGATCGTCACAACCGGGCCGGCGCATGCCGATATTTTCCGGACCAACGCGGCAATAGCCGCTCTCGGGCGAATGGGACTGGTCCGGCTAGACCCGATTGGTCTTGGCTTGGCGACCGACAGCCAAGGCCGTGCGGTCGGGACATCCGGCCGACCGTCCGACAGCATTTTCGTCAGCGGGCCTCTGGCGCGCGGCAGCGTCGGTGAATTGATGGGAATTCCCGAGGTCACCGCGCACGCCGAGCGCATCGCCGATGAAATTCACCAATGGCTAGGATACAGACTGCGTTGCCTCGCAAGGCGTCGTGAAGCTGCAGACACGATGAGCCTGTTCAGATGGCAGTGACGGAACGCATTGCGAAGATGGAAAGCGCTTTCGAGTTGATAAATAGGCCACTGGTCGCGTGGCGCTCCTGGCGCTGTTGGGTTTCTCGCGGATAGGACTTGACGTTGCGAGGTCTGGGGCGGGTCCGTTTGACACTCCCGTCCAGATCCGCTCGACCTCCGAGGTGCCGATCTCCTTCCCAGACTTCGTATCGGCCGCCTGCTTGGCGGCAACCGCAATGATGACGACGACCAGAGACGATCAGCCCATCGCGGCGGGTCGAGAAAGCACTGGGCGGGAAGACGCCTACATCGAGGCCGCCCGCCTTGTGACCGCAGCAAGGGAAAGAATCTGCCGCCGGACATCGACGTCAGTGGTTTAGAGAAGACGGCTCGGCAGCGAGCTCTGCGTAAACCCAGACGCCTTGAAAATTTGCCGATACACGTGCGTCCGGATTTTGGCGGTGATCTTCACGATGAGCTACAATTTCTAGCGACGGCCGCGCTAGGGGCGAGCCTCCAGCACCATGTTGAACGGCGTCTCCGCGGCGCGACGGAATCGCTTGAAGCCGCCGGCGGTCACCACCTTGCGCAACCTCGCCTCGCCGGCCTGGGCGCCAAGCCCAAGTCCGACTTCCTGCGACAGCGAAGCGGGCGTGCACACGAATGTGGAAGCGGCATAATAGACGCGTCCGACGGAATTGAGGTTCGCCGCTAGATGGTCATGCGCCAACGGCTCGACGATCATCCAGGTGCCATTCGGCTTGAGCGACCCGCGGACATGGGCGGCGGCGCCCTCTGGATCGCCCATGTCGTGAAGGCAATCAAAGAAAGCGACGAGGTCATAAGTGCCGGGATAGGTCTTGGCGGCCGCGACCTCGAAGCGCGTGTTGGCGCCGACGCCGGCTTCCTCGGCCGCCTTTCGGGCACGCTCGATCGAAGCGGAGTGATAATCGAAGCCGACGAAGCGCGAATTGGGGAAAGCACGCGCCATGAGCACGGTCGATGCGCCGTGACCGCATCCGACATCCCCGACCTCCGCGCCGCGTTCGAGCTTCTCGACTACGCCCTCCAGCGCCGGCAGCCAGGAGTCGATCAGGTTGGCATTATAGCCTGGACGGAAGAACCGCTCCGTACCGCGAAACAGACACGCGCTATGATCGTGCCATGCAACGCCCTTGCCGGACTGAAATGCCTGCCTCACCTTTTCTTCATCGAGCCACAGCGCGGACAGGAACTCGAATGCGCCAGCCATGAAGGCCGAGCTATCTTCATCGGCGAACACCGACTCCTGCTCGGCGTTGAGATAGAACTCGTCGTTGGCTTCATCGTAGTCGACGTAGCCCGCCGCTGCCTGCCCGGAAAGCCATTCCCTTACAAGGCGTTCCTGGGTGCCGGTCCGTGCCGAAAGTTCGGCGGCCGTCAACTTGCCGCCTTCGCGCAATGCCTTGAACAGGCCGAGCCTGTCCCCCAGCACGACTCCCGCGCCCGTAGCAATCGCGCCGAGATCGCCGACCAATTTCCCCAAGAAGGCGTCCAACTTTTCCTGACTCGCTTCAGACATCCGAATCTCCTTGTGGGCGCGATGTTGCCGACCTTGCACCCCACCCTATGGGCGACGATCGGCGCAGGTGTTCGGGGATGACGACCACCTCCATGCCGTCGTCGAGCAGGAAATCCGTTACTTTTCCTCGTCGGTAACGGGCGGAGCCGGAGCGGTCGAAGGGCAAGCGCGGTCGCAGCAGGTATCCTGGGCAGCCCGTCAGACATCGATGGCTCCGGTTGTGGTGACGGGCGATAAGCAAGTTCGCGGCGACGTGATTGTTCCGCGGCGGCTATATGTTTCGGTGAGGTGATCATGCGTCTTCTTGTTGGTCGGTCGTGCTTGCGGATGACGTGCATGTACTGTGCCAAACGAGGAAACGATTTAAACGCAATCCAGTAGATCTGACTTTGTATCCGACATTGTCGGAAATTGGACACCGCCGAAGGCGAAGCGCTCGGGGCTTGTGACGATACTTGCGCGTGCTCCTTCGGAGGAGGATATGATGCGCCTCGAACCGGCCGCGAGGCCTTCCTGCCCTTTAAGGCGCCAGATCAATTGAGCGCCCATACCAGTCAGCCGTCCCGTCGCTTAGTCCAACACGTTTTTAGCTTAGCGTCGCGGTCCAGCTCACCGCGCTCTCGCCATCCACCTTCTGCGCGACCCCAGCTAAACACGCTCTGCGATGATTAAGATACCAACCTGGTCCCGGCCGGCCTTGCTTGCCCGCGAAACTTGAGGCGTTCGTCGATCGGATAGAGGCTTCGATTCAGGAGACCTGCTTCGTGATGCGGCCATGATAGGCCGGTCCCTCACCGGCCGCGCGCTCGGAAGAGATCGTCAGCATGCCTCGCGGCTTCATGAAGAGGGCAGCGGCGACTACCGGCGAGATAATATGGCCGGTCGCCGGAGCCCGTATCGGGACAGCATCGCCGGCTGGTTGGTGGCGTATGATCGGAGGGCGACCGATGTCCCTGACCTTTCGACGCGGCTCCAGCTTTGCGAGCAGTCGCTCGAGATTCCGAGAAACTACCCGTGTAGCCGCGCTGTTTGATACCGTGGAACAGCTGCTCCAGCACTGGCTGAGAAACGCCTCGAAATGTAAGGTGACATCGTGTTCAACGCCGTCCTGCGTCAGTCGGGTGGCGTGTCGAAAGTCAGCCATTTAGCGATGCTGCGCCAACCATAGCCGGTATGACCGGCGTCGGCACGGGACAAGCCCATCCTTCCGGAGGGCATGAACATTTCGAACACCATCTGCCGCGATTGTCGATGAGCGTGGCGCACCTGGCGCCTGTGCCTTACCTCAATATGCGGACCATCCTGAAATCAGATTGACTTGCGGGCTCCCGATGTCGGGCGAATTGAGAAACTGCACCCTATTGCCTCATCGACGAATGTTACCAAACGATTTGGCTGGTGGAAGAGCCGGCATCGTCCAGTCGCCAGGGCCGACCTGCCGCCAGGCTTTTACCGCCATCTGCACCGTCCGCAGGCTTTTGTTCTGATCGACCGCGCATGAAAACGTGCGAACTTTCACCGTGGCGCACCACGAAACGCTATTGCAGAGCCAACCGAGCGCGGCCGGCGACGTCAGCAAGGGGCTCTCGCAAGCCGGCGTTTTGATTATCCCAGATTATCCGCGATTTAAATCAAATTCGTCTGTGGATATTGACGATTGCGCGACCCTCACCTCGTAGATGGCCAGCGCGGGCGGCAACTGAGAGGGTCATATGACAAGCGATTTTTCCGCCGCGCGAGTGCATCTAGATCGAGCGTATCATTACCTGCGAGGCGATGACCCGATGAGCCGGAGGGGGCGCGAAGCCTTGGATCTGCTAATTGAGGCAGTTGCCGTCGAGGAGTTCAAGCAGCCGCGCCAAAACGCGGAGGTGCTAATGTTTCCGATTAAGCGCCGCTTCTGAGGCGATCTCCATTGTGGCAACCCATCAACATGGTGTGCAAACACCCTCAGAACACTGCCCGTCCGGCTGGAGCCGAGCCTGTCCTCACAACCATCCGAATTGAGCTGCCGTTAGTGTAGGTTCCATCATCGATGTCGGCGGCAGCTATTCCGGAATGGCCGCCGCCCTGCAGTTCCGCCGCGCCGGCGCCAGGTTCCAGTGATCGACGCCGGGCTGCGGCGGACGCTTTTTGCCAGTCATTCGCCTGCTTCCTGCCCCAGGACGACGTCGATCCGGCCAAAATCGCGAACGGTCGCCTGAGCAGCTTTCGCGCTGCGAGACGCTCGCCTGGTACGACGGAACGGCCGAACGGGTGAGGGGAGCCGCGACTCTTTCGGCTTCCGACTCGCCGACGGGCCTCGGCGGAGGGCCGTTGTAATGGACGCCCATGTTTGCCCGCTGCAAAGGCCGCAGAGAACTCTGCCCTGGAGCAGGCGGATCCTTCGCGGACTGTCCCGGCGCGGCGCTGCATTCCATAAGCTTGTTCGTTGGTGGCGACACGCTCCGGGTTGGCCTTGAAGCGCTCCCAGTCGATATAACCCGGATGCAGGTCGGCATCCGCCACTCGGCCATATTATTCACCTTGATCTGCGAGAGGCCGCCGCCCGGCCGGGGACGACCACGCGTTCGACCGTAGAAGAAGGCGCCGGCATATCTCGGTTATGCAGGACCCGGATGCGGCCGTGCTGTGGCGGCGCCCACATGCGTTCGCTGCGGTTCCTGCGCAGTCGTCGCGGGAACAGGATGCCGTTGTCGAGTGTCACCTGCCGCTGACGAGCCTCTCGCCGCTCGGTGTCACCCAGCACTCCCAGCGACAGCGCATCACCCCGGCCGACAAAACCAGATCGCGCACAAGGATCGTCTTGTATCCCTTGAAGCGTGAGTCCGCAGGAGCGCTCTCCGCAACCGTCACCTCGCGGCTCACGCGACCGGCCGTCGCGCTTGGCGCCGCGACGGCGTCGCTTCCCCTCCGGCTGCGTTGCCCATTCCGACGGCTTGGCCGGCTTGTCCGGAGGGCGATCCTTGAGGGTCTGGATCTCGGCGCGCAGCGCCTGGTTCTGGATCTCAAGGCTCTCGACTCGGCCTTGAAGACCGCGCACTAAGCCGATCAGCGCAGCGAACGGCCCGCGGAGCTGAGCAAGCGACAGGCCTTCAAGCGGATTAGTCGGTGGTGGCGTCCGCAAATGGTGAATCACGAACGCGCTCGCCGCAAACCCCCTCCGCCAAATCTGATCCGGTTACGGCTCTCGAGGTGACCCAGAGAGCTGGAAGAAGCCTCTGCGAGACTACAAGTGTAACACCATATTGGTTTAGCAGATCAAGCTTCGGTGGTAACCTACGTGGGGTAGAGAAACGACTTTGGAAGCTGAGCAACGGATCGCGATAGCAAACGGACACGTGCAGCTGGAAGTTCATCCCGCGACTGGAGGAGCGCTGGCCGAGGAACCCCGTAACCACCTTGAACTTCCAGACGGGCCATTGACCAATGTTGCAGAACGGTTAGTAACCGCTAACCCGCGCGATACAGCACGCGATCTTGAGAGCTTCAAACCTGCGGAGAGGACTGCTTGGCGCGAGTCCCCGAAAAAGCCTTTGTCGAAGGAACCATGATGTCCGCTTCCATTGCCCCGCAACCATTTAATCAGCGGAAGAGACTTTTGGTCGTCCAGGCCCTGAGCATAGCGGCGATTGGGTCGCTGCTATTCTCTCGCCCCGGTTGGGATGAAGCATCTAGCCTTCACGAGGTCGTCGAGATGATCGGTTTTGTTCTGATCCTCGTCTGCATATTCGGGAGGTTGTGGAGCATCCTCTATGTCGGGGGGCGGAAGAACAGCGAGTTGGCAGTCAGCGGGCCGTACTCGATCACCCGCAATCCCCTATATCTGTTTTCGACGATCGGAGCATTCGGCATCGGCCTCATGTTCGGATCGCTCATCGTTGCATCCGCTCTGGGGGGGTGCACCTATGCGGTTTTCGGAATGACTGCCCGAAAGGAAGAGACGTTTCTTCGTGACAAATTTGGTCCGGAGTTCGAAGCATATGTGGCAAGGACGCCGCGGTTCTGGCCCAAGCCGTGGCTGCATCAGGACAAGCATCAGCACACGTTCTCCACAAACGCATTAAGAAGCACATTCTTCGATGCCCTCTATTTTCTGGCGATCTTTCCAGCCATCGAAGGCATCGAATACCTCCAGGTAGCTGGCTACCTGCCCACCTTTTTTTGGCTGTTCTGATCCTAAAGACGGAGCAATAAGCTTTGTAGCGTACCAGAACCGCGCCTGTTGCGATCAAGGCAACCCCTGCCCAGTTCGACGACGATGTTCCTTGAGGAATGTCACTCCGAACACCGCCACCAGCACGAGGCTCAGTTTGTCGACAGGGGCAACGCGTGCTGCGCCTCCCAAAGTGGAGCGCGCGAAAGTAGCAGATCCACGATGCACCTGTCGCCACCCCGGATTGTCCTGCGTCACGTAATCCTCCAGGCACTCGGGAAGCAGTGCCGCTTGCCGGCGATCCTCGCCCTCGACAAACCGCTTTAGCCCGACTCACCTCGCTGATC
>NZ_JBVVQQ010000054.1:0-17426 GCF_055811135.1 Mesorhizobium sp. WSM4817 | reverse complement strand
GGTATGACCGGAGACTTCGAGGAAGCCATCGAGGAAGGCGCCACTGTCGTGCGCGTCGGTCAGGCCATCTTCGGCAAACGGCCGACGCCTGACGGCCACTACTGGCCGGGTTTCGCCCCCACCGACCGAGGAATTGAACCATGATTTATCGCAAACGGCCTGTCTGCTTTTCCGATCACCCCGCCGATCGTTCCGGCCGGGTCGACGTTGACGCGCTACGGAAACTGGTCAGCCGGCTGATCGCGGCTGAGGTCGATTCCATCGGCCCTGCTCGGGGGCACCGGCATTTATATGTATCTGATCGCGACGAACGACGCTGCGCACAGCTCTACATATAGCTAGGGTGTGAAGGCGTGCGCTAGCGCTCGCATCGGTGCTCCCTAGATCTAATTTGAAAGCGCTTCTAGAAACTACTTCGTTCCCGTGAGCCGACAGGCAGCTTTCGGGCCCTAATGCGACACATTTGGTTCTCGGCTCGGAAGGGTCTTGGCACAACTGAGCCCATGACGAATAGCGGATCCCAGCATGTGAGTGAAGTCGTTCTGACGTTGTTCGATGTTTGTTCGCCCAAAGTCGCATAAGAGGCACAGCGGAACGGGAGCTGAGCAGTTCCTGAACCGCCCGGCGCCTCCAGCGGCGATAATAATTCAGATATTCGCAGATGGGTCGCTCCACTTCCCGATCGGCGAACACCAGCAAGGATATGCCCAGGATACCGCATGGTCTTCGGCGTATACGGCTAGGTGAAGAAACGCACTCTCACAATTATGGACAGGCTACGGCCGTTCGGCAGCGGGCTTCGTCGCTGGCGAGGACGAGGGTGTCGGGTCTACGACGAAATGTCGGAGGTCGGACATGGAAGGCAGCTTACCATTTAGGTCGTTGAAAGCTTTATTCCTTTGGCACGATTAGTGCAACGGATGATCCGCAACGTTGCACACAACCGACACGATGTGAGGGGAGCGTCATCCAGATGTTTGCGTTGACCGTCCCCTCAGTCCCCAGTGGCAGCCGCGCAGGCGCTGGGGTCGCCGGCCAGTCTGATAGCTCATGGATCCAGTCGGCGGAGACAGTAGATAGAATGGGAGAGACACCAGTATGAACTGCGAATGTGATATGGTTGCTTGGGTAAGTGCCATCGCCTTGCTCTGGACGGCCACCGCTGCATCGGCGAACGAAGGCATCTGGATGCCGGCCCAGAGTGCGGAAGTCGGCGCGGCCATGCGCGCGGATGGGCTCCAGATCGATCCCGCGCAGCTGAGCCGTCTGGGCGCTGCCCCGCTTAACGCGATCGTTTCACTGGGCGGATGCTCCGCCTCATTCGTCAGTCCGCAAGGGCTGGTCGCCACCAACCATCACTGCGTGCTGGACTCCATCCAGTACAACAGCAAGGAGAGCCAAAACTATCTCACCAACGGGTTTCTGGCGAAGAGCCTGGGTGAAGAATTGCCTGCGGCGCCCGGCAGCCGCATCTATGTGATCGAGGATATGCGGGATGTGACCGCTGACATGCTCAAGGGCGTCTCAGACAAGCTGAACGGCTTTGCCCGCTATGAGCGGCTCGAAGCGAACCGCAAGGCGCTGATCGCCGCGTGTGAAGAACAGCCCAATCGCCGCTGCGACGTAGGGTCCTATTATGGCGGCGCCTCCTACCATCTCCAGCAGAAGCTCGAAATTCAGGACGTGCGCCTCGTCTATGCGCCCGGGCTCGGCATAGGTAACTTCGGCGGCGAAACGGACAATTGGATGTGGCCGCGCCACACAGGCGACTTTGGCTTTTATCGCGCCTATGTCGCCCCTGATGGTTCATCCCGGCCTTATGCGCGCGACAACGTGCCCTACCGGCCGAAGAACTGGCTGCGCATCGCCTCTAAAGGCGTGCAAGAAGGCGATTTCGTGATGGTCGCCGGCTTTCCCGGAGCAACCAATCGGTTCCTCACCGCCGATGAAGTCCGGTTCAACTTCGCGCACTACGAACCACTGTCCCAGCGTTTGCTCTCGGATTATGCGGCCCAGATCAAGCAAGCCACGGAAGGCAATCGCGAAGCGCAGATCCGCTACGCCTCCATCCTGCGGGGCGTGGAAAACTACAAGAAGAAGCTGGCGGGCGATCTTGCCGGCGCCGACGCGATCGGCCTCGACGCGCGCAAGGCTACCGAGGAGGAAGCTTTTCGCGCCTGGGTCGCTGGGTATCCCGTGCGGCACACGCGCTTTGACGCAGCAATCCGCGAACTGGACGCGATGGTGGGCGAGAATAGCCGGGCTTCGCTGGCGAGGCTGCGCCAGGCGTTGCTCAATCGCGCGCAACTACTGTCATCGGCACGCACTCTCTATCGCTGGACAAAGGAGCACGAGAAGCCCGATGAAGACCGTGAAAGCGGCTTTCAGGATCGTGACCGTAAAGAAATCTCGGATCAGCTGACGCAGATCGAACGCCGCTATTTGCCAGACATCGATCGAAAGCTTTTCGAGGCCGCACTCGACGAATATCGCCGGCTGGATGCAAAGGACCGCGATACTGCTTTCGAAAGCACTTTGGGCCAAATTGGCCTTGACCGACTTTATGCAGACACCAAACTCGCAGACACGGTAATGCGGCTCGGCTGGCTTGACAAGCCCGCTGCTGCCTTCGAGGCGTCGGAGGACCCTTTCATCAAGTTGGCGGTCGCTCTCTATCCCGGCGACATAGCTGCGAAGCACGCTGCGAAGGACCGCGCTGGACGCAGCCAGGCGGCTCGCGCCATCTATATGCACGGCCAGCGTGCCTACCGCCAGGCAATCGGCCAGCCGATGTATCCCGACGCGAATGGCTCGCTGCGCATCACCTGGGGCAAGGTGGCGGGGCGAACACGCGACGGGCAGATCTGGATGCCCTTTACCACGGCCGATGGACTTCTGGCCAAAGAAACGGGCAAGGGTGAGTTCGACGCTCCAGATGCGGCTATCGCAGCGATCCGAGCCAAGGATTATGGCCCCTATGCCGCGCCGGCGCTGGGCACGTTACCGGTCGACTTCCTGTCCACCGCCGACATCACCAACGGCAATAGCGGCTCGGCCACGCTGAACGGACGCGGCGAGTTCGTCGGCCTCGCCTTCGATGGCACGCTTGATGGAGTGATCTCCGATTGGGCATATGCCGCAGACCGCAATCGCAGCATCCATGTCGACAGTCGCTTCATGCTCTGGACCATGGACAAGATTGACGGCGCTAGCCGGTTGCTCAAGGAGATGGGAGTGCTGCCGGAGTCGCGCTCCTGAGCGGGGTAGTCTGGTGGTAGGGAAAGGCAATTCGGGGACATTGACGTGAGCTTGCCACAGCGATCGTTGATCGTGCCCGAATCGGCCGGCGCTCCAATGCATGCGCAACATTCAAAGGTTCGCCAGCGCCTGAGCCGTTGCCCAATACCGTTTCCCCTTGGCATAACTTCAAATGACGTAACTCTGTGCAGTCGGCACCGATGCGCCTGAACATCGCACTTTCATCTTTTTTGCGTGTTTCGCAAACTCTGGACAGGGCTAAATTGCGGACGGCTGTTTCGCTAAGTCCACGCTTGCCGGCGTCTGTCCCCGGGAGAGCTGGCTTGATTTGTCTGAACAGTTTGGCGAGGACCGCGAAATGAAGGCAGCATAGGGAATGGAAGCGCCACGGGCGACGACTCGATAGAAGCGGTTCACCCGTTCGACCAGCGAAGTGACGTTCGTTAATCGCACTACTCAGGGTCCGAGCTGAAGCCCTCCATCGAGGAGCGGTTTTTCTTGAGCATGGCCTCAAGAGACGTGTTGAGGTTATCGTGCAGGCCTTTAGCACGATCCGCGGATGGTCTCAGGCACAGATCGCGCTTCACAACAGTGATGCGGCAAGCATCTGGATGCGAAAGATATTGTTACAGTAGGCGTCTCGAATGACTTCTCCGCGGGACGCCAAAAGCCGTCTCAGGCACCCCTGATTTACTCCCGCGTCTCATGCCGCCATTCGCGTCAATAGCCCTTGTCGGACGAGATCGATGCTCGCGGCAAGTGCGCCGGCGAGATCGTCCAGCGGGTGGGCTGCGTCGACAAACGGTGCGAATGAGAAGGGGCCCGCATAACCGCCATCAAGCAGCGCCCGGATCTGGCTGCCATTGTCGGAACCGACCAGGACGCGATCCGGGTAGATCCAGTGGATCGGATCGTTCACTCTTGAAATGTGCACGAGACCGGTCAGGTCGCAGGAGAAGAACGTCTCCCCGGCGAGCGTGTGATGAAACGTGTCGTGCACGAGGCGGAAGACGGACTGGCCATCAATGGCGGCAATGGCCTTAGCCGCTTCGTTTTTCGATCGAAGCGAGCAGGTCTGGAAGCCCAGCGGCTCGATGAGACCGATCAGGCCGCGCGACTGGAGGATCGGCTTGAGCGCCTTCAAGGCAAAGCGGAGATCGCCCCGGCGCTCGCCATTGGCGGGCCAGGAGCCGTCGTTGACAGGCATTAGCATGAGCGTCTTGGCTCCGCAGGCCGCCGCATAATCGGCGAGCTTGCTCGCTTCGGTCTTGCGGGCGGGTGTCCACTCATTGAAGCGCTGCAAGGCATTGATGGAAATAATCCCAACGCCTGCTTCGGCGGCGGCAGAGCGGACGTCCGCCGCCGGCATGCCGCGTGCAATAGCATTGCTGCGCTGTTGGCTGCGGATCTGGACATCGGTCAGGCCCTGGTCACGGGCAAAAGCGAAAAGTGCCCTGACGTCGAGTCCGGGCGCCGCCATGTGGTCGAGTGCAAAGCGGGGCGCTGCTTGGCGCATGGCTTGGCTTTCCTTCTATGTTCCCGGAAATTTCTCTTTGACGCTATTGCGACACTCGACTTAAGGCAAACGATTAGATCAGATGTTTTTCATCTGAAAAGGAGATGGCTGATGAACAGCGCCGACCTCAGGTTTTTCCAGGCGGTTGTGAGAGCAAACAGCACGGATTGAAGCACAATGGCTGGCCAGGGTGCTCCGCTTGCGCGTGCCATGCGGCCAAACTCATTTCGCCATCGGTTAAGGAGCTTGAGGTCAGCACTGCTGCTGTTAAGACCGAGGTTCAACAATCAAATCGAGATCAGTAAGTGTGACTGTCGTCGAAGGTGACCCGCAGCAGCCGAGTGCCCCATCTGTGGGATGCCTCTCGTTTTGGCAAAACTTGGACAGTCACACGATCTTCGCATGATGGGGTCGGAACAAGAACTGCTCAAAATCGTACGAGGCATTTATCAACCAAAGGCAGCTACGGTTGATTTGATGATGATTCCTCCACCCAGGCTACGGCGCATCTGACGCCCCGTGGCGACGCGAAAAACTCTCAGTAGCTGCAGCGCCGGCGGCACGCGCGACCAGATGGTCCTCAAGACTTCTAGACCATACGGGTTTTCCGAACGGCGCTCCCGGATACCACGCGCTGTGACCATCGGAAGCCAACCTCGTGGAAATACAGGTCGGCATGCTGTGGGCTAATATGATGAAAGACGCCGGCGATGGTACGGCGGACGCGGGAGTTGAAGCCCTCTACCGAATTGACGTGGACGGCATCGCGAACATACTCATCACTGGAACGCTTCACGGTCTCGTGCTTGGCAAAGCTCTCACCAATGGCCATGAATGCTTTCCACTCGTCGCTCATCAAATGAGCTCTCGACTCGATCTGCGCTTCAATGACGCGTTCGCTTGCTCGCGCTGAGAGACCGGTCACGACCGCGGCTCCGTTGCCCCACAGTCGAGAATGCGGATGTCGGGTGTGTGCATCGGTGATACATGCTTGCGCCGCGCGATAGGTCTCGGACCGCGCGTGGAAGGTGCGCATCCAGCCGATCTGGTGCGCGCTGATGCCCTTGGACGCGCTCGCCATTCGCTTCGGACCGAGGTTGGTCGCATCGGCCAGCACGCCAGCCAAACCCCAGCCTCACGCGGCGGCGATGATTTCGAATTGCTCGGCGATGGCGGATTTGGATTGAAGGCGTACCTCGCCTGTCGTTTTCCATCATGTGGATCATCTCGATCCCGCCCAGCGTGGCGATAGCGCTTGCGAATGATTCGAAACCGAGATAGGCCGCACACGACACTTGATGCGCCGGTGATCCTGCTCGATGCGGTTGTCGAGGTACTGGCTCTTTCGGATGCGGATCGGCTTGAGCTGCCGCCGCGACCGATCCCGCAGTCGGCTTTCCGCGTCACAGGAAAGGATCGCCTCGCGATTCGTCTGCTACCGTCGATGACGATGCGCTCGGGGCGGCCGTGACGCTGCAACACCTTGCGCAGGAAGCGTTTGGCCGCCGGCAGATCACGATGCTCGCTGAATCAGAACTCGACGGTGTCGCCGACGCTGTCGATGGCGATAGAGATACATCCAGCGGCCGCGAACCTTGATACAGGTTTCGTCGATATGCCACCTTCCGCCGACGGCACGCTTGCGCCGATTGAAGCGTTTCAGCAGCAAGGGCGAGAAGTGAACGACCCAGCGGTGGATCGTCGAATGATCGATACTGATGCCGCGCTCGGCCATCATTTCCTTCAAATCGCGAAGGCTCAAGCCGTAGGCCAGATACCAGCGAACGCAAAGCAGAATGACGGACTGGTCGAAATGGCGGCCCTTGAACATCTGAACTCTCCGGCGAAACTACCAGAGGCCGTGCCATGCGCCTGGTTACCGAAGACTTTGCAACACAGCCTCGGTGCACATCTTCTGCTGAAAACCCGCACGCAGACCCTCGATGGCTCCCTGCGGTCGACCTTCGGCAATGGTATCCCGGCATGGCGAACGACAATCACGAGAACGGCGAAATGGTCCGCGCGGCTTGACCGCCCCACAAATCCTCATGCTCCCCTCGTACGGGCGTGAAGCATCTCGAGCATCGCAGGCCCGGCGCGCTCGAAGATGGCGACGCCGGCCAGCAATCCTGCGTGCAGTTGCGGGGCAGGATCGGGTTAGCCGCGGAAGGAAGCGGCTTCCATTGCGCATGGGGATATGGAACCAGTCGAGGACATGCTCGCTCGCCTGCGATCATTTCCGCGTGCGACCGGACTTCTTCCCAACTGGCCGGTACGAAAGGTAATATCCTGATTGGGTCTGGACGTCTGCTTCTTGAGAGGGTCGAGAGTACGCCGTTGCAGCTCGCGATCATAGCCGCGCCGTCTTCAGCCAGCGAGCGGCCTACGATCAGCTCGAATTTTTCTTTCGGTCGTCACGGGGCGGATGTACTCGGGAACCGGGCAGGTTCACGCGGGCAAGCATCCTGCATGAAGGATAACCGACAGGCGAGCGTTACCGCTTTCGCTAAGACGCCGCCAATTCCGGCGGCATTGGCGGCCAAGCGAGCGCCGTTCGACGCGCAGGCTATTCGCCGTTGGACTTTAGGAAGGCGACCGTCGCTAAGATCAGCTTGTCCACGGTCTTGGCACTCTGTTCAACGCCGAAACCATGATCAATGGGTTCAGCCCACAGTTCTTCCGGACCGTCGTGATAAGCCAGCAACGACTTGGCGAGAACGGGTTGGGGAAAGACGATGCTATCGCGCGTGCCGACCGCGAGGAACAGCGGCCCCTTGTAGCGCGAGATTTCGCCGGCAGGCTGCACCGCGTAGAGGCTCTCGAAGAAGCGGCCTTTCAAGGGAATTTCCTTCCCATCTCCGACGCGCTTGGCCGGATAGACTTTATCGCCCGCTGTCACAGCTTCCGCCATCTGCTTTTCGCCAAATATGGAGATGAACGCTGCCGGAAGATTGATGCCGGGGTTCCAGAGCACGACAGACTTTAAAGGCGTTTTCGTCCGGCCGGCAACTGCTGTCGTGACCGCACCGCCCAGGCTCATTCCCATCAACGAAATACGTTTGCCCTCGATGCTGTCATGCGCCGATAGGAAGTCGAGCGCTGCTTGTGTGTCCGTTATCTCGGTTTCGACGGTCATGTCTTCGAACTTGCCGTCACTCGCGCCGCTGCCGCGAAAATCGATCCGAAGCGAAGCGATGCCATTCTTTGCGAGCACCGGCGCGGCACGCCCGAACAGGCCTTCCTTCACCGCCTCCGAACTCCATTCGTTGCGGCTGCCGGTGAAACCGTGAAGCATCAGGATGACGGGAGGATTCGCGACATCATCCGCCTGACCATCGTGCCTACGATTGTCTGGCCTTCGACTTGGAACTTGATGATGGCCTCCTTGGCTTGCGCCGAAACTAAAAAAGTTGTCATCAGCATTCCCAGTGACGCTGCAACGGTTCGGTGTAGCTGTTTCATAGCTGCTCTCTGCTTGTTGTTTGAATTTGCGCGGCCGGTCAAAGCTGATGGCGCGGCCGTATCGGACTGGCATTAGACATTGACGTCTTTCACCGCCGCGATGCCTGATTTCCGCGAAGCTCGCCGGTTATGAATTGAGCTCGACCAAGGCCGAAGGACCAATCCGCGTCACCATTTTCTACGATACTGACCACAACATCTGCAGGGTCGATCGCACACACATCCAAAAGCCCTGCCGCAACGAAACGATAGAAGGCCTGTTTGTCGTCAGTTGACCGCGCTCGCGAGATCACCTCGATAATGATCAGCCTGTCACTAAAGACCAAGACCGGTATCCTCCGCGCGCACATGCGATCTCTCGTGTTCGATCAGGATCTGATAGCGATCGGCTGGCGGTACATGGAAAGCCCTGACCACCGCCTCATGGATGCAGTCGAGGATCTTGTCCTGCTCCCCAGGCGATCGGACCTTCAGAAGGTTAATTTTTATCAGCGGCATGGGTCGTGCTCGGAAATAGGAAAGAGGGCGGGGACGCGCACTCGGCGTCCCGGTGAATATTCAGATTGCCCTCGCCGGTAGGCCGGTTGCGGCAGCCTCGGGTTCCCCAGCCAGCGCGCAGGGGAACCAGAGAACATTTACGACTGCGCTCATGATCGCGATCGCAATGGGATAGGCCAGGCCCGCATAGATGTTGCCCGTGTAGGCAACCAGCGACAGGTTAATGAGGGGAACAAAGCCGCCAAACACGCCTGTGCCGATGTGATAGGGCAGCGAGAGCGAGGTGTAGCGCAATTTCGCCGGGAAGAGCTCGACGAGGAAAGCTGCCATAGGGCCATAGACCAATCCTACGAAAACGAGTTGGGCGACGATCAGCGCTGTTACCAAAACGAAGTTCTTGGCAGCGACGGCGGCGGCGATGCCCTGATAGATTGGAACATAGAACGCGGCTGCCAGAATGAAACCGGTGACAATCAACTTGCGGCGGCCGATCCGGTCGGACAAGGCGCCGAAGAAAGCGATGAGGGGCGTTCCGATCACCAAAGCAGCAGCAAGGCAAATGTTCGCTGTCAGGAAGTCAAGCTTCAGCACGCTCTGCAAGAAATACAGTGCGTAGAACTGGCCTGTATACCAAACGCACCCTAGGCCGGCGGTCGCCCCGAACAATGCAAAGGCTGCATAACGCACACCATGACCGGTGGCGAAACTCTCACGGATTGGGCTCTTTGCGGTCTTCCCGCCTTTGCGAAGCTCTTCGAAGACCGGAGATTCGCTCAGCTTGAGGCGCAGATAAAGGGACAGCACGATCAAAACCGATGATAGCAGGAACGGAATTCTCCAACCCCATTGCTTGAAGAGTTCTTCGCCGAGCGACAGCCGGCACGTAAGCACGACGACGATCGCCAGAAAAAAGCCGATGGTTGCAGTTGTCTGGATAAAGCTCGTGAAAAACCCGCGCCGCTTCGCCGGTGCGTGTTCTGCAACGTAAACGGCGGCGCCGCGGTATTCGCCGCCGATCGCCAATCCCTGGATGAGCCGAAGGACCACAAGAGCGATCGGCGCGAAATATCCCGCGATCTCAAAGGTTGGCAAGACGCCGACGAGCGCGGTCGCAATGCCCATCAGAATGAGCGTCATCAAGAACGTGCTCTTGCGTCCGACGCGGTCGCCGATGCTGCCGAACAGCAGGGCTCTGTGACAAAGGTTGCGACGCTGATCAGAACAGCTGCCGTCGGTTCATTGGCAGGGTAGAAGAGCGTTGAGAAGAAAATCGCCAGACTTCGTAAAGATGGAAGTCATACCATTCGATGACCGTGCCGGCGCTTGATGCAAGGACGACGGTCCAAATACCTGGTTTTTGGGCGGAGTCGCCCCTTTCCTGTAGCTGTTGCATGCTGCAGTTCCCCTTTTATGTTTTTGAAAGCAGTCGGCCCTCTTCTTCAGGGCCGTAGTTACTCAGCTCGCGATGCGCGGATCGAATGCGTAGACGCCAAGCCGTTCGCTTGCCTCGCGCACCGTTCGGCGGACGATGTCCTTCGCCGATGGCAGATCGTTGATGAGGCCCACCGCCTCACCGACAGTCACGTTGGCCGTGTCATAGTCGCCAGAGGCCCATGCCGCCTCGACTTTCGACAATTCTTCGGAATGCAGCATGCGCAGCTCTTCTTCCCGCCCGTGCCACTTGTCGACGAAGCCGTTTTTGAGCAGTCGGCCGGTATAGCCAGCCGGCCAAGCCTTCTGACGGACGATATCGTAGACGGAAGTCCGGATTGTCTCGTCGCCAGAGGCAGCGACTACCTTGTCCTTGGCTGCCGGATGGATGAGCGACTCTCGCGTAGCCCAGAACCTGGTTCCCATCAGGACCCCGTCTGCTCCGAGCATCAGCGAAGCGGCCAAGCCCCTACCGTCGGCAATCCCGCCTGCCGCCACGACAATGACAGAAGGCGAAATCTTTGCCACCAGATCCACGACTGCGGGAACGAAGGGCATGGTTGACCGCGCAACCAGGCCATGGCCGCCGGCCTCGGTCCCCTGAACAATAAGAACGTCGGCGCCAACGTCGATTGCGCGCCGGGCATGTTCGAGTGTGTGGATCATGCAAATCAGCGGAACACCCGCCTGCTTGACCCGTGCCGCGAGCTTCGCCGGATCCGAAAACGAAAGCATCATCGCGGACGGACGCTCCGCAAGTGCGCGGTCAAACAGATCAAGGTCGGCTTCGACTGCCCAGGCGATGAACCCGCAGCCAACGCGTTCATTGGTAATCAGCGACGACTCTGTTTCGTACCATTGACGATCAGCATATCCCCCACCCAACAGGCCCAGACCGCCGGCGTCGGCGACGGCGGACGCAAGCGCGCCACCCGCGGCCGGTGTCATCGGGGCAAGGATGATGGGATGCTCGATTTCGAAAAATTCTGTCAGACGCGTTCGTATCGTCATCAATACTTCTCCCAGCTTGAGGAAGTTCCCGGAATTTTTCTTTGACGCTATTGCGACACTTGACTTAAGACAAACGATTAGATCAGATGTTTTTCATCTGAAAAGGAGATGGCCGATGAACAGCGCCGACCTCAGGTTTTTCCAGGCGGTGGTGAGAGCAAACAGTATCGGAGGGGCTGCCGGTGTGCTCAACACGGTGCAATCCAACGTCACCGCGAGAATAAAATCGCTTGAGGAGGAAATCGGTGCTCCGCTTTTTCATCGGTCCAGGCGAGGGGTTACACTGACAGCCACCGGCATTCAGCTCGTTCCCTATGCCGAGCGCGTCGGAGAGCTTCTGGACGAAGCCAAGCGCGTCGTCACAGACCGCGGTACGCCGTGCGGTTTACTCAGGATCGGCTCCATGGAGACCACTGCAGCGCTTCGCCTTCCACCGATCCTGATCCGCTATGCTGCAGAATATCCAGAGGTCGACGTACTGGTGGAGGCTGCCCCGACGGAACAGCTCGTCAGCGAGGTCGTCGGACGCAAACTGGATGGCGCGTTCGTCTCCGGCCCCATCGCTCATCCCGAACTGAAGAGCCTATCGATCGTCGAAGAGGAGCTCGTTGTGATCTCCTCGCCGCGGTTTCGCGAGCTTTCGGATCTGAAGGCCTTGGCCGCATCGCCGGCTCTGAAGGTCCTCGCTTTTCGATCGGGCTGTTCCTATCGCCGGCGCATGGACATGTTCCTGGCGGCGTGTGGGGTAACGCATGTCCGCTGGATGGAACTCGGAACAATGGACGGGATCATCGGCTGCGTCGCCGCCGGGTTAGGGATGGCCATGCTACCTCGGGGGGTCGTTCAGGATGCGGCAGCCGACGGACAGGTCATCATACACCCGCTACCTGACAATCTGCGGTCGGCGCCGACTGTTTTTGTGACGCGGAGCGACGAGTATCTCTCCGCGGCACTTCAGGCTTTCATGGCGGTGGCGTCTGAGGCGCATTCACGGCCTCAGCCGGCAGGACCAGAGCCGGCCCGACAACTGCAGCGGGCTTAAGAAAGGTGGAGCAAAAACAAGGGGTCAGTCAGATCTATCTGACGCATCACCAGCATCTTTGCGATATCGCCCGGCGGGTTTGCCCCAATGCGCGCATACACGAGCTGGCCGTGCCGCTCGAGCCGGAACGCCGAGCTGCGTGACACGTCGAAGCCCAGAGCTGCCCTATCAAGGCCGGCCGGGCCGGCGACCAGCACCCGGCAGCCGGGCAGCGCGCCAAAACGACCCCGCCCGTCATATGAACTGCATCCCTCATAGTGCGTCGCAACATTTTGATGCTGCACTGCGGAACTTTGCGGTAAAGCGGGAGTTCTCTGTGCTTCTAGCAAGCGAGGGCTCGATGAGGCGCTACAAGATTCTGCCGTCGGAACCAGGGCTGTGGTCTGTGATCGATAGCCTGACCGGGCTTCCCGCCGAGAGATACGGTCGGCCGCTCACCGGGCTGACCCGGTACGAAGCCGAAGAGGCTGCCTTTAACCTCAGCGAGAGCACTCCGCCATGGATGGCCTTGGTCAGACGTCGCAGACCTTAATCAAGGCTGCCGAATCCACGGATGGTCGAACGCGATGCGCCTCCCACTCCATCACACCCTTTCGCGTAACCTCTCACCTCTTCCTTCTGGATGCGTGCGTCATGGCAGGGGGCGCATGTGCTCCCCAGTTCGCCCTGGCATAAGAGCCGGACCGTCGCGGTGCGCCACCAGATGGTTGGCGACCGTGGCCGGAATCGTCGCCCGTTCTCTTGCCGATGAAGTGCGGGGTGCCCGACACCGAAATGGCGCGCGAGCCTTCTGCCGATCTTGACACGGGCGATCGACTGGAACCTCATCGAGCAGCAGTATGACGAATTGATCAAATATGCGGCGGCCCTGCAGCACCGCACGGCCGATGCGGAATCGATCCTGCGCCGCTTTGCGCGGGCGAGCGTGCAGCGCCCAAGCTACAGGGCGCTGGCCCAACTCGGCAAGGCAATCAAGACCATTTTTCTCACCGCTATCTCGGCTCGGAAGCCTTCCGGCGCGAAATCCACGAAGTGTCGCTTGGCAGTTAATAGTGAGAACGCAGTCGTTGAGTCAGGTTTGGCAGTTTATTGCGAGAATGGCGTAGCTCGGATTCTTCATTTTAACTGCAATAGCATCAGTGCAGTGGTGCTGAACTCCCTGGCGAGGCGACCGGCATCTTCGTGCTGGAGGAGAATATCGGACCGGTGCGTTGCGCGGTGAGCAAGCACGACGGCCCGACCTTCGACGAGTTCGATCTGGCGAAACTGCCGCTCTTTCGCAACGTGGTCGATCTTCAGCGACAGCCTAGCGACCCCGGCTTCTAAACGCCGTCATGGAGTAGCTCCTGCACTCGTTCGACCGAAATGTCCGATTCAAAGATCAGGTCGTGAGGGAATGTCCTCCCCGCAGATGATCGGCAGTCGCTCGATCGCGCGACGCGTGGGATCGGCTTCTTCCGTGAACCCGCAGGTCGATATCAGAAAAAGGTTGCGGCGGTTACCGCGAACTCATGGCTGGTGCAGCAAGCGCTCTTTTCAGCAAGCGCCCTGGTCGGGAGCCGGTGAGGATGAAATTCGGCTCGGGTGCGACGATTACATGCTCGAGGTTCCATCCGGTCTTCCCGAGCATGTCTATAGCGACCTTTTTGTGTCCGAAACTGAACAAGAGTGTCGGAGCCCCACCCGCTGGCCGTTACAGCCAAGCACCGGCTGGCGAGCAAGCGGTGGAACGAAACGGAGCGCAAATCCGGCACGGAAATTGCGCTGATCTCGTAAGTGAGACGTCGGCAGGGCGTCGTGGAGGACCGAGAAATCAACCAGGAGCGTGCTCGATGCCCGCAATGAGACGGCCAGAACAGGACGATGAACCCAGCCACACCTGGGGAGCTGGAACGCTATAGCCAGCCGCGGCGCCTCCTTATAGATCGCGCCTGCTTCAGCCAAGCCGTCCACCAGCACTACGAGGGCCACCCTATGCAGCTCTCGAACGTGGCCACAGCGCGCATGTTCATTCAAGTGCGCCCCTCAGCCTTGCGTGGTCCGCTCGAAGCGCACCGGGAACGCATTGTGTGTAGACGAGGAACCTGCGCTTGGCAGTTAAGGGGGCGCGCGCTCTCGCACTCCTCCGATGCGCCCACCCATTCTTCTGATCAGCCGGTTTGACCCGCCATGTCGCCTTCGCATTTCATCTATCGCCCCTTTGAGACGCTTATCCGCCCGCTGGATATCCCCTACGCGCCTTTGCCGGCAACAGGTCCGTTTGCGCTGCTTCTGCATTTCGCACGCATGTTCCGTGGCGTGCTGGCGGCCATCGCCGTCTTCATGATGGCGGTCGAGGGAATCAACCTCGCGGTGATCTGGGGCATGTATATCATTGTGGACGGGGTGAGCAGGAACGGTGCGGCGGTTTTCCTTGAGGAAGCTTGGCCTATGCTCACGTTCCTCGGCCTGCTGATGTTCCCCGTGCAACCGCTGCTGATGTTCATCGCCAAGACATTGGGTTCCCAGGCAGTGTCCGTATGCATGCCCGCGGCTATGCAATGGCATGGCTACAAGGCGGTCGAACGTCAGGACCTTGCATTCTTCCACGATCTCTTCGCCGGCCAGGTGGCGTCGCGCATTTCGCAACTCGCCGCCGCCGTGCAGCAGCAGATCGTCGTAGCGTCTTCCAGCATACCGTATTTTCTCGTGCAGTTTCTCGGTTCGCTTTCGCTGCTTGCCACGCTGTCCTGGCCGCTGGCGCTTCCGGTCTTTTTTTGGATCGTGGCGAACGTCACAGTCGCGGTTGTGGCAGTGCCATATTTTGCCGTGCGGTCCCGCCACTCTGCCCGCGCGCGCAGCCTCGTCGTCGGCGCCATGACCGACCTCTACAGCAACATCCACGTGGTCAAGCTGTTTGCGGCCGAAGACAGCGAGGCGGACGCAATGCGCACCATCATGGGAGATGCCATTGAGACGCAACAGCTTGAACGGCGCATCCACTTAACAAGCGACACCAGCGTCGTCCTGCTGAACGTACTTCTTTCGCTGACCAACATCGCCGTCGGGCTCTGGGGACTCGTGGCCGGTTTTGTCACCACCGGCCAATTTGTTGCTTCAATCGCACTCGTTCAGCGGCTCAACGCCAACTCCCTGGCCTTTCTCCAGCTAGGACAGCAGATATTCCAGGCTGTGGGCACGATACGCGACGCGATGCCGGTCATCACCACGCCTTCAACGGTAACCGATGTCTCTGGAGCCAGGCCGCTGGCCGTTGTCGCCGGCGCGGTCGAGTTCAGAGATATCCGGTTCGAGTACCGGCAAGGAAAAGGGGTAATCGAGAATCTATCGCTCAGGGTCCGCGCCGGCGAGAAGGTCGGGCTCGTCGGCATGTCGGGGTCCGGCAAGTCAACGCTTGTCAGCCTGCTTCTGCGGTTCTTCGACGTAAACGATGGCGCAATCGTCGTCGACGGCCAGGATATCCGTTCGGTGACGCAGGCAAGCCTGCGTCAGAATATCGGGGTCGTGACCCAGGATGTCTCGTTGCTCCATCGCTCTGTCGGGGACAATATCCGTTACGGCCGGCCGGATGCCTCGCCGGAGGAGGTCGAACGCGCCGCAATGCTGGCCGATGCGGACGGTTTCGTGGCCGATCTCAAGGACAGCGAAAACCGCACCGGCTACGATGCTTTCGTCGGTGACCGCGGGGTGAAGCTTTCTGGCGGCCAGCGTCAGCGGGTCGCCATCGCTCGGGTGCTGCTTAAGGACGCGCCAATCCTCCTTCTAGACGAGGCGACTTCTGCCCTGGACAGTGAAGCCGAGGCGGCGGTCCAAGAAAAACTCGAGCTTATAATGGAGGGCAAGACGGTGATCGCCATTGCCCACCGCCTGTCGACGATTGCCAGCATGGACAGGATCGTCGTGCTCGACAAAGGGCGCATCGTTGAGGAGGGCTCCCCCTCGGAGCTACTCAAACGCGACGGCCTGTATGCCCGCCTGTGGCGGCGGCAGACCGGCGGCCCCATTGCCGACAGTTCCGAGGAGAGATAAGCCGACTGGAAGGTCGTTCGTCACGGCTCCGCGCTGCTCGCAATGCTTGGATGTTGTCGTAGAGAGCGGGCATGTTCGCGTTAGACAAATCTCGGCTTTCGCCGCCTCCGTCGCAAATGTGTGGGAATGGGCGACGAGATTGCCACAAGAGCTCTTCGGTTCTATCGCGAGAAGCTGACCGCCCGCGGCCGTGCCGATGCTGGTACCGCCGAGTCTTAACTTCGTCTCCGACCGTTCCCATCCTCACTGTCGTCGACGATTGGACGCGGGACACAAAGCGCGTTGCTGAGGCGGTGCCCGAACGTGCAAGGACACAGAAGCTTACGATACGAGGGGTGAGCCGAGTCGAAAAACGCATTGGAAACTCCGTCTGGTGCAATCCGGACCGGGTCACAAGGCGTGGTACAAGAGTTGGGTGACGCAACACCGCTGGTTAATTGCGCCGGTGCTATCGCGGCCTCTGGTCCGCAACGGCGCAGGCAACACCCCGAGGAGCAGGGGCGCATGGCAGATTGCCCCAACCGGCTCGACGTCGCCATGCTCGACGAGCTTCGGGAATTGGGATCGGCGAACGCATGACCGGCAGGGCCGGGGGGTGGCTCGTTTGCCGATGCCACTGCAATTGGCCCCGCAACGGGGTCGCGAGCCGGAATTCAACCAGGCCGTTCGCCCTAAAACTGATCCAGCTCAAGGCAGCCCACCGCTACCCATGTAGAACGGGCAACGAGCGCGGTGCGCACCAGACAAAGGGCAATGACCAAAGCCGTCCTCGACATCGCATCGGAGTTCAACGTCTTTGCACCAATGCCCAGGAATGGTCGACGCGACAAACAACTCACGCGTACAGGCGCTGAGAGCCGCCGACGTTTAACGGAAAATCACAAACGGGCTATCCCGATCCCTGGGGGCCAAGGAGGCCGCCCCATGAATCGCTGCACATCATCAGTTGCAACTCTTGCTTTCGCCACCGTCTGCACATTGTCTGCCGTCGCTACGGCGGCGGATCGGACCATCTATGCAGCGCCCGACAAGAGCCTCGTGTTTCTTAGTGGCGTCGGCTACACGTGGCTCAAGGCCAACGAGCTTGTCTACGACAGGGGCAGATCACAATGGGCACGAACAATCCGCCGCTTTCGCCCGAGGACGTCGAACGCTTCGGGCCTGATCCCCTTACCAGCT
>NZ_JBVVQQ010000053.1:0-18052 GCF_055811135.1 Mesorhizobium sp. WSM4817 | reverse complement strand
CGCGAAAGAGACCGCCAACTGGTATGTCAACAACTCAACATGGACTTTGTGCTCGCCATCGCCGAAGACCAGGTGCCCCTACATGGGGTCAGAACAAGAGCTGCTCAAAATCGTACGCGGCCTTTATCAACCAAAGACAGCAATCCCCTTTCTGTAAACGGTTTTTCATGGGATTCTTTGGGCATGCTGCGAAGGAGATGAGAATGCCTGAAACGATGCTTGCCGCGCTTTCCAGCATCCGGACCGTTGAAGGGGTCCGAACAAGAGCAGTGCGAAATCGTACGCTAAGATCGAACAGAACATGAACTGTATCGGATATTGGATACGGGGGCTCCGATCTCTGTGGATTGGCACCGTCAGGCACCAGTTTTGGTTTCTTCGCCCGTCCGACTCAACAACGCTCCCGGCAGATTGGGCATGGGGAGCGGGCGATGGCAAAACGGAGACTTCTCAAAGTTCATGATCGACAGAAGCTTTTCGATACACCATTCGATGAGGACAGCCTAATCCGTTACTATTCGTTGTCACCGGCGGATCGCCTTGAGATTGAGCTGCGGAGGCGTGAGCATAATCGGCTCGGCTTTGCCGTTCAGCTATGTCTGATGCGATACCCTGGCCGGGTGCTGGGAGCGGAAGAGACTCCGCCTCGCGCCATGCTTCGATATGTTGCCGACCAAATCGGCGCCGATCCAGAAGCATTCGCACTTTATGCACGCCGTGAAGAAACCCGTCGTGATCATACGGCGCGGCTCATGGTATATCTGGATACGAGAAGCGCGACGGCGCAAGATCGTCGAGCCGCGCTACTGGCCGCAATTCAGACGGCGGCGATGTCCGACGACGGCGCTGCGATAGCCGGTTGCATTGTTACCACATTTCGTGAACGCGGATCTCTTCTGCCGGCAATCGACACGATCGAACGCATCGGCCTTGCCGCTCGCGCCATTGCTCGTCGACGGGCCGAGAAAGCGCTGATCGAAGACATTCCGCTCGACACACTCCAATCATTGGATAGGCTGTTGGAGTTAGATCCGTCGACCGGCCAAACGCGCTTTCATTGGCTGCGCTCGGCACCCGAAGCGCCTGGTGCGTCAAACCTGGTCGGGCTGACCGAACGGATTGCCTTCCTGCGTACGCTGGAAATCGATCCGAGATTGCAGGCGCGCATATCATCTGGACGGTGGGAGCAGATGATCCGGGAGGGCAACGCCACGCCAGCCTGGCTGGCCAGCGATTTCAAGTCCAGCCGCCGGCACGCTCTGATCGTGGCGCAGGCAATCAGACTCAGCCAGAAGCTCACCGACGATGCCGTAACGATGTTCATCAAGCTGATGGGTCGGCTGTTTTCTCAAGCCAACAACCGCAAGAAGCAGCGGCACATGGATTGCAGGCCGGATACCGCCAAGGCACTGCGCATGTTCCTCGACACGATTACCGCTCTGCAGTCTGCCAACGACTATGGCCGGAATGCATTGGAGGTCCTCGATCAGGAAGTCGGATGGCACCGGTTGCTGCGGATGAAGCCTGAGCTTGAGTCGATGGTCGAGGACAACGAGGCGTCGCCTTTGGCCCTGGCGGCCGAACAGTATGCAACCGTCCACAAGTATGCCGGTGCTTTTCTGCAGACGTTCACATTCCAATCAGCGCGGCGACACGATCCGCTTCTCGCGGCAATCTCGCTGCTGAAACGGCTTTATGCCGAGAGACGGCGGACACTTCCGGAGCGCGTCCCGGTCACCCACCTCAGCCAGGCTGATCGACGGCTCATCTTCGGACAGGAGAGGCCTGATCGCCGTCTCTACGAGATCGCCACGCTCGCGGCCTTGCGAGACCGGCTTAGATCTGCGGACATTTGGGTCGACGGCAGCCGATCCTTCCGACCGATCGACGAGCATCTGATGCCGCGATCAACGTTTACAACCATGAAGGAGCAGGATCGGCTCGGACTGGGCGTCCAGGGAGATGGCGCGGCCTGGCTCGCGGAGGCTCGCCAGATGCTCGACTTCAACCTGAAGCGCCTCGTGCACAGAGCACGATCAGGAAAGCTCGAAGGTGTTCGTCTTGAAGCCGGGACGTTGATCGTTACGCCAACGGCTGGCGAGGTTCCGGCGGCGGCCGAGGAATTAAATGCCGAGATCAGCGATATGTATCCGTTGGTTGAGGTTCCCGACCTGTTGAGGGAAGTGCATGACTGGACCGGCTTTGCCGATCACTTCACGCATGTCCGCACCGGCGACGCCCCAAGAAATGTCTCGGCCATGCTGGCCGGCGTGCTGGCCGATGCGACCAACCTTGGTCCGAGGCGAATGGCGAGCGCATCCAAAGGCATCAGCGCTCACCAGATCAGTTGGATGCGCACATTCCATGCCCGGTCGGAGACCTATCGCGCCGCGCAAGCATCCATCACCGATGCGCACACTCGTCACCCGCATGCCCAGCTTTGGGGTAATGGAACGACCGCGTCATCCGATGGGCAGTTTTTTCGCGCCAGCGACCGAGCCGCAAAGCGCGGCGACATAAATCTGCACTATGGCAGCGAGCCGGGCTCGAAGTTCTACAGCCATTTGTCGGATCAGTACGGCTACTTCAGCATCTTGCCGATCAGCCCGACCGAAAGCGAGGCGGCCTATGTGCTAGACGGGCTGTTCGATCAGGACACGATCCTCGACATCCAGGAACACTTCACCGATACGGGCGGTGCAAGCGACCATGTCTTCGGACTGTTCGCCCTGATCGGCAAACGCTTTGCGCCACGACTACGCAATCTCAAGGATCGGAAGTTCCATACGTTCGAGAAGGGCGACGCATATCCGGTGCTGTCGAACCATATCGGGACGCCGATCAACACCATCCTGATCCTCGATCACTGGGACGATTTGCTCCATCTGGCGGCGTCGATCACGACGCGATCAGTGGTGCCGTCTACGATCTTAAAGAAGCTGTCCGCGTCACCGAAAGAAAGCCAGATTGCCAGGGCTCTACGAGAACTCGGTCGGATTGAACGGTCCCTCTTCATGATCGAGTGGTATTCAAGTCCGGCATTGCGTCGGCGCTGTCAGGCCGGCCTCAACAAGGGCGAGGCCGCACACAAACTGAAGCGGGCAGTCTTCTTTCACGAGCGCGGAGAGATCCGTGACCGATCATTCGAGAGCCAGGCCTTCCGCGCCTCCGGCCTCAACCTCGTCGTCAGCGCAATCGTGCACTGGAACACGGTCTATATCGAACGGGCAGTCACCCACTTACGCAACATGCGTCGTGCGATTCCGGATCATCTGCTCAAGCACATCTCGCCGCTGAGCTGGGAACACATCAATCTGACCGGCATCTACACCTGGGACACGGAGCAGCATCTGCCGGAAGGCTTCCGGTCGCTGAGACTCCCGGCTGGGCTACGTCGCGCTGCATGACGTTCATGATCCGTTCAACCTTAGCGTACGATTTCGCACTGATCTTGTTCGGACCCCTAGTAGCGATGGTCGCGAAAGCAGGACAACGAGGGCGAGAGCGCGGGCCGGGGGCGCGGAGAGCCGCTGGCGTCATTGCTTCAAAGACAATCAACGTATTCGAAAACCGTTCAAGAGTATCTGGGAGCGGTGGCGAAACCGTGCAATCGGCCTAGTTCGCACCACCCCAAGTGGCCGAGAGCATGAGGCAGCAGCGCCCCTTGTCGTCGAGATCAACAGAAACGTGGGCTCGTGAAGCGGCCACAGTCAATCTGGGTCGGCATCGACCTGACTGCCACCCCGAACGATAAAACGGTCGCAGGGGTGGCCAGAACGACCATCGGAATAGCGTCCGGCCTCCGTTCATCTCGAAGAAGGGATGATCGACCACTCCGTTTTTCGCCAGCACGAATGCGGCAGTTCCATTGCGATTGCAGCAATTCGGATCGGCACGGGGCGCCGCTCCGACCCTCAGGGCTGTCCCGGTCGGCACAAGCCATCCCTCACGGCCATCAAGCCATCGGCTTTCGGAATGACCGGCGACGCTTCGTCTCAACGACTATGCCGGTCGGGCTGTCGGCCGCATTCTTCGCCTTGAAGACGGCGCTTCGCTTCGGTGTTGGTTTGGGTGGCGCTTGAGGCTCTACCCTTGGCTCCGGCGTTTGCTTGGTCTGTTGTTTGTCCTTGCGGGCGCAAAGCAAAGCCTTGGCGGTCGCCGCGTCCGCATCCGAGACCACGCCGGCCGGCTTGCCATCGAGATCGACCCGTGCGGCGCCGGCATTCAGTCTCGCCAAGTATTTGGCCATCCTGGTATACGCCAGGAGGGCTCTCCTTAATTCATCACCAGACAGTTCGCCGTCAAGCACCCGAATGTCATGATGGATGCCGATCTTGAGCGGCTTGGGCGCTTTCGGATTGAACGCCGCGGGCCACTTGGCCGATAGATAGCGGAAAAGCTGTGCAGGCGATTTGCCTCGGCTAGCGCTCAACATCACAAGCCTCGCCCGATTGTTTTCGTTTCCCGATTCGGACCTTCCTAGCACTGATATATGCAATGATTATGGAAAAATGGGCATTCGTCCCGCAGGGCAAAGCAGCGGGCGCCTCCTCATTCGGACAGACGAAGTGCCTGGTGGACCGAGCAGGATCGGCACCAATCACGCCGAGCCGTCCCGATGGAGTTCACAGCCATACAGCAGGGTCGGTGGAACGCTGTTTCCCCATATCTCCGCCAGCCCATTAGCCCTTGGCAGCGTATCTGAAACGCCGGCAGCGAAAAAGACTCGACGGCCCTCCGCGGAGGACCGTCGGCAAGTAGGACCCGAAAGCGTCGCGGCTCCCCTCACCCGTTCGGCCGTTCCGTCGTACCAGGGCGTCGCGTAGCGCGAAAGCTGCTCATGCGACAGTTCCCTGATCTCGGCCGGATCGACGCCGTCCTGGGACAGGAAGGCAGGCGAATGGCTGGCAAAAAGCGTTCCGCCGCAACCCGGCGTCGATCACCAGAACCTGGCGCGGGCGCGGCGGAACTGCCGGACGGCGGCCATTCCGAAATAGCTGCCGCCGATGACGATGATGGAAGCTACAGCCAGGACAGCTCAATTCGGATGATTGACAGGCTTCGGACTCCCATTCGATTGCCCGACCAACCCGGCTCATGCCTGGACGGGCAGTATTCTGAGGGTGTTTGCACACCATGTTGATTGGTTGCCACAATGGAGATCGCCTCAGAAGCGGCGCCCAATCGGAAACATTAGCACCTCCGCGTTTTGGCTCGGCTGCTTGAACTCCTCGCCGGCAACTGCCTCAATTAGCAAATCCAAGGCTTCGCGCCCCCTCCGGCTCATCGGGTCATCACCTCGCAGATAATGATACGCTCGATCTAGATGCACTCGCGCGGCGGAAAAATCGCTTGTCATTTTACCCTCTCAGTTGCCGCCCGCGTTAGCCGTCTACGAGGTGAGGGTCGCGCAATCGTCAATATCCTTAGACGTATTTGATTTAAATCGCAGATGAACCGGGAGTAACCAAACACCGGTTGTAAGCGAGAGCCCCTGATCGTGTCGCCCTGGCCCGGTTGACTCTGCAATAGGGTTACCACAAGTCTTGCCAATGTGTCCCCAGCATCATCGTAAGCCGTCCAGAGTTTCTGACCTGTCGAGCCATGGCACGCGCAGGCTTGCGGCGGCAATCAGCCGGGTGGCGAAGATCGCGGCGAAGGCGGCAGCAAGTCGGAAGCCGATTCCCGTTTGTGCGATCGGGCATTGATTCCTAGATAGGAAATTCCGCCATTACATCTCGCTGACGGGCGACAGCTTGCGAAAGCAAAAATGCAGGCGCCCTCTTGACCGACACCGAAAACAGCGAAATCAATCATCCATCCAACCCATGAACGCAACAACGCCGGCACACTGTCCGGAACATATCGGTTATTCCCGGCGCCAAGAGACCTATCTGGACGCTCTTGTCGCCGAATAGAAGTGAGGAATGCCCCGCAATTAGCGGCTCGTTAATCATTCGGGGCGTAGCCAAGAAGCGTCACAGCACCTGCCCAATCACATGTGACCTTAAAGACCCGGCACACAGATTGTGCCGAGTCTTTTTGTGTCGTTAGGGTAGCCTGATCCAATTGAGCGGGTCAGCAATAGTGTCGCAGTGCGGGGATCAGGAACCTTCTTAAGCCGGTCACCGACTTCATAAAGCCGACGGGAGCTGCAACGACTTGACTAGGAATGCCCTCCGAGCTTGATGGTGTCAGCCCCGAACGCGCCTTGTTGGCCGTGTGCCAGTCCCTGACCGACAGCGGATTGCGACATGACAACTTCTCCACATCGGAAGTAATCGTGGCGAAGTGCCTGCGCGCGCAGCGACAGGGAAGGCCGGTTATAGAGAGCCGGCCCGCTTGCAGGAATCGAACTCATGGATGACTGAGACCTCGGCATCCTCGATGCCCATTGCTTGGCAGGACGCCATTATGGCTTTTCTGCGTTCTGTCTTATCGCTGTGACATTTGCCGCACAGAATGATGTTAACGACATCCTTTCCCGCGTGAGGTGAGGCGATGCGAGCAGGGTAAGAGTGAGGCGCGGCGGGAGGGCAGGAGGCGATGGCAAAGGCTGAAACTCGGTAAGACGGCGCAGACCGTCACGCTCTCTAAAAGAGACTGTTCTTCAGAGAGTATCGTAATCGATCCGGCGTCGGGAGGCTCGGCCGGCTGAAGGAGGACGATGGCAATGATGCGGTCAGGGGATGGATTGCATGATCCACCGGCACCTGCACGGATCACCTCGCAAAAATGGCGGGCGGGACCTGGGATCGAGCCGACATTGCGAGATTTTCGCGGCCATGGCGGCTTCGCTGTCTGCTGTCCGCAGGGCGAAGCGCGCATTAGATGGGCCAGCGGCGGATGCACGCGAAACGCGGGGATGACGAACACGACCGTCGCTGGCTAGGACAGCGGCACCGCGAATTGGAGGCTCTACGCCGCTCGATCTGGCGGAGGCGCGGCGGTCGATGCGGCCGGCAGAACCCGCGCTTCCGTGAGGCGCTGCCATCTCGATATAGGAGCTGTTGACTTGCAGAACACTGCACTGTCTGCGAACGCATCGCAACATGCCCCGACCCTGTGGCCGGCTTCCGCGCTAGGCCGCGCTGTTCTTGACCAGGCGCAGTTCGATGCAGGGCGGCTAGCGCCGGCCGGTGTCCTAATGTCGGGGCGCCAGCAAAGTAGAAAATGTTGCATGGCGGTGGGGACGGCCACAACGAGAGCGCCCGATCGGGCGTCAGCTGGTCGGGATTGCGCAGCCCCGATCGGGTGCCGTTCAGTCAGGCATCCCTCGGCTTAGACTAGAGAGCCGCCGCTATGAACTAGCATCGTTGGCCGGGGTCGGCCGCAGCGGGATCGCTAAGCATCGTGACGACATCAGCGATAGGATTCTTGTCACTCTCCGTCGGCCGCAGATCGACGTCCACGAATGGCGCGCCCGACTTCCGGTAGGGGCGCCTGAGTGGGCGCTTGCTCAAGCCGGGTGGAACCGGCTGCCTGCCGGGTTGCGACCGCGTTTCACATAACCGTTGCTCTCAGCGCCATCAGGGACGACCGGGCCTGACATCGCCGCCGCAATGCCGGACTCGAATATCATTCGATCATGGAGAGCGACCGCTCGATGCGGCCGAGTTCCCGAAGAGCTTTGGCCAGTTGGCTTTCCTTCGGTGATGCCGAGAGTTTCTTAAAGGTCCGCGAGGGCACAACCGCACCGGTGTTGATCGATGCCGCCAGACGAAGGTCGATTTCCAGCTTGCGCAGGAAGGCAATCCGTTCGGTCAGCCCGACCAGGTTTGACGTACCAGGCGCATCCGGCGCCGATCGCAGCAAAAGCGTGTCTGGCCAATGGTCGGGGTTACGGCGTTGAATTTCGGCTTCGACCGACACCCCAACCCAGGCCACCGCCCGTCGCCTCACCCGCCCACCAGGGCATAACCCACGCCGGAAACGAACTCAAAACTGGATAGAAACTGGGGGCAACGACAAGTTGGGAGGATGATGCGCTCATCGCGAACCCGGAGGCGCCGGTCTGCCAGACTAGTGGTCGTACGGAATCGGCCCACGCTCTCAGTTAAATCAGGAGAAACATGATCCAAAAACCGAAGCTTTGCGAGCTCAGTTCCTGCCCCGCTTAGTGCCTATTTGTGTGCGCTATTCTGCCATACGCCTAATGAGATTGTCCCACCTGATGACCGTCCCTAACTTGGCTGCGATCAAAGCCAAAAGCTGGCAGGCAACAGGAGTGACCATGAAGAACATTATGAGTGCCGTTGGGGACGACGGTGGAGATGGTAGACTGGTCATCGTGTCAAACAGGGTTGCGCTGCCCGACGAGCACGGGTCACTGCCCCCGGGCGGAATGGCCATTGCGCTGAACGCCGCGCTCAAGGAACGAGGCGGCCTTTGGATGGGCTGGTCGGGGAAGGTGAAAACCGAGAAGAACCAGCTGTCACCGACGATGCAGGAGGCTAACGGCATCACCTATGCCCTTGCCGATCTCTCGCAGAAGGATCTGGACGAATATTACTACGGCTTCGCCAACAGGGTTCTTTGGCCGGTCTTCCACTGCCGTGTCGACCTCGCCGAATACAACGACGCGAGAAAGTCAGGATATTACCGCGTTAACCGACTCTTCGCAGAGTTTTTGATGCCGCTCCACCGCGAGGAAGACGTCATATGGGTGCAGGATTATCACCTGATCCCTCTAGGGAAAGAACTGCGCGAGCGCGGCTGCCGCAACCGGATCGGCTTTTTCCTGCACATACCCTGGCCGCCGGCGGACATCCTCGCCACCGTGCCGCTCTGCGAAGAATTGCTGGAAGCGCTTTCGTTCTATGACCTTGTCGGCTTTCAAACCGAGGACGATCTTAACAACTTCGCCGAATGTCTCCGCCGCCGAAACTTAGGGCATCTCATGGAAGACGGTAGCTGGCTAGTCAAAGGGCGGGAGTTTCGCTGCGGGGTTTTTCCAATCGGTATCGACACGGCCAAGTTCGAGAGCCTCCCAGAGCTAGCGACGCGCGACGGGGATCTGCAGGAAGTTTACAAGAGGACTGCTGGCTGTGACATCGCCATTGGCGTCGACCGATTGGATTATTCCAAGGGCATCGATCGGCGCATCGTGGCGTTTCGCCATTTCCTTGATCGTAACAGCCATCGCGTCCGCAAGACGCTACTGCTGCAGATTACCCCGAAATCCCGCGGGGAAATACCAGCCTATCTGGCGCTGCAAAAGCAGATCGCCGAATTGGTGGGAAGTGTCAATGGGGAACTTGGAACCATCGATTGGGTACCAGTACACTACACCAATCGTTCCCATGGCCCGCTGGAACTGGCCCGCCTCTACCGAATGGCACGCGTTGGGCTAGTGACGCCGCTCCGCGACGGCATGAATCTGGTGGCGAAGGAATACGTGGCTGCGCAAGACCCAAGCAATCCGGGCGTTCTCGTGCTCTCGCAGTTTGCCGGCGCCGCTGGCGAATTGGAGGGAGCGGTGCTTGTCAATCCCTATGACCCAGAGGCTGTGGCGGCATCCACGGAAAAGGCATTCCGCATGTCGCCAGAGGAACGGAAATACCGTTGGAGCGCAATGAAGAACAGTCTCATCGGGCATGATGTCTATCGATGGTGCGACGGCTTTCTTGCTAAGCTGGAGGGGGCGGACTTGCCAGCATGAGGCTGATCGCGACCAAGTGAATCAGGGCAGCATTCCGGCCTCGCCGAGGCGTGGTTAATGTGCTGTGATAACCCCGATGGCGATGACCGCAGACCAGCTACCCAATTGGGTTGTAGCCGAATGTGCTGGCACGGGAGCGAAGAGCTCGCGGCTGCGGTCCCCTCATCAAACTAGTTGAGCCGATCCGCAATAAGGGCTCTCGTCGCCGGGTCCGTCGGTGTCGAGCATTCGACTGTCATCGCTTCGCTGATCGAGACCCCGTGTATTGAATATGTCGACCCACCCGGTTGGCGACATCGCTGATGTGCTAAGCAGCATCGACCTACACCGCACGCCAGATCTCAAGACGTTAGCTTGAGCACATTCCATATTAAAACAAGAGGAAAAAGACATGGGTGAGCTCTCTTGCAGTCGGCAGGTTCCTTCAAACGAGCGGCCACGACTGATTGTCGAGGGCGCTCACGCCGCACGGCAACATCAAATGCTGGCATCCATTGACCTGAATTTACTGTTGTCTCTTGAGGCGCTGCTGGAGCACCGCAACGTCACGCATGCGGCTCGGCACGTGCGCTTGAGCCAACCGTCGATGAGCCGAGCGTTGACAAGGCTGCGTGGCATTTTCAATGACGATCTTTTGGTTCGCGGCTCGAGCGGCTTGGTCCCGACGCCGCAGGCCGAACGGTTGGCCCGAATGCTGCCGCCGGTGTTGGATGCGCTCCGCGGGATGGTGAACCGTCAGGGGGAATGGCGATCAAAGACGATAATGGCGATACCCGACCATCAAGCCCTGATCTTGCTGCCGCCTCTCCTACCCCTGCTGCGCGAGCACGCGCCCAATCTCGACATCGTCACCGGCTCGTTTCTAACCGGCGCGCTCCGGCGGCTTGAGCAAGGCGAGATCGATCTGGCCGTTGGGCAGACCGGTGGCACTCCACCGGGCTTCTTTCGGCGCAGGCTCTATACTGACCGCTTCGCCTGCCTGCTACGTTGCGACCATCCAGCCCTGGCGCAGGAATGGACGATCGAGGCCTTCGCTGCCCTGCGCCACGCTGCCATTGACTCGGATTCTAAGGGCGGCTTCGGCCGGGTGCATGACGATCTGGCAAATTTACACCTCCAAGATCGCGATCCGGTGCTGGTTTCCAACCTCCTGACGGCCGCTGTAGCCATCGCGGCGACCGATCTGGTGCTGATTGTACCACACCGCGTCGCGACACGGATCGCCGCCTTGCTCCCCCTCGAGATTGTCGATCCGCCGGTGGAACTGTCGCCTTACGAGGTTGGGCTGATTTGGCACGAGCGTTGCCATCGCGACCCAGAGCATCACTGGCTGCGCCACAAGATTGCCGCCGCAGCGGCGGCGGGAACAGAGCTGGCGCATCCATCGAAAATGAGAGGGCAAACGGCTGATGCTTCGCCAAGGGAAGAAGCGTGATGCGATCGAAGTCTGGCACTATCTTCAGGACCGGGCTAGTTCATTACCCCCTCGTCCATCGGGGCGCGATGCTGGTTCCGCTGTCCCAACTCAGTGAAACCGACGCGCGCTGACTTCGAGCGAGCATCTGCTGTGAAGAAGGTATTCACACTTACAGCCAACTACACAAACCAAGACCCACCTTCTTCGACCGCCGTTCGGCCGCGTCAAGGCTTTCGCAGGCCATGTTCTCAGGGTGTTACCGAGGTGCATGCATCGATTCTGGCCGCGTATCTTGGCCCGGACCCTTTGGCAGGTAAGTCTTTGGCACGAATTGCGAGTTCTCGGATCTTCGGCAATCTGCCCAACGAAGTGCGGCAGATCGATGTCCTTGAGCACCGTTTGTTGCGGCCGGGGCGCTGCGCGCAAATCGTCATCATCGATTGTCGCGAATGGGAGCAACATGGGTACGGTCATGCGAAGCTCTCTTCCGGACTGGTGCAACTAGCCCTGGTTTCCGAAGCCAGGCTGGACCGAGAGGCGGTTTTCTCCGACGGGTATTCCGATTACCTGTTGTGGCCACTGATCGAGCAGGAAGTTGTGAGCAGACTGACCGCCTGCGTCGCTCAGATCGCGCGGCGTTCTGCACCGCTATTCTTCTCAGCCGACCCCCTGGTTCAGAAGGCTTGCGATCTGCTGGCACAGCGAGTCGATCAGCAGATCGCTCTCAGCGAACTGGCGCGCATAGCCGGGACCAACAAGACAACGCTCGTCAACCGCTTCGAGGCTGCCTTTGGCTGCGGGCCTATGACCTGGTTACGGCACTACCGGATGATGGAGGCTGCCGCCCGCTTGCGAAGCGGGCATGAAAGCGTGGCCGAGATCGCTGGGTCCTTAGGCTACGAAAACAGCAACAATTTCTCCACGGCGTTCAAGGCGATCCATGGGCTCTCGCCGCTGCGCTTTCGCAAAATGGCGGCGCGCAGAGAAAGGTCTGCCTGACGCAAAGGTGGGGATCGGAACAAACTGGTATACAGCCAGTGAAGACACGCAAAGATCACCTGATACTCAAGTGTTTACCCACTCCAGGCACTTTGCGGCTTTTACAGCAACGCTCAGAAAAGGAAGATAAGCATGTTGAACGCGGCCGCAGCGCATTTTCAAGGGCATGAACAGAGCTATTCGGACAAGAACTATGAGGCGGCGAGCGCGTTTTTCGGCGCCAAGCCCCTGGTTTTGGCCCAGCCAGGTGCTGCGCGCCCCAGTGACGACACCATCGCCAACGATCAAGGAACAGTACAGTTTCACCTCATTGGTCAGAAGACTGATGACCCGGCGTACAGCGGCATCATGAAAGAAAATCAGGACAACCTTCTGGCTATAGGAGGACTCATTCACGACTACATGCATACCCATCATCCTAAGGTTGATGCGACAAAACTTGACATCAACACCTGGACGAATGTTGTGGGCAATATTCCCGATCTTTCGATGGGAGGGCAAAAACAGAAAGGTTACTCAAACAAGTTTGCCGGCACCTCCGTTTCAGCCACGTTCCTCTCCTTGATCGCGAAGGCGATCGTCACTGACGGGGCGTCTCTGCTAACGGATTTCGAGTCCTTCCTCACTGAGATGGGCAACCTGACCTTCAGCGCCAACAGCAAATCGCAGCAGTACAAGGCTCTGACATGCACCTACCAAAGCTACCTTCTCGATAACGGGGCAGGCGGATATTACGACTACGGAGCAATTGTTCTGCGACAAGTCAAGTTCGATGAGTACTTCCTTGATCTAAAATCTTCTTGCTCGTCGACACGATACGTCAACGTCGACATAAGTTATAACGAGGTTACCAATATCGTTCAGACTCGCCGGATCCGCAACGGCGGCCCCGATTACAAAAACTTCCAGGAGATCGTGAATAAGAACGCCACCGAGCAGTTTATGAATGCCAAGAACTTCTTTAACGGTGGCTCGACCCCGCAACAAGACATCACGCCCCAGGTCTGATCCTAATGATTGGTCTTGAAAGCAGCAGCGCACCAACCGACGGTGTCAATTCGAAGAAACCTCGCCAGCGTCATAGATCAGGTCCGGCTGTCAGCGGTGCCGACGAACTCCGGCCCCGCTTCTATAAGAAACCAACTATGAACCCCATCGCAGAAACAACTGCGGGCCTCTTCCTGGTAATCGGCGCCCATAGCAGCGGCCCCCTCGAAGCGGAGAGGATTTGCTCAGGCTTGATCCAGAAACTGTCCGAAGGCTCAATTCTGAACTTGGATCCTAGTATGTGGCAGAATGCCATGCAAATGGTGCCGAACCAGGTGGACGCCGCCACGGCTTCGAAGACCCTGAACCGCAGGATGGCCGTTGCGGATTTGCCAAGTACCCTTGCGTCAATTTGCGCCGATGCTGCCGACGGCGACAAAGCAGGCGTCAATCTGGCGAAGCCCATCAGTGTCTATCTGAGCAGATACGGCGAACCGACTGCATTCAATTGCTTCATCCTGGATCAATCCGAATCCGCGAAAATCTATTTATCTTTAACCTGCCTTGCCGTTTTCGATGGTGGAAGCCCTGGCAGTTTCGCCGTCACCTCAACATTGCTGAAGGCGTGCCTGAATCTGTCAAGCAAGGATACGCAGTCCACTATCGCGCAGGTTTTCGGCCGCTTCGGCCCGCCGAGCGGCTCACCTTACTACCTGCGCGTCTTGCCCTGATCCGTATGCCAGACTTTACATTCAGCCAGAAAGCAGCACGCTCGTTGAACATGTGAATACCGCACATTCCGTCGGCGGAGCGAAGTCGGTGGTGCGCTTTGTATCGGGAAAGCCCATGCCCTATTGTGAAGACTTCGCGAAGGCGGACGGATGGTCCGCAGCGGATGTCAGCGTCCGTCTCAACAATAAGGCGGGCCGGAAATTTCTCGCTTTCTTGCGAAGATCGGGGGTGACCACGGTCATTCGGTATTACGCAGGATCCGCGAGCCCAAAAACCATCACACCAGTGGAGGCGAAACTGCTATCTAGGCAGGGTTTCGGAATTCTACCGATTTTCCAGGACAGCAGCCGCCATATTTCCAATTTCTCGAGCTCGATCGGCACTGCAAATGCAAAGAGTGCTATGGGGTTCGCAAACCGCATCGGTCAGCCGAAAGATAGAGGCAGTACGATTCTTTTCGCCGTCGATGGGGACTATCCGGCTAAGCAGATCGATGGCCCCATCCTCGCCTACTTCCACGCGATCAAAGAAGAGATCAACGGCCCTTTTGCCATCGGCGCGTATGGTTGCGGTGCGGTGCTCTCAAAACTAATGGCGGAGGGACTGATCACGGTTCCATGGATATCTATGTCGCGCCTGTTTCTTGGAACCGAGCAGTTCTTCTATTCCAACCGATGGTCGATGCGGCAGGTACCTCCAGAGGTTACCCATGGCCCCTCTGGGGTGGGCTATGATCGCAATATCGTTCGGGTTCCTCGGAGGGAGATCGGGGCCTTCCAAGTTGATGAGTCGGGCGAAGGCTCGCTGGCCTAGATGGCGAAGGACGGGCGGCCCGTAGACGCGGCAAGCTGAAAACGTTGTCGGATTTTATGTTCGTAGAGGTCTCCGACGTCAACGGCGAGTGTAAAGTTGTCGCGGAATCTCGGAAATCTTCTCTCCACGCGCTCGCCCGCGACACCTGCGGCGGGAGCGGGAGGCATCCGATCGGCGCAAAGACGAAGGTAACGAGATTGCGGCAGGCGATACAAGGGCGCGCTGCTCGGCGTCTCCTCCGACGTTCCCGGTATGGGTGAAGCGTTGAAGGAGTGGAGGGCATCAGGCGTGTCCGGTATTGTCAGTTCTGGCCGCTATACAAGGTCCGTTCGACTTGACGATCGCAAAACGGATGCGATGGCGGACAATTCACAAACTAGCACAAGGAAATCCTTACATGAGATCCTCACCGAAAGAGACCGCCACCGCCGCCATCCCGATCCATCGAGTGCACCCCCCGTCTTTCTGGAAGGGGATGATCCTTGCCGCGACTGTGATCGTCCTCGTACCGAGTAGTCAGGTTTCGGCTGAGGACAAGGGGGCATGCCTTGCTTAATAAAATGGGAAGATTGAATGCGCGGATACAGAACTTGAACCGCACGAAGATTGGGGAGAGTACCAAACATGTGCCTATTATCACGGCGAAATATCTAACGAATGCATGCAAATAATGAGAGGCTGGCACCGGGAGAGTCGCCGCGAGAATCCATCGCGCCGAGCTTTGAGAGCAGTCGTTGACGAGGTCAGGAGACCCGCGACAGCCGGGCAAACCGTTCACCACATCCATCTAGCAGCCTTAGTGGGTTGGGAGAGCAAGGAGATGGAAGAACTTGCAGCCTCAGTTGGTTGGGAGAGGATGAAGATGGAAGAACTTCCAGCGGGAACAAAGTTCAACCACGCTAATAGGGATGGGGTGTGGGGCGGTTCGGGGCAAAGCGGGCACACGGGCGAAGCAATTTGGATGACCTCAGAAAACGATGTAGACGCGGCACGCGGGTATGCAGGTAGTTCTGGAAAGTACTTTGTTATCGAGGCGCAACAGCCCCTCAAATTAGCGGTCATGGATGAGCAGGGTACTCAAGTGGAACCTGACGAACTAGGCGCATGGGCTACCTTGGCGCAGAGATACAGCTTGGATGGAGTGAAGACGGAATATGGAAGCTCGTACGAGGCGATTTTATTTGACAGAAGCAAGATTGCACCTGTGGAAGAACGTGGTTTCGATTAGCCAGCCACCGATCGGAGGCGTGGCCAGAGAGACTGAGCGGAAAACCTCCCGGTCAGCCTTTTCGATCACCTCATGAACGTGAACACACCGCCCAGCCCAAAGATGCCATCGATAAAGAAGCTCGCGTTCCTCGGTCCCGTGGGGGTTCTCTCGTCGTGTTGTACAACACCGCGCGGCCGCACTCCCAAATCCCCTGGCAGACACCGGCCGAGTTCGCCAGCACCTTCAATCCGCGACGGTCGCTCGCGCTGCGCTATGCCAAAGGCTCCGCGCCAGCGCCCGTCGCTTCACCCGCCCAGCAGGGCACAACCCACGCCGGAAACGAACTCAAAACTGGGTACTGGGGGCAACGTCACCGCATGTCGGCCTCGAATACGCCAACCCGATTACATTGTTGGAAATAAGTAACTCGAGCGAAAACGTGCAATTTGCCTTCGCTACGTGTCCTAACCGCGCAGGAATATCAATTTCCACGTCCTGGAATCCAATGAACTGATTGTACAGTGGAAAATACGCCTTATACACCGCCTCCTTCAAAACGAAGAGGTCCCGCCGCTTGAGCAAATGTAGATCGTACATGCGTTGCTCGTTAGGGGTGGCAGTCAATTCGATCAGGTTCTCCGGCAGAGGTTCATTAGGCTCAATGTCGATACCGAGAGCCGCAATTTGTTTGGTCCCTGCAATGGCGGCGGCTGCTACGGTATCGTGGTGCGCCAAAGATCCGACGATGCCGAGTGGCCAGATCGGAACGCCAGAGCGCGTCTTCAGGATCGGCAGTTGTGGGAATCCCAGTTGCCCAAGGAGTGTTCTGGCGACTACTCTTGCAGCACCGCTTTGGCGGCGAACTTTGATAACAGCGCGTCCCAACGAGGTAACTTCGGAAGCGTACAAGGCGGAGTCGTCAGCCGGTGCTATTGAACGGATGCCGACGAGGATGTTCTGTTGATCAATCGTGATAGTCTCCATTCTATCTGGTCGCTTTCAGCTTTTCGGATGAGAAGCTCAGCCAATGCAGCTTGGCCTTGGAATTGCTCGACCCGGGCGTCGATCAGCAACGGCGCCAGACCACATATGCTTCCCATCTTTGGATCGCCGAGCCAGAACTCTCCGACATTTGGGGATTGTCGCGATCCGAGACTGAACCTCGTCTGGGTGCCAGAACCTTCGGTGCAGTTCGCTAGGGATCTTTTTCAAGAACCCCCGGCTAAGCGCGTAGAAATAGCTCGGGCCAGAGCCTTGCGGTTTTCCAGAACACTCATCATCGTCACGTGGTCGCCTCCAATCGGTACGGCAGTAATGGCCCCTCGACTCAAGACCCGGTCCCAGCCGCGCATAGGCGAACTTGCCTCCGGGCATAACGAACTCTCAGCTTGTCGTGCCCGAGAACTGAAGAGAGCCTCGGCGGCATAAAACTGATGTATCTCAATTGGCAAGGTTGGGATTTGGTACGCCTGCAGCGCCTCGTGAAACCGGGCGGTCCTTTCATACATCAAAACATCGTCATGGAGATTGCGATCCAGAGCTATTGCTCCAATTTGCTGCCCCTTTTGAAGAAGCTGAGGGATCGAACTTTGTCCAGCAAATTGCTCCAACACTTCGAAGCTCTCATCATCTAAGGGTTCAAAAGAGTCGAGCACGACGTCTCGCACCATTTGGATGGTCGATATATTTGTCACGTTTGCAGGTAGCGTAACATCGATCAACGCCATGAAAGATATATCTTCATCGAGACCGAGCAAAAGCTGGGCTAGGGCGTAAGCCAAAATCCCGCCTGATGAGTATCCAGCGAAGCGATACGGACCCTGCGGCTGGATCTTTCTAATTGCCACGATGGCCTCCGCGGCTATCGCCTCAAGAGTTGGTGGACAAAGGTTATTGAAGGGGGGCCATGGCAGAGCGTAGACGGGACAGTCTACGTCCATTTCCTCCACCAGACCGACGACATAGGAATAATCGCCTAAACCTGTGGGGACAAAGAACAGCGGTGGCTGCGATCCGGTTGCTTGAATGGAAATCACTCCCGCCCTGCTAGGCTGTGACTCCAAATGAGCCTCCGATGCAAGGTCCTTCAGAACCGGGGCTCGGAAGAGGTCGGCGGCGCTAAAGGTCAGCCCAACGTCTAATGCTCGACTGAGTACCTGCACCGCCAGGAGCGAGTGGCCGCCGAGTTCGAAGAAGTTGTCGTGGCGCCCGATGCGCTCGATCCCGAGCAGCT